>CAYYBP010000016.1:0-19262 GCA_964470275.1 uncultured Anaerolinea sp. | reverse complement strand
ACAGCGTTCAAGGAATTGGTGTGAACCGACACATCGGTAATGGCAATCGAAGCGTTACCAAGCACCGGGTGCTTGCCCATGCCAAAGCGGAAACGGCGGTCGAGCTCACGCACCAGGTTGATGATCGAGGCCATCTTGTAGACAGCGTTATCACCCAGGTAGTGCACCGCGGCGTGCGCCGAGCGCCCGTAGGTGGTGATCTTCAACTCGATGCGTCCCTTGTGCCCGCGGTACACGTTCATCTTGGTCGGCTCGCCGATCACCACAAAATCAGGTCTAACCTGCGGGTCCGCTTCAACAAACGCGTTCGGACCGATGCCATCGCACCACTCTTCCATGTTGCCGAAGTAATAAACGGTGTAACCATCCAGCAAGCCCAGGTCGCGCGCCATCGCCAACCCATACACCATCCCGGGCGTGCTACCCTTCTCATCGCAGGCGCCGCGGGCGTAGAACTTGCCGTCCTCGACCTTGCCGATGAAAGGATCCCAGGGCCAGTCCTTTTTATCGCCGATGCCGACGGTGTCGATGTGAGAGTCGTACACCAACACTTTGGGCCCGCTGCCGATGCGCCCGATGGTGTTGCCCATTTTGTCGAAACGCGCCTCGTCGTAGCCCAGTTTGCGCATCTCGGCCTGGATGCGCTCGCCCACCGGACCAATGAGCGATTCCATCGATGGAATGGCGCAAATATCACGCATGAATTGGATAATGTCGCCCTGTTTTTCTTCAACCAGCCGTTTTATCTCGCGTTTTGGTTCCATAACACCTCATGTTTTTTGCCTTGATCACAACCGTCTACCTGATCTTTCAAATAGACCCTCGGGAAATCGGTCTCTGCCACTCAATTTTACTTTGATGCATGGCTTCCGGCAATGACAGAAATGGATCCTGCCCGCGGGCTGGATATATGGTTTAATAGGAATATGAATGTCACGGTTCAGTTTTTATCCCCGCTCAAAGAGCGGGCAGGCACAGATACAATGGTCCTCCCGCTTCCCCCCTCCAGCACGGTCGCGGACCTGCTCGATCTCCTCTCTGTACAGGTGCCGGCGCTAAAGCCTTTCCTGGCGCACGCCCAGGTGATCATCAACCAGGAGATGGTCTACAAATTGCGCGTGATCAACGAGGGTGACGAAGTCGTACTGTTCGCGCCGGTGTTCGGCGGGTAACCGGCAGACTAATATTTTTCCCAATATAAAATGTAATTGCTTGAATTGTTATTACCGCCCGGTTCGCGGTGTCAAAATTTGCCAGATGGGCGATAACCATTCACTACTGGGAATCCCATTGTGATGGAAAAGAGAGTCAAAACCCCTGCCTGCTGGCTGGGAAGTCTGCCAGCCTGTTATCTGCTTATCGACCAGGCGCCGGGAGGGCGCAGGCAATCCTTGAGCACGCAGGCGAGGTGATCCAGCTGCTTGTGGCTGGCGCGTTGGTCGATGACCAGGGTAAGAATGCGGTTGGAGATATCCACAGCCGCCGGGTTATGGTTCAGCCGCCTGTCGGACGCCACGTCCTTCCAATGGATCGTCAGACCGATGCCGGCGGACCCAAGCCCGTTGAACACTCCATCCCGCGACACGCCGTTGACATAAACCGGCAGCCCGAGGGGCAGGTTGTCCTCTTCAAGGCAGGGGAAGATCGGGGTTAACTCATCGATCCCGCGGATGGCATCCAGAAGATATAGATAATTGTCCCGCCGCCTGTGTTTGATCCCCTGCCAATCCAGGTGCTCGATGTACTGCCTTTCCTGGGCGTCACCGCGGACCACCATGTCATCAGAGTAGTAACGCTCCGCCAATTCGTACAGACTGCTCAATTCCTCGTAGGTGTACTCCCCGCGAAACAGGTAATCCGGCAGCTTCTGACGGTACGCACGGATCACGGGCAGGCGCCGGTTATGCACGCCGGCGTGTTCCTGGATGATCGACGCGACGTTAAAACGTGAATACAGATAGCCGCCATCGTGCGGAACGAGTTTGCGCATGCTGTTGAACACGAAATCTCCAATAGCGCCCTGCCAGAACCCCGCCTGGGCGTTGTCCTCCACAAGGATCAGCCCCCGGGACTGCAGCTTCTTCAGCAATTGGATCACAGATGGCGGTTGGTGAAAACCAAAGTAATTGATGAACAACAGCGCCCGCTGGCCGCGGGCTTTTTGCTCAAGGTCAATCAACTCCAGGGAAAGATCGTGGGTAACCTGGTAATACGCACACCGCAATCCGCGCCGCTCCAGCGTATCCACGATCGTCGGGCACAGGTAGGCGGGCAGCAGGATCTGGTCGATCCCCTGGCTGCGCAGGTAATCCGCAACGACGATCAGGGCGGCTTTTCCACCGTTGAGAAAGGTCAGGTTGCCGGTGTCAACCCCAGGCTCCCCTGTCGCCCACCTCTGGTCCTGGTAGAACTCGCCGCCCACGATCATGATCGAAGACTTTCACCATCCAACGCTTCCCCCGCCACACCCGGTTTGCGGCGCAGTCCGGCGAAGGGCCAGAGGTGCACAGCCATCCCAACGATGAACATGAGCAACCCGATCACCGCCAGGATCGGCTGACGGTAATAGATGCCATCGATGATGGCGAAAAGGTTGAAAAACAGGTGAAACAAAAGCGGAACACCGAACACCACCCAGTCGATCTTTTTGAGGGGTATAAATGCCGGCCGCGTGACAAAGATGACGATCGCGCCCAACAGGAGCAGCATCACCATCGCCAGCGCGGTGCCAAGGTCGCTCCTCCCCAGCAGGGTGACAAAACTATAATTGGATGCCAGCAGAATGACGATCGACCCGATCAGCGCCAACGGTGCGTACACCCAATTCTTTAGCGCTTGCCTGGCGGTATGCCACCCCTTCGCCCTGAACCAGTAAATCAATCCACTGTAAGACGTCACCACTATGTACCACGCCCAGAAGTTACCGTAAGGCACGCCGAACCACTGCATGTCCAGCGGGATCACCCAGTTCCAGAATCCGAGCCGGATGGCGACCGCGTCCATGCCGGCATCGAGGTTCAACGCCAACAGCCCCACCAGGAACGGCCGCGCAAAATCCGGCATGGCGATGTTTTTCACAAACTCCATGCCGCTGTAAATGATGACCGCCCATCCCAGCCCGATGCATAAAGGCGCCCCGTCAAACATCACCAGAAACTTTCCGTAATGGTAGGCTTCGATCTGTTGGATGGTCAACCATTCAAGCAGCACACCGTAGACCAGGCTGGCGACAAGTTCAAACACCCTGGTTTTTCCCTGCCTGGCTGCATGCCACAAACAGGCGGCGAACATCAGGTAAGTAAGGATTTCAAATGTAATGAAGGCTGGCTCAGGCATGCGAATGGTTTCTCCCATTTCTGGTTCAGTACTGACCAGGTACCTGAAGGATTATACCTTCCGGCAGGCTGCTTCACAATTGAAACGCGCGTTGCCGCTTACCAGAATTGAGTTCGTAAATTCAACAGTTAATCCCATATAATGGGGGTGCGAGCATGAAGTGAGGGAAATTGGAACCAAAAGAATCTCAGAACCACACCGCCTTTATTGTTCTCAACCCGGTAGCTGGAATCGTGAATACACCCCAGCTGCGCCGGGTGATCGAGAAACGGTTTCAAATCCTTGGCTGGGACACGGATTTTCACACGACGGAAGAAAACGAAGACACCGGCCAGATCGTGGCCAACCGGATCACCGATGGTGTTGACCTGGTGGTCGCAACTGGCGGCGACGGCACGATCGCTGCGGTGGCAGCCGGGATGGTTGGGGCTGATGTGCCCCTCGGCATCATTCCCACCGGCACCTGGAATGCCATCGCGCGCCACCTGGCTATCCCCTTTAACCCGATCCGCGCGGTCAACTTGATGACCGGAAATCACGATATCCGCAAATTGGACCTGATGCTGGTGGGTGAAACCGTGCACGCTATGAACATTGGCGTGGGTTTCAGCGCCGCCATGGTGGCAAACACATCGCGCACAGAAAAGCGAAGGCTCGGGAACATCGCCTATTTTTCAACCATCTTTAAACAGATCTTCGGGCTTGAGATGCGGCGGTATTCGATCGATGCCGACGGGCAGCACTTCCGCGGCCGGGCAACCGAGATCTTTGTGGCAAATTACGGGGTGGTCGGGTTAAAAGCGCTTGAGAATATCCTCGACATCAAGCCTGATGATGGCAAGGTGGATGTGTTGATCATGCGCGCGCGCACCATTCTCGACCTGCCGGCGATGTTCTGGCAGGCATTCATCCTGCGGCAAAAACGCGCCCCCAAATACCGCCAGTTATCAGCGGCGAAGAACCTTGTGATCCGCACCAGCCCGGCGGCCATCGTTCAGGCAGACGGAGAACTGGTCGGTCAGACGCCGATCTCCGTCAAGGTGCTGCCGCAATCGGTGAACGTGATCGTGCCCCAGCCGCTCTCCTGGAAACTCGACCTAACGATCACCCGACCTGGTTGATGGTGAGATCAGGATCTGAGCAAACGGTACCTTTCCCAGAGCAAACCGGTAACTGAATAAAGGCGCTCCCCCAGGGCCTGACCGCGCTGCGTGGTGACGTCGTCGGAATTATCAAACACGGCGTAAGGCACCTTCATTCCATGGATGGTGAGATAAGCCTCATCCCCGGCGCTCACCTCCTCCCAATCCGTGACCCGGTAAAGCCGCTCCAGTTTCTCATCCGCCAATCCATGCTCGAGGATGCTGTCGGGTTTTTCGGGATTAAAGCGTTTCCTGTTCTTGCGCAGGGATTCCTCCCAGCTTACATCGATATAGATCACCGCCATCCTTTCCACCAGGTCTGGTGAAAGATGGTAAAACGCGGATCGATATCCGCCATGCTCACTGCCGCGTGAGAATTCAACCAGGGTTGTGTATTCTACATTCAAATCGGGAATATCGCGCAACCTTTTCTGGTATTCCAGCCCTATCCTTTCGATAAGCAGGTCCCACAGGTGCTGCCACAGGAAATATCCCTCGCGATCGGTGTGCAGCCGGGGGTGACCCATCCGCTCCAGGAGCGCGTCCTCCTCGAACCAGGTCCATAACATGGGGAAATCATCGATCTCTTCGAGCCTGCCAACATGGAACTTTTCCAGCCTATCCTCCAGCGGGGTTTGCTTGAGGTAATCGATCACCTCGCTCTTGCCAGCCCCGGGGCGGGCGATCAACAGCAGGACATCGAATTTTTCAGTTGGATTCATGTTTGCGCTCCTATAGACTCACCTGATGATTGTGATTGAGAATCTTCGGTGTGTCAAGCGCAGTGTTGAACAGGTCCGCGTGATGGCGCTATTCTTGCAACAGTCAACACAGGAGTTCCGCCATGAAACTGCTTTTAATTGCTGCGCGTTTTGTCCTTCCGGTTGGGTTGGTCGGTGCACTTACAGGGTTGCTCCTTACCTCGCCTTCCGCGTCTGAGTCCAGCCGCATTGATGGTTTTGGCATCGAAATGAGCGCGCTGCCAGCCCTGACGATCGAGAATGTCGAACCGATCCTGGACCAGGTGGAAGCTGCCGGGATTCAGTACATCCGCCAGGAAATCAACTGGAGCCTGATCGAAGCCTCTCCTGATTCCTATGACTGGGCTTCTGTCGGGCAGCTGGACCTGCTCTTCTCCTCGGCGAAATCCCGCGGCATCCAGGTGGTCGCCACCCTCATCGGTGGACCGGTATACCTGGCTGGCGACGGGGGCGTGGACAAAGCTGCCTTCGGGCCGCGCTGGGAAAACTTCGTGCAGGCGGCGGTAAACCATTACGGTGAATCAGTGGATATCTGGGAGATAGGCAGCGTAGTGAACAGCTCGCAGGGTATGAGCGCTTTCCTGTCTCCGCTCTCCCCGCAGGATTGGATGGATCCTGACCCGGTTTTCTACACCGACCTGGTGCGGTCGGCCGCGAAGATCATCAACGATGCCGACCCCAATGACCAGGTGTGGCTGGGGAGCCTGGTGGGGGTGTACGCGGATGATTGCGCCATGAATCCGCTCACCTTCCTGTTGGAGGTAAACGCTGCCCGCGGTTGGAAAGCGGTCGATGTGGTCAGCTATCAACCCGCGCAAGGCGCTTCCGCTCCTGAATACCCGGCATCCGGTGAGATCAACGAAGCCTGCGGTTCCAATTTAATGACCATCCCCAATTCCATGAGCGAGGAAGTCCAGGGGATACAGGAACTGGCGCGCCAGTTGGGCGGTAAAGAGGTGCTGGTGAGCGGGCTGGGGTGGTCCGGGGGAGACCTGGAAAGCCTGGCGGACGGCCGCGATATTTCCATCCAGCAGGTGGAGGCCGACATGCTGGGGCGCGCGTCCGTGATCCTGATGGCGCGCAATTCCATACCGGCAGTCTTCTGGCGCACAGACATCACCGAGAATCCCTCCAGTTACAACGCCATCAAGAATCTGCAAAACACGCTATCAAAATCCAGGCCGCTCGGCCAGTCGCAGGGGATGGAGGGGAGCATCCACGAATACCGGTTCGGAGAGGGCGGCAAGACCGTCATCGTCGCGTGGAACACCGTGGACGGAGATGACGCCGTTCCCGCCAGTCTGTCCGTTGAACACTTTAAGCGGCTCGAAGCCTGGGCGATCGACACTCCCGATATTACCCACGAGTACGCGCTGCAAATAAAAGTCGATGACGCCGGCACGGCGATCGTTCTATTGAACGAGCGTCCGGTGATATTTACTGGCCGGACATCCGACATTGCTGAGAGTGTGCGCGCCTCCATCCACGACCAGGTGGAGCTGTGGGGCGAGGAAGTTCAGGAATCTCTCGCGCATGTGGCAAACAATCTCAAGTCCGAAATGATGGGCTTGCTGGAACAATGGTTTGACCAGGCAAAGGAAGAAGCGATTAACTGGGGCGAGGAAAAACTGGATGAACTGCTGCCATGAGGCAGGATATAATTTGTCGAAGCGTTAAAACGGAAATGGAGTCGAACGCATGAAGATCAAATACGTGATATGGATACTTACGATGCTTCTCATTGTCACCCTTGTTGCATGCGACCTTCCCGTCGTCACCCCCCCGCCCACAGAAGCACCGCCGACCTCCACCTCAACAACAGCGCCGCCCGCTCCGATTCCCACGCAACCCGTCGAGGTCACCGAAATCGTGACCGTTCCGATCAAGGCCAATAACCTGACCGGGCTGGTGACCACGCATAAAGCCGCGGCAAGCAACATCCAGGGGCTAAGCTGGTCGCCGGATGGTTCGTTCCTGTCGTTGATCACCCAAAATTTTGATTCATCGGATAACCAGGTGTTTGGCTTTTCCACCTTGAACGCCTCTGATATGAGTACCCGTTCCGTGTATAGCACTTCCGGCAACCGCATCGCGGCTGTTGCCCCTGACGGAGAAACACTGGCCGTCATCGCCAACGACATGATGTCTTTCTCGCTGATAGACACCGGCAACGGCAACGCGTTGGTCGGGAGCAAAGTCACCGATTACCTGATCGGCAACATCACCTTCTCGCCTGACGGCCGTTACCTGGCGTTGACCAAGCAGGAATTCTGGGAGGTGATGCTGTTTGACCGCGAAACGCTTGAAGAAGTGATTTCGCTCACCGGCTTCGAGACCGCCGCGCCGGTGTTCAACGCGGGTTTTGACGCGAGCCCCCAGTGGATGGTGTGGCACTCGCGCGGCACGGTGATGCTGCAGGAGGTCGAGACCGGGATGATGGGAGGCACCTTCCAGCACGAAGATTTCCTCTCGTGCTACACCCTTTCACCCGATGGCACAATCCTGGCCACCAGCGCCGGTAAAACCGTGAACAACGCCTTTGTCCCCGCCGTCACTCTGTGGGATACATCCTCCTCCACCGAAATACAGACCCTCGTGCTGGATGCGCCGGCTAACGTGGTGAAATTCTCACCGGACGGCAAGATCCTTGCGGTGGCTGCCGGCAGCGTGCTGCAATTATGGGATCCCGCCAGCGGCACCCTGCTCCAAACCCTCGCCGGCCACACGGACACCATCCTGCAGGTCGCGTTCTCTCCTGATCAGAAATCGATCGCTACCGCCGGGCTGGACAACCAGTTGTTGGTGTGGCAAATTCCCGAGTAAAGGGCATCACGCCATTCAACCCGACCAGCACTGGTCGGGTTTTCATTTCCACCCGTATGATATACTTCGAGCGCACCTATAGACCGGGTTATCATCATGCCTCTCCTATCCGCAGTATCGCTTACCAAATCATTCGGAGACGTGGATATCTTCTCCGACCTCTCATTCAGCATCCCTCACAGGGCGCGCATTGGCCTGGTGGGACCGAATGGGGTGGGTAAAACGACCCTACTGAAGGCGCTGGTGGGCGAGGACGAACCCTCGGGCGGTTCGATCCACCGCGCCCGCGGCATCCGCATCGGATACCTGCCGCAGGAAGCCACCCTGCAATCAGACCGCAGCGTGTGGGCTGAATGCCTGACCGTTTTTCGCCCGTTGCTATCGCTCCAGGCAGAGATGCGGCGGCTGGAGGAAGGGCTTGCCGCGCAGCCGGATTCGCTCGCGTTGATGGAAGAATATGGCAAGCTGCAGTCGCGCTTCGAACGCGCGGGCGGATACGAATATGAAAACCGCATCCGCATGACCCTCACCGGCCTGGGATTCAGCCGCCCGGACGAGAAACGCCCCGTCCGGCAGCTCTCAGGCGGGCAGCGCACCCGCCTTCTGTTGGCGCGACTTCTGCTCTCTGAACCCGATCTGCTGCTGCTCGATGAGCCGACCAACCACCTCGACATCAGCGCGGTGGAATGGCTCGAATCTTTCTTCAAGGACTGGCAAGGCGCAGTCCTGATCGTTTCACATGACCGTTACTTCCTGGACCAGGTAACCAACGCCACGTGGGAAATGACCCCTTCGCTGGAGGAATACCGCGGCAATTACAGCGCCTACCTTGCGCAGCGTGAAGAGCGCTACCAGCGTCGCCTTCAGGAATACGAGGCGCAACAGGAATTTATTGACAAGGAAGAAGATTACATACGGCGTAACATTGCCGGTCAGAATACCCGCCAGGCGCAGGGCAGACGCAAGCGCCTGGAGCGCATGCTCGAAGAAGCCCGCCTGACCCCGCCTCAAAAAAAGCGTACCTTGCATATACGCCTTGAATCATCCGCCAGGAGCGGCGACCTTGTCTTACGAACAAGGTCACTCAGCGTGGGCTATCACGATGAAGGCCGCCCGCTGTTCAACGTGGATGATCTCACCCTGGTGAGGGGGGAGTGCGCCGCCATCATCGGCCCCAATGGCGCGGGGAAGACCACCTTCCTGAAAACCATCCTGGATCAAACCCCGCCATTTAGCGGCGAAACGATCCTGGGTTCGAGCCTCAAGATCGGCTATTTCGCCCAGGCACACGAAGGGCTGCACGCGGATCGGACACTGATGCAAGAGATCGAAGCGCTTGAACCCCGCTGGCTACCGGCGCAAACGCGCGACTACCTGGCAACTTTCCTGTTCACGGGCGATGATGTCTTCAAGGAAGTCAATTTACTCTCCGGCGGGGAACGCGGACGGCTGGCGCTCGCGCTTCTGGCGCTCCAAGGCGCCAACCTGCTTCTGCTCGACGAGCCCACCAATCACCTCGACCTGCCCTCGCAGGAAATTCTGCAGACCATCCTCTCTCGTTTCCAGGGGACGATCCTGCTGGTCTCCCACGACCGGTACCTGATCGACGCGCTGGCCACCCAGGTCTGGGAGGTCATCCCAGAGCAACGGCTGCTCAACACCTTCAAAGGAAGCTACAGCGAATACAGGGCATACAAACAGTCCGGCGCAGCAGCAAAGTCCGAGGAAAAGCCGCAGCCCGCCAGGGAGACGCACAGAAAGCCTTCCGCTGCCGACACCCGCAGCAAGAGGGAGATCAAGAAACTACGCGACCGGTTGACCGACCTCGAATCCCGCATCGCCAGCCTGGAGACGGAGGTGAGCCTGGTCGAGACGCAACTCAGCAGCCAGAATCTCGACCCGGCGCGGGCGCAAAAGCTCGGCACCGATTACAACCGCGTTCACGCCGAGCTCGAGCAACAACTCGCGGAATGGGAAACTGTAAGCCACGCTTTGCAGGAATAACCAACCCCGGTCTCGCCGGGGTTGTTTTTTGTTGAACGTACGGTTATTTTTCCGGAGGAAGGAAGATATCATATCCTTCGATGCGGTCGCCCAACCTGGCGATGGGCGGAAGAGCGCGCTTGAACTGGTTCCTGCGCACACGGTCGATCACTCTTAGAACAAATTGTTCCGGGAATCCTCGAGCGACACATTCCTCTAGCGCGCAGTGCTGATCGATCAGTAAAAACAACAGCTGATCCACCTCGTTGTAGGTGAAGCCGAGTTCACCCTCGTCGGTCTGCCCCGCCCACAGGTCGGCGGAAGGCGCTTTGGCGATCAACGCCCCGGGCACACCCATGGCGGTAGCCAGTTGGCGCACCTGGGTTTTGTACAGGTCTCCCAGTGGATTGAAAGCGCAGGCGGAATCCCCGTAAAGCGTGGAGTAACCCAGCAGGATCTCGGTTTTGTTCCCCGTGCCGCACACCAGCCCTTTGAATTCCTCTGACTGGTCGAAAAGGACGATCATACGCTGCCTTGCCATGATGTTGCCCTTGCGTTTGGCGCTCATTTCCGGGAAGCGGTTGATCAGGGGATCGACCATGTCTGTGATCGGGAGGGTGAGCGTCTGCACACCCAGGGCATCGATCACCAGTTGGGCGTGCGCCAACGAATCCGGTGACGAGGTGCGGTAAGGCATGCGGATCGCCAGCACGTTTTCCGGTCCCAGTGCTTCCGCTGAAAGGAAACACGCGAGGGCTGAATCCAGCCCGCCGGATAACCCCAGCAAGGTGCGGGTGAAACCGGCGCGCGTGACCTGTTCATGAATGAAGTTGGTGAGTGTTTTTCTTACATCAGAAGTGTCGATCGTTAAGTCTGTCATTGGCTGCTCCCTGGCTCCGGTTCGGCCTCTATTTCTTGTGGTGAAGGTGCTTCGGCGGATTCCGTACCTGATTTTATCGCCTTTTTTCGCCAGTAAAACAACAGGAATAGGGTGAAAAGAGCAGAAACGATGAGCAGCATCAAGGCAAGCGTCACATCCATGCGAAGTTGAATCAGCGGACGCGCCGGGTCAACCCGCAATATAGACACAACCAGGGTATGCGCGGAGAGCAGGAGCAGCAGGATTGCGGCGAGAAACCCGGGTTTGGATTTCCGGAGCGCGCCTTCCGCCAGCAGGCAGAGAATGAGCAGGCTCAGGGCGGCCGCGAACTGCAGCGGGAATCGGGCCGCCAGCGCGCCGCTCTCGTCGGGCGTCATCACCCCCCATGGCGTGCCGGGGGCGGCCAGAGCGCCATACGCCACGCCTTCTCCCCACAGCCCCAGCCAAATGGCAGTCCCGAGCGGCGCCGCCATCCTGCCCGCACGATCCAGCACCGCGAGCGTGTGATCACGGGTGATCGCGGCAGCAAGCAGGGCAAACACCACCATACCCATGATCAAACCAAAGGCGTTCAGCCCTCCCTGCCAGAACCGGATGATCAAATCCGGATGGGTAGCAAAATAAGCGTCGTGCGCGAGTACGTACCCCGCCCGTGCGCCGACCAGACCGCCCGCCAGGATCAGCAACCCGGCGAGCGCGCCTTTCAGCCTTTTCTCAGGCGGGTAAGCCAGGCAGAAACGCCAAAGACCGATCGAGGCTCCGAACCCGACCAGCAGGGCAAACAAACGCAATTGGATCATTTGTAAAAAGGGGTAAATACTGGTTACATCACGCGCGGGTTATTCTACCGCTTCCACCCGCTCGATCTCAGGAAAGAACTGCCTGACGGTCCCCTCAACCCAGCCTTTGACCGTCACGGGAGAAAGCGGGCAGCCAATACACGAGCCGCCAAGGCGCACCCGCACGACCTTGTCTTTATATGAAACGAACTCGACCTCACCGCCGTGGTAAGTGCTGATGTAACCGCTCAATTGCTCGATCAATCCTCGAAGTTGTTCAATCTCTGAGAAATTTCCACCGTTTTCTGTCATCGCAACTCCTCTGTTATTTCCCTTCCCCGCAGGCCATGGTGTAGCGAATCATCTGCATGATCTGCTCATGGATCCCGTCGGGGTTCTGGGCCACGGATAAGGCTATCTTTTCCAATAATACCACGCCTGTCTCGTGATGGAGTTCGCAAAACTTTTGCAGCTTCTGGCTGGGTAAACAAAACAGCCGGCATTGTGTGACCGCCTTGACGGTCGAGGTGTAGGCCTTTCTGCCAAGGATGGATGACCAGCCGAACACTCCCCCTGAAGACAACCTGCCCACGCGCAATTCGGGACCATCGTAAGGCAGGTGGGTGATCTCAACCTCGCCCTGCGCCACGATATACAGGTCCCTGGCCGGCTGGTTCTGGAACAGCACAGTAACGCCCGGATCGTAATCCCGGGTGTGGATAACGGTTTTCAATTCTTTGATCTCCTGGAGAGAAAAATCCTCAAAGATCTCCAGGTGCAATTCATCAGTGCTTAACATGCGCTCATGGTATCGTTATTACCCGCTGCCCGGTAGTGGAGAATTTCCCTGTTCACGAGATAAAACTCACGCCTCGAGCGTGATTGAATAATGTCACTTTTCCTATTCTTCTTCATCAAATATCGCGTATGAATAAAAAAATGGAGTGTGAATCATGGACATGTTGATCGATTTCCCCGGCGGGGCGCGGGTTGACGCGCATTTCGGCCCTTACACGGTTGCCACCGACCAGCCACCGATGGGCGGCGGACAGGGCTCAGCCCCCACGCCGTTCGCGGTCTTCTTATCTTCGCTCGGAACCTGTGCTGGCATCTACGTGTTGGGGTTCTGCCGCCAACGCGGCCTGCCCGCCGAAAACATACGCATCATTCAAAGGGTGAACGCCAACCGCTCGACAGGCCTGGTCGACAGCGTTGACCTGGAGATCCAGGTGCCCCCCGATTTCCCTGAAAAATATCACAAGGCGTTGATCCTTTCAGCGGAGCAATGCAAAGTGAAGCAGCAGATGGCGGCTCCCCCAGCGTTCAATATTACAACAACAGTAACTTAAACCTGATCAATTAACGCTGACCGGTTGCCAGGCAGGCAGCCGGTTTTCTTATTTATAACGTGGATTCTTACTTTCGGGTGGGAAGACGGCGGGAACCACCAGTGTGAGCCCCTGCTCGTGGAGTATTTCCAGCGGCAGGCGATACGCCCTGCTTAGCAGGTCCTTATCAAGCACCTCGGCCGGTGTGCCGAGCGCGGCCAGCCGCCCGCCCACCAGCAACCCCACCACGTCCGCGTAGCGAGGCACCAGGTTAAGATCATGGATGGAGATGACCACCGTGCGCGGTTGAACCCCCTGGGCGATCTCCTCGGGCGCGGGATGCGCCAGCCGGGTGACCCGTTCCATCAGGTTCACCTGGTACTGCAGGTCAAGGTGGGTGGTGGGTTCATCCATAAGCAGCAGGGGTGAGCCCTGCGCCAGGGCGCGCGCCAGCAGTACCCGCTGCAGTTCTCCCCCCGAAAGTTCCTGGATATTTCGCGACCGCAAGTCAAGCAGGTCTGTTTTCTTCAAGGCTTCATCAATCACATGCTGATCGTTCTCCGAGAGGCGCCCCAGCCAGTTGAGGTACGGGGTCCGCCCCAGGGCTACCACCTCCTCGGTGGTGAAGGCGGGCGGAATGGTGCGCGCCTGTGGCACCACCGCGATGCTCCTGGCGCGCTGCTGCGGGTTCATGCGTCCGATATCCTCCCCCCTCACTCTCACACTACCCGCGTTAACCGGCAGGACCCCGCTGACCGCGCGGATAAAAGTGGTCTTGCCCGATCCGTTCGGCCCGATCAACGCCAGCAGCGTTCCTTCCGGTACACGCAGCGTCACCTCGTGCAGGACGGTTTTTCCGTTATACCCGGTCGTTAACCCGTTGACTTCAAGCATACCCGTCACCAGTAATTCTGCGCTTTCGAGCGGTGGAGCACCCACAGGAAGAACGGACCGCCCACCAGCGCGGTGACAATACCAACCGGGATCTCCTGCGGCGCGATCACCGTGCGCGCCACCACGTCGGTGAGCAACAGCAGGCTGGCGCCGCCCAGCATGGAGAGCGGGATGAGACGGCGGTAATCGCCGCCCCAGGTGAGACGGATGATGTGCGGCACGACCAGCCCGACGAACCCGATGATGCCCACAAACGCCACGGCAGCCGCCGTGGTTAGGGTTGCCAGCAGGATGGTGAACCAGCGCACGCGCTGCACCCGGATGCCCAACTGGTGCGCCTGCTCTTCGCCGAACTGCAATACGTTGAGCGGATGCCCTACCAATACCAGCCCGGTCAGCCCGATCACCATATAGGGTAAGACGCCCAGCAGCGGCTGCCAGCCGGTTTGCACGGCGCCGCCCATCAACCACACCAGCGCCCGGCGCAGTTCACCGGTGGAATGGATCATTAGTGCCGATGTCAGCGCCGAAGTGAACGCGTTGACCGCCACCCCCGCCAGGATCAGGTTGGTGGTGGGCACGGTCTTGCCCACTCGCGCCAGCTGGACGACAACCAGAACAGTGAGCAGCGCCCCGGCGAAGGCGGCCGCCGGCACGGTCATCAAACCCGACATTGTTGCAGTTACCGGCAGCATGATCGCCAGCACGGCTCCCAACCCCGCGCCCGAGGAAACCCCGATCAGGAAGGGGTCTGCCAGCGGGTTGCGGAAAAGCCCCTGGTACGCCCCTCCGCTCCCGGCCAGGGCGGCGCCGGTCAACGCCAGCAACAACGTACGCGGGACGCGCAGGTCGGTGATGATCTTGAGGAACACGCCTGAGGGGTCCAGCGCGGAGTGACCGCCTGTGAGCCCCTGCTTGAGCACGTCCGCTAAAGTATTTAAAGGAATAAACACGCTGCCCACAGCAATGCTCACCACCATGGAGACGAACAACACCACGGCGGTGATAAGGAACGGGAGCAGCGTGTGCTTTTTTGTCATTAAGGGTAAAGCTCCGGGTGGATGATGCGCGCCAGTTCTTCCAGCCCGTCCACCAGCCTGGGTCCAGGGCGGCTGACCAGGTCATCGTTAAACCCGTAGAGCCTGCCGTCTTTTACCGCGCTCAACCCATCCCAACCCGGGCGGGTGGACACGAGTTCAGGCGTCATGCCATAGATCGAGTCGCCTAGCAGGATGAGATCGGGGTCCTGCACCAGCAGCTCCTCGATGCTGATCTGCGCCCATTCAGACTCGAGCACCGCGCCTACGTTCTTTCCGCCAGCGGCCGTGATGAGCAGGTCAAGGAAGGTGCCAGGCCCGGGCGTCCAGGGCTTGGCTGGGTCGCTGCCATCCAGTTCGTAGAATACCAGCGGGGTGGACTTTGAACTGGCGATGGTCGACGCGATGGCGTCGACACGGTCTTCCAGAGAAGCAGCGAGTACCTGCGCTTCCTTGCTGTGACCGGTCAATTCTCCCACGGTCCTGAGCATCGCGTAGAGACCTTCCAGATCATCCGGGTTAGAGAGGTAGTAGACCGTGACATCGAGTTTTTCGAGCGCGCTCACCTGCTCGGGCGTGTTGATCCCGGAGGCGATCACCAGGTCAGGTTCGAGGCTGGCGATTGTCTCGTAGGAATAGTTGCCCATTGATCCACCCACATCCTGGATGGCGCCGGCTTCCGCCGGGTAGTTGGAGAAACTGTCGCGCCCGATAACCTGGTCGCCGGCACCGACCGCGAAAAGGATCTCAGTTACAGAAGGAGAGAGCGAGACGATACGCCCGGCGGGTTTTTCCAGGACGACCTCGTGCTGCAGCCCATCGGTGAGCGAAATCCCGCCCGCGTCCGTCTGCGCGCCGCCCGCTCCGCAGGCACTGATCGCTAGCACCGCCATGATAATTGTTGTAATTAGTGTGAACTTTTTCATCAATCCTCGTAATAGATAAAGTGACGAACAAAAAACCCAACCGCTTGGGGTTGGGGCAAATAAGACAGCTACGTGCCCACCTCCTTTCTGCGAGAGCGTGGTAACACACTTTTTGGCGGTCGACCTGGCTGATCAGGGTTTGCCTGAATCACAGTTGCGCGACAGCACCGGAATGGACACCGGTTTCGCCTTTAAGCCGCCCTTTACGGGTTGGGCACCAAAAAGCATCTATTCAATTACTGTGATTGTATAGGGCTTTGCATTTCCGGTCAAGTGATTGAATCGCGGTGCGCGGAACTTCTCCTGCGCATCGAAGTATAATTACTCCAACGCGGAGGAAAAGTGAAGCGAATCCCACTTGAAATACGCATCGGCGATCTCTTGAGATCACGCAATATGAAACTCGTCATGGCGGAATCCTGCACCGGCGGACTGGTGGGCAACCTGATCACCAATGTCCCCGGCTCATCCGATTACTACCTTGGCAGCGTCACAGCCTACGCCTACGAAGCCAAGGAAGCCCTGCTGGGGGTGAAACACGAGACCCTGCTGGCGAATGGCGCTGTCAGCCGCCCGACCGTGTTGGAGATGGCCAGCGGTGTGCGGCGCTCGCTGGCGGGTGGATTCCCGCTCGACTCGATCATCGGGGTTTCGATCAGCGGCATCGCCGGCCCCGGCGGCGGCCTGCCCGAAAAACCGGTCGGCACCATCTGGTTTGGCATGAGCACCCTCGAGGGCGATTTCGCCTGGCGCAAGCAGTTCCATGGCGACCGCGTGCAGAATAAACGCTCCGCCGCGCGCTTTGCCCTGACCCTGGTCATCAATTACCTGCTCGGCAGGCTGCCCCCCGAAACCTTGTAGATCCCCAAAGGCATACATATGACAGGCACCCCCTGCAAAGTCCTCATTCTCACGGCGGATGCCGGCTTTGGTCACCGCAGCGCGGCCAACGCGGTGGCTGAAGCGCTTCAACTGCGCTATGGAAGCGACGTGGACGTTGTCATCGCAAATCCGCTGGATCACAAATCCACGCCCGCGTTCCTGCGTGACTCCCAGGCGGATTACGACCGCTGGGTCAAGGAGGTGCCGGAACTCTACCAGCTGGGCTACCTTGCCAGCGACTCCGCCATCCCCACCCACATCCTCGAAAGGACGCTGGGGCTGCTGCTTTTGGAATCTATGCGCGAAACCATCGCCTCCCACCAGCCGGATGTCATTCTCTGCACCTACCCGATGTACCAGTCTGCGGTCATCACCAACTTCAACCTGCATACCATCCCACGGGTTCCCTTGTACACAGTCATCACCGATCTTTATTCAATCCACCGCTTATGGTTTCATCGAAAGATCGACGGCTGCCTGGTTCCCAACCAGCACGTGGCCGAACTGGCAGCCAATGCCGGCATCTCACCCCGCAGGACGATCATCACCGGCATCCCCGTGCACCCCAACATATCGCTGGAAAAACGCAGCCCCGGCGAGATCCGCGCCGAACTGGGATGGCAGCCGGAGATTCCCACCATCCTGGCGGTGGGCAGTTCGCGGGTGGAACACATGATGGACAAACTGGAAGTTATCAATCATTTTGGCTTTCCACTGCAGCTGGTGGTGGTCGCTGGCAGGAATGAGCCGTTCTACCAGCATTTGCAGGAAGTCGAGTGGCACGTCCCGGTTCACCTGTATGATTTCGTTGAGAACATGCCATCATTACAGCGGTCCTCCGACCTGATCGTCTGCAAAGCCGGCGGTCTGATCGTTACAGAATCTCTGGCGTGCGGGCTGCCGATGATCCTGGTGGAGGTCATCCCGGGGCAGGAATCGGGCAACGCTGAATACGTCGTCTCATCGGGCGCCGGCGACCTGGTGGAGACGCCCCTGCAGATGCTCGAAACGCTGCACCACCTGATGAGCGATGGCGGAAAACTGCTGCGTGAACGCGCCCGCCGCGCGCACATGCTCGGCCAACCCGAAGCCGCCTGCAAGGTCGCCACCATCTTGTGGAATGCTGCCCACCGTCCGCTGCCGGCTGCAACTACCGGCAGGCGCAGCCGTCGCCGGCTGATCGAATGATGCCCGACACCCCGCAGCCCACCGTTGTTGTCCTCATCTCCGCCACCGAAGAATGGAACGCGGCGATGGCGTATTTTGGCGACCCCACCACCGCTGAATCGCCGTTTGGTGAGTTTACGCGCGCCTTCTTTCCAGACCATTCTGTGATCTTGGTGCACGGTGGCTGGGGCAAAATCTCCGCCGCGGCCGGGACGCAGTACGCCATTGACCGCTGGCACCCAGACCTGCTGATCAACATCGGCACTTGCGGCGGGTTTGAAGGCGACGTCACGGTCGGCGAAGTCATCCTGGCGAGCGGAACTTTGATCTACGACATCCACGAACGCATGGGCAACCCGCAGGAAGCACTGGATTTCTACACCACTCTCGTTGACCTGTCGTTTTTACACCAGCCTTACCCGCAACCGGTGCGCAGCGCGCTGCTCCTCTCGGCGGACGAGGATATCGATCCGGCGCGCGTCGCTGCCCTTCGCAGCAAATACGGCGCCATTGCCGCGGACTGGGAGTCCGGCGCCATCGCCTGGACCTGCCGCCGCAACGGCGTGAGAGTACTCATCCTGCGCGCGGTGAGCGACCTGGTGAACGATCGTTCGGGTGAGTTGTACGAGGGTGGAGATTTCACCAAATGCGCCCGGGCTGCCATGTTGCCGCTCCTCGAAGCCCTGCCGGGTTGGGTGCGCTGCGCGTTCCCAGGGGATTAAACGAAAAAGGCCGGTGATCGACACCGGCCTTCAGGTTGGATTGGCCTAGCCCATGCGGGCGCGTTCTTCTTCCACGATTTTCGCATCCAGCTTTCTGAAGAGCGGCTGCGGCTGGTTTAACCGCTGCCCGGGTTTCAACTGGCTCGGTTCCCACTTTCCGACAGCCCCGGCAGGGTCGTACCTGAGCACGGTATGTTCGCCCAACGTGTCTGTGATGGTCTCGGTGCGCTGCGTGCCGAACAGGCTGCCTTCGTAACCCAGCATGCTGTGCAACCGGTCGCTGGTGAAAGGCAGGAAGGGCGCGAAGAGAATCTTGAGCGAGTCGATGGCTTTCAGCGCCGTGTAGATTGCCCTGCCCGCCGCCGCTTTGTCGGTTTTGATCGCCTGCCAGGGTGCGGTGACATCCAGGTACTTGTTTACCTCGGAAGCCACGCACATCGCCTCGTTGAGCGCGGCGCGCAGGTGCACCACCTCGAGCTCATCGCCCACGCCGCGGAAGCCGTATTCCACCTCGCGCAGCAGGTCGAGGTCCAGCGGCGTCAGTTCGCCGGGGTCGGGCACCACGCCCTCCCAATGCTTGTACGCGAAGGACAGCACGCGGT
>CAYYBP010000015.1:0-25675 GCA_964470275.1 uncultured Anaerolinea sp. | reverse complement strand
CGGCACATCGTAGAGCTTGGCCAATTTTTCGAGCATACTGGTGGTGGAAAGAGTCTTGACGATCGGACCTCTTTCGCCGCGAACATCGAGAAGGTAATAGGCGAGCAGGGCGTAAACCTGGAGTTGATTGATGAATTGACCTTTCTCGTCGCCGATTCCCACCCGATCGGCATCACCGTCGGTTATGAGGAGCACGTCGCCCTTGTTCTCAACAGTGGCGCGCAAACCTACGTCAATATTGGGCTGGATGGGTTCCGGCCGCTTCATTTCAGGGAAGATCGGGTTGCGCTGGTTATGAATCTCAATAACCCTCGTTTTTCCTCCGGATAATAAGCGTGAAAACCAGCCAGCGCCGTTGCCCCACATCGCGTCCACCACCACAACCAAACCGGCGTCCTTGATCGGCTTGAGATCGATCAATTTCGCCAGATGGCGGATGTAATTCTCTGCCGCGTCAAACACGATGACCATACCTTTGGACTGGACATCGGCAAAGGGGATCCTCTTCACCTTCTCTTCTGAATCGGGAATCAGTGATTCGATCTGCTTCAAGCCTTCCGGGTCGATCGCTCCGCCAAATTCATTGCGGACTTTAAAACCATTGTCGACGGGGGGATTGTGTGATGCGGTGATGTTGATCGCACCGGCGGCTTTTTTGTCCACCACGGCGAACGCAATTACGGGAGTGGGGGTCGCGGTTTCTGTGAGGTAGGCATTGATCTGGTTGCCGGCCAGCACTTCGACCACTGCCCTGGCAAAATACTCAGATAGAAAACGCTTGTCATATCCAACGACAATCCAGGAACCTTTTTTGCCGTGTTTTTTCAGGTAATCTGCGAAACCCTGCGTACACCTGCGGACATTCGCGAATGTATAATCTTCGGCGATGGAACCGCGCCAGCCATCTGTCCCAAAAATGATCGATTGTGTCATTTCGGTCTCCTGATTTCAACAAATATGGTTGATTATATCAGCGTTTGCTTGTGCTTATCCTCAACCGGCGGATGCTATAATCAACCCGATCGTGTCAGGGAGAACTGCTGAGCCATGGAAAATGAGGAAGATCGGGTGAGTAAAAACCTCCATATCTACGTCGCGATGAGCGGAGGAGTGGACAGCTCCGTGGCTGCGGCGTTGCTGGTTGAGCAGGGGTACCTGGTAAGCGGTATCATGATGAAATTGTGGGATGCAGATCAGGATCACGCCGGCCGATCAGATCTGGAAACAGAGGATGTCCTCCAGGCGAGAAAGGTTGCAAAATTCTTGAAAATCCCGTTCCAGGTGGTTGACATTCGCGACCAATTCAGGCGGGAGGTTGTCGGGTATTATCTTCAGTCCCTGGCGAATGGTCTAACGCCAAATCCGTGTTTTGTCTGTAATCAACGCGTGAAATGGGGTGTTTTATTGCGTGAAGTTCTTTCGGAGGGAGGGGATAAGCTGGCCTCGGGGCATTACGCGCGAGTAAAAACAGGTCATGACAGCAAAGTGAGACTCTACAAAGCACGGGATGCAGTCAAGGATCAATCTTATGTGCTCGCGGGGTTGACACAGGAACAGCTGACCAATATCGTTTTGCCTCTGGGCAATCTCACCAAGCAGGAGGTGAGGGAAATTGCGCATAGCTTTGGTTTCCGTGATAAGGTGATTCAAGAGTCTCAGGACCTTTGTTTTCACACTGGTCTGAGCCAGTCTGAATTTCTTTCAAAATATCAACCACAACTAATGAAACCGGGAGATATTTACACAGTGGAGGGTGAGAAGCTTGGCACTCACACCGGGCTTGCCAATTACACGATCGGTCAAAGAAAAGGAGTGTCACAGGGGGGAGGAATTCCTTATTTCGTGATCTCCAAAGACATCCTAAAGAACACACTGATGGTCGGTCGCAAAGAACAACTTGGCTTCAGGAGAGTCACCATCAACCAAGTTAACTGGATCAGCGGCGAACTTCCGCAGCTGCCGATCCCCTGTGATATCAAAATTCGTTACAAAGCGGGCCCGGTAAAAGGTGCCATTTCCCGCTCCGGAAACGATGAATATGATATTATTTTCGATATACCCATCAGAGATGCAACGCCAGGCCAATACGCGGTCTTTTACCTCGCGGATGAGGTTATTGGTAGCGGCGTGATCACCAGAGCTGCCAGCGCGGAGGAAAAATGAGTTTCGCCACAATCTTTTTAGGACTCGTTATTGCCTCGATCATTGGGTGCGCCTTTCATTTTTGGCATGGAGGCGGATTCAAATGGTTGATCTTTTTTAATTTACTTTCATGGCTGGGTTTCTGGCTGGGTCATTTCCTTGGTCTGCTCCTAGATTTTAGATTCATTCCCTTGGGACCTATCAACCTTGGTCCGGCGCTGCTGGGCTCGGTCGTTGTCCTCTTCCTGGGATTCTGGCTGAGCATGTTCAACCAGCAACCAAAATCACAATAAGTCAGGAAAACCATATTGACTGAGAACTCGGCATCACAGGTACGTGAAAAAGACCTTGTCCAACTGGTTGGGCTTGGGCATAAATCCTTCTTAATCACCGTTGAAGCAGGCGAGGTGTTCCATACACATCGCGGGATCATCAACCACGATGAGATCATTGGCAAAAGGTGGGGCTCGCAGGTACTCAGCCACAACGGCAGTCCATTCTTTATACTCCAGCCGACGCTCCCTGACATCCTCCGAAATACAAAACGAGCCACTCAGATTATGTACCCCAAAGAGATCGGCTACCTGCTGCTGTTCATGGGCATCCTTCCAGGAGCGCACGTGATCGAAGCCGGCACTGGCAGCGGCTCGCTCACCACAGCCCTGGCCAGCGCGGTCGGGACGGAGGGCAGGGTCTATTCTTATGATGCCAAAGAAGATAATATTTCCGCGGCCAGGAAAACCATTGAGAAACTGCATCTACTGGAAAGAGTCGATTTTTTTCATCAGAATATCGAAAATGGTTTCTTTCAAAATGATGTCGACGCATTATTTCTCGACGTGGCAAATCCATACGATTACATTCAACAGGTGCGTCAGGCTATAAAACCGGGCGGGCACTTCGGCTGTATCGTGCCGACAACCAACCAGGTGATCAAGGTATTGGTCGAATTACGCAGGAATAATTTTGCATTTATCGAAGTCTGTGATATTTCGGTGAGATTCTACAAAACTGAGCCGACCAGGTTCAGACCAGTTGACCGGATGATCGCCCACACTGGATATTTAATTTTTGGCAGACCGGTTGAGATCATGCAAGGCGCGATGGATGAGAAACTTCTCAAAGAGATCGGCGCGCTAAGTGCGCTTGACGATGAGAGAAATGCGGTCGTCATCAACGAGGATTAGATGGATTGCACATCAGAACTCCCGCAGAAGCTATCTTCCTCTCTTGCCAATTCCATTGCTCATTTACGTATAGATAAAGAATCCAGGATCCCAGCCGCTGTCCTGGTACCATTTGTGTGTTATGAGGACAACTGGCACCTGTTATTTACCAAGCGAACCAGTGATGTAGCAAAACACCGCGGCGAGATTTCTTTCCCCGGGGGTGCTATGGAAACAACAGATGATGATTTGATCCAAACCGCCATCCGTGAATCTTGTGAAGAGATCGGACTTATAAGTAAATTCATCCGCGTGCTTGGAACGCTTGACCCGGTTCCAACGATATCCAATTTTTGTGTGTTACCCGTGGTTGCAGTTGTGGAGTGGCCGCAGAATCTTCAGCTCAATTCCGATGAGGTAGAAAAGATCATTTTGATTCCTGTAGATTTTCTGCTGCAGCGGGAAAACTGGTACGAGGATGATTTTTTTTATGAGCCTGAAAAATTCCGTAAAGTCATCCACTATAAGGATTTCGACGGTGAGCATCTCTGGGGTTTGACGGCTGCCATTGCCCAAAAAACGCTTGCATACCTGAAATAAAAAGAAGCGGGAGTCACTCCCGCTTCTTTGTCTGTTGAAACCAGCTTAGTCTTCAGCTTCTTCTTTCTTACCCTTTTCAATCACTTCGGGCTCTTCTTCGCCGGCAACTTCTTCAACAACTTCTTCACTTGCAGGGGAGGTGATCAAAACTACCATTTCATCATGAGGTGTAAGGATGGTCACCTTATCGGAAACAGGGATATCCTTGACGAAAATTGAATCACCAATTTCCTTGAGGACAGAAATGTCAACGACGAATCTTTCGGGCAGGTCTGTGGGCAGAGCTTCGACCTCGATGCTTGTCAGGCCTTCCATCAAGACACCGCTGTAATCCTTCACCGCCGGTGCAATGCCGGTTAATTCGACATTCACAGCAGCTTTGATCACCTCGGTAAGAGAAATCGCCTGGAAATCGATGTGAAGGTAGCTATTTTTAAGGTAATCACGCTGTTTTTCCCTGATGAGGGTGGATATCGCTTTTCCCTCGAGATCAATCGTCACAAGGCTCGACGAGGTGGCCGTATTCAGAACGCGCGTGGCTTCCTTCTGGTTCATTAGGATGGCTGTCGATTCAAATTTGTGGCCGTATATGATGCCGGGAAGTTTCCCTTCGCGCCTGAGAGCGCCAACTTTTTTCCCCTTGGTGGATCTTTTTTCTGCTGAAATTACTAACTTTTCCATTTTTATCCTTCGAGTGCCTCTCACCATGATCTACACGGTTACCTTCACTCTGTCAAATTGTTTTACCCTCGCGGGCGGGGTTCATTTTAGCCTGCAAAACCCGGTGCGTCAAGGTGCGGCGTGTCGGAATAATATGTTTTGTTGCCTACTGAGGTTGGATCCAACCCATGGTTTTTTCGACCGCCTGCTTCCAGCGGACATAGAGCCGCTCCCGCTTTTCAGCATCCATCTGAGGCAGCCATTCTTTGTCTTTTTTCCAATTCGCTTTCAAATCATCAGTGTTTTCCCAGTAACCCACCGCCAACCCGGCCGCATAGGCGGCTCCTAATGCTGTGGTTTCGGTAATGCTGGGGCGAACAACCGGCACTCCCAGAATATCAGATTGAAACTGCATGAGGACATCATTGACCACCATACCGCCGTCAACTTTCAGCGTCGTGAGGCCGGTGCCAGAATCCAACAGCATCGCGTCCAGCACTTCACGGGTCTGGTAAGCCGTGGCTTCCAATGCCGCCCGGGCAATGTGACCTTTGTTTGCAAACCGCGTTAATCCAACAATGATCCCCCGCGCATCTGATCTCCAGTGCGGGGCAAAGAGACCGGAAAAAGCCGGCACGAAGTAAATGTCGCCGTTGTCTTGAACGGTTCGGGCGAGAGGTTCGATGTCGCTCGATTTATCGATGATCTGAAGATTATCCCGCAGCCATTGAACCAGGGCGCCGGCGATGGCAATAGAACCCTCGAGACAGTAAACCGCAGGGGCAATTCCTAATTTATATCCAACCGTGGTCAGAAGACCATTGTGGCTGTGTACTGGCGTCGTGCCTGTATTCAGCAGCATGAAACAACCAGTTCCATAGGTATTCTTGGCCTCACCGATCGAGAAACAGCCCTGGCCAACGAGCGCAGCCTGTTGATCACCAAGATCGCCAGCGATCGGAATACCACTCATCGGAGAGGATGAGTGACCGTACACTTCGGAACTCGATGCGATGCGCGGAAGGACCTGGGGAGGAACATCCAGGATGGATAGCAACTCACCGTCCCATTGCAGGGTCTCCAGGTTCATCAGCATGGTCCTGGAGGCGTTAGTAACGTCGGTCACGTGAATTCCACCGTGAACCCCACCGGTGAGGTTCCAGATCAACCAGGTATCCATGTTTCCAAACAAGATCTCGCCTCTGAGCGTCTGCTCCCTCAAACCCGGAATATTGGCGAGAAGCCATTTGACTTTGGGACCAGAAAAATATGTGGCGATCGGCAGGCCTGTCTTTCGTTGAAATAGCTCTCGAAGCCCACCTTTTTCAAGTTGCTGGCAGATGGTGGATGTTCGTGTATCCTGCCAAACGATCGCGTTATAGCAGGGCAATCCTGTGAGCCGGTTCCAGAGCAGGGTCGTTTCACGCTGGTTGGTGATGCCCATCACAGCGATATCTTCGCGGGTTAACCCTGAAATTCTCATCGAATTCTGGATCACCTCCTGCGTGTTGCGCCAGATTTCATTGGCATCATGTTCGACCAATCCCGGCGCAGGATAGATCTGTTTATGTTCTTTTTGATCCTGCGCCACGATATTGCCCCGTTTGTCAAAAACGATAAAGCGCGTACTGGTGGTGCCTTGATCGATCGATCCAACAAAATTGCCCATAGTTCCTCCGGTGCCGTGCTGATTAAGAGATTATATAATAAGCAATGCGAATGAAATCAGGCAATCATCACGAAGTATTGAACTTCTTTCTATTTTTAGTGATTCTTATTTCCGGCTGCCAGGCGACGCCTTCGGCAGGTCCACTGGCGTCCAACCCCGGCATTGCCGATATCCAGGGGTGCGGACACACTTCACCCTATGCAGGCAGAACTGTTGACGGTTTGCGGGGGATTGTCACATCAAAAATCTTCAATGGTTTTTACATGCAGGATGCAAGTGGCGATGGAATTGATTGCTCGTCTGACGCCATCTTTGTATTTACAGACCAATTTCCCGAGGTCCAGGTTGGCGATCTCGCGGAGGTGAGGGGGACTGTGGTGGAGTTTTACCCGGGGAAACCGGAGGACCACAACCTGACCATCACCGAGATATCAAAACCTACGCTAAGGATCCTCGCTCATCACCAGGAACTACCGCAGGCCGTGGTAATCGGTTACGGAGGACGCGAGCTACCGGATAAGATCATAGAGGATGATCAATTCATGAAATTTGATCCACAATCCGACGGCATAGATTTTTATGAGAGCCTGGAATCCATGTTGGTTCAGGTCAATCGCGGTGTGGTGGTGGGTCCGAGAAATCCGTTTAATGAGATCGTTATCATTTCACCCGACCAATTGCCGGCTGAAGGACTCGCGGAAGATGGGGCGCTCGTTCTGAAAGAGGATGATCGCAACCCCGAGAGGATAATCCTCAACCTTAACTCCGCGAATGATGAAGTTGTCAATCTTGGCGCCGAGCTTGGCCAAAACGTACAGGGAATCGTGGATTATTCCTTCGGGAATTACAAATTGAACGTCTTCGGGGTAATTGATTTCCGGAATATTGAACACACACCGGTTGATTTGCCGGCTGACGATGATGCGCTGACGCTGGTTTCTTACAACGTTGAGAATCTTTCACCGCTGGATAACCCCTCGCGATTTTCAGAAGTCGCCCGGGATCTTACCGAGGCCCTGAACACCCCTGACATAATTGTGCTGCATGAGATCATGGACAATTCGGGTGTTGAGGATGATGGCATCACTTCCGCGGACCAGACGATCTCAAAACTGATCGCGAGCATACGAACACGCTCGGGGGTAGAATACGCCTTCGCGCAGATCGATCCGCAAAACAACCAGGACGGGGGCATCAATGGCGGTAATATCCGCTCTGTCATCCTGTTTCGCGAGGATCGGGGCATTATCCTCGACGAAAAAGCACCAAAAAGCTTTTTTTCCAGTAATCCCACCCTGATTCAGGAAGGTCACTGGCGGTTTCAAGGCTCCAGAAAACCGCTGGCTGCCTATTTCAGAAAAAATGACACAGTATTTGTCGTCATCGCGGTTCATCTCACGTCACGGGGTGCGGATTCACCATTTTATGGTGACCTTCAGCCGATCGAGAAGCCTGAGGAACAGGAACGCAACGAGCAGGCGTTGATGATCAATCAATTCGCCGCGAGTTTTCTCAAACAAAATCCGGAGATACGGGTCATCGTTGCCGGGGATATCAACGATGATCCGTGGTCCAGAACTGTCGAGGCGCTGGCAGGGAAAAGCCTGATCAACCTGGGTAAGAATCGCACAGACGGACCCCAGTTTTCATATATCCTGGATGGGAATGCCATGCAATTGGATTATGTTTTCACGAACCCCGTGCCCGGCATTAACGACCGATTTATAGTTGTTCACTTGAATTCGTTATTTGACTATTCCCTGCAAGTCAGCGATCACGACCCGGTAATGGCGCTCATCAATCTTCCGGATTCACCCTAAAGAACACCTTTCAGGTCAAACTCAAGAGCCGGGTATTCTTTTTTGTGATCGTTCGAAAATGGAACCCGTAGATGGTTAGCGTAACCGCCATCGGGAATTTTCTCACATCATTCTTGATCGTCCATAGCAAGAGATCCCAATAGTGTCTCGCCTCAACAGGATTGAATCCCATCCTGAAAATCGTCCTGATGAAAGCCAGGATTTCTCTTTGTTCGAGCTTCACGGGCTGGTTGAGCGGATTGTATTCATTAAGAAACGTTTTAATCCTGGGATATAGTAATTTGGGCGAATAAATGGAACTCATGATCTTGAAGTACCCTTCCCTCAGCAGGTCCGGGTTCATTTTTGTGAGGATGTTGGTTGTTCCATCCGCGTTGTCACCTGACATTTCTTTAAGGATGCGCCCCTCATCCTTTAAACGGCGGTACAGGGTGGTGCCAAAGGGAGCCTGCAAGAGTCCCACCATCGCGGTGACGATACCGGAAGCCTGGATAAAGTTAATCATGCGCTCGAAGATCTCGCTTGTGTCGTGATCAAAACCCACGATAAAGCCGGCCATTACCTGCATTCCATGGTTTTGAATGGACTTGATACTTTCCAACAGGTCGCGGCTGGTATTCTGACTCTTCCGGCATTCCTCCAGGCTGGCCTCTTCAGGTGATTCGATGCCAATGAAGATATTTATAAAACCTGCATCTGCCATCAGCTTCATCAGTTCAGGATCGTCGGCCATGTTGATGGATGCCTCGGTCGTGAACTTGCACCCGATCTTATCTTTTCGCCACTCAATTAATGCCGGTAATATTTCCTGTTTGATGGCGCGCTTGTTCCCGATCAGGTTATCGTCCACAAAAAACACATTTCTGCGCCAACCAGCGGCATAGAGCTGGTCTAATTCTGCGATAACCTGTTCAGCGCTTTTCACCCTTGGAACATGGCCGAGCAGGGCAGTGACATTACAGAAATCACAATGGAATGGGCATCCGCGTGAATACTGAATACTCATGCTGTCGTAGTTGTTGAGGTTGATCAAGCTGAGGTCGGGCAGCGGGGATTGCCGGATATCAGCATACTCGGTGGATTCATACACGTGTTTGAGCGGTCTGCCTGATTCAAAGTCAGCCAGAAATTGAGGAATGGTGATCTCACCCTCGTTCAGGATAAACGTGTCAATTTCGGGAAAGCTCGCATAATCACCGGTAAAAAGGGGACCCCCGGCAATGATCGGTTTGCCGAGTTGTTTTACATGCTGAACAACTTGATGTACTGAAGCCCTTTGAACGTCCATCGCACTGATCATCACCAGGTCTGCCCATAAAATCGATCGGTCTGTAAGTCGATCGATGTTTAGATCGATCAGCTTTTTTTCCCAATCCGTTGGCAAAAGAGGAGCGATGGTCATTAATCCCAAAGGCGGGTTGGTGACCTTGCGGTTAACGAACTTCAGGGCATGTTTAAAGCTCCAGAAAGTATCCGGGAATTCAGGGTAAACAAACAATACACGCATTGCATACCTCCATGAGTATGGTTCCATTGTAAATACCCATAATCCTGCCAGCATGTGTCCTTTGAGACATCACCTACACGGGGAATTGGTACGGTCATGTTTCTTTGTGACTTTAAGGGGATTTTTGAGGGGATGCCGGATGCTATAATTAAGAACGGTGAAGACAAACAAGCCTTCTGAATTCAGTATTTACACTGGCACCGACCTTGCGTTTGCGCTGGTAGTCTTTATTTCCCTGTTTTCAGCCTTCAGCACTTCCCCTGTGTCTTCGATTTTTCTCATTATCCTGATCATCTTTCTTTCGATGGCCTATCTCTCCATAGGAATCTATGGGTTTTCATATATTCGGAAATCCAAATCACAAGGGCTAAAGCTGGTTTACTTCTTTCTCCTGTTCCTGCTTGGGGGTTTGATCATCTACTTTGGCAGGGGAGCGGGCTTTTCGTCCTTACTCCTGCTCCCGATCATCGCGCACGCTGTCATGGTGTTGGATAGTGACTGGGCATTAAGCGTCAATTTTGGTGTACTCATCACGTACGGGATTTCCGTCTGGAGCTATTCTCACAATATCCAAGAAATATGGCGCGGTCTACCGATCTTTTTTGTCGGACAGGTGTTTATTTATATTTTTGCCCAAATGGCTATCACGGAGCAAAAGGCACGCGAGAGGCTGCAGGTTCTCGCGGATGAGTTATCCGAGGCAAACCGGCAATTGAGCGAATACGCAGAACAAGTCCACAAGTTGGCGATCGTCCAGGAGCGGAACCGCTTTGCGCGGGAGATTCATGATGGATTGGGGCATTACTTGACGACGATCAATATGCAGCTCAACGCGGCTGCAGTGCTGGCCTTAAAAGATCCCAAAAAAGCGGTCTATATGCTGGAAAATGCCCAGAAAATGACCGCTGAAGCGCTGGTGGATGTGAGAAATTCAGTATTTGCTCTTCGAAAAGATAATATCGAGCTTGAAGAACTTCCACAGCGGATCCAAAAACTGGTCGATGATCAACAATCAGCCGACCGCAAAGTCAATTTTACCGTCACCGGGGTGCCAATTCAGATCAACGATCCGCAGATCAACCTCACCCTGTATCGCGCGGCTCAGGAAACGTTGAGCAATGCCCACAAGTATTCACAGGCTACCCGCGTCAACCTGGATTTGGATTACAGTTCAAGCGGGTACATCCAGTTTACTGCTCAGGACAACGGGGTAGGCGCGGAGACTATCGATGGCGGGTTTGGTCTAATTGGGATAAAGGAGAGGGTCCGCCTACTCAATGGTGAAGTCACCATCGATAATCAACCCGGACAAGGTTTTATTGTTAAAATCAGGATACCGGTGGTGTCATGACGATAAAAGTATTGTTGTGTGATGATCAATCATTATTCCGGGAGGCGCTGCGAACCTTGTTGAGCGCGAATGCAGACCTGGAAGTCATCGGCGAGGCTTCTAACGGTGAAGAGGCGCTGCGCTTTGTGGTATCAGAATCTCCGGATGTGGTGTTGATGGACCTCCGGATGCCGATCATGGACGGGGTTGAAGCCACCAGGCGTATCAACCAGCTGGGAAAAACTGTAAAGGTAATTGTCCTAACTACATTCGATGATGATGAAACCGTGTTTGAAGGGTTAAGAGCCGGCGCTGTCGGTTACTTATTGAAAGACGTCACCTCTGACAAGTTGGTTGAGGCGATTCGTGCGGCGTACGCCGGGGATTATTTTTTGCTGCCATCCATCACCGCCAAGGTGGTCTCCGAGTTTTCTAGGATATCGAAGCCGGCGCGCAAGCAATTTGATGAATTTCTACCGGAACCGCTCTCACCGCGCGAAGTTGAAATTCTGAAGATCGTTGCCACTGGAGCCAGCAACCGGGAGATCGCAGACCAGTTGTTCATTTCAGAAGGCACGGTGAAGAACCATTTATCCAGCATTCTCAGCAAATTGGGCGTACGCGACCGGATGCAGGCGATTCTCAAGGCAAAGGAATTTGGGATCATCAATATCTAACTGGAAGACAGATGACACAGAATTACACTCATGGCATAAAAAATAAGTTGCTTCATTACGCACCTGTGGCCGGGATCGCCCTGATCATTGGCGGGGTGCTGCTACTGCTTGATTTACGGATCCACACTGGCTGGTTGACGGTATTGTTGCCGTTATTTTTGGGGTTGATGTTGATAATTTACGGTCTTTTCCAGCGGGAGTACATCTGGATCATTGTGGGGCTGATACTGAGCGGCCTGGGATTTGCTTTGGTCGTGTTGTTCGGACCCTTTGTTGACTTAGCACTTAGATTGCGCATAGGTGTTTCAGTTGCGCTGGTCGGTTTCTCTTGGGTGATCATCTTCTTCTTCAATCGGATCTGGAGAAAAAAATCCTACTGGGGTGTTCTCTTAATCACTGGAATCGCCTTTGCAGTTGCTTTTGCATTTATTGCAAGCCGGCTATTGCTACTGGATTTTATTTTCTTCATCAGTATAGCGCTGGGAATTCTATTCCTGGCCTGGGGTTTATCGAAAAGAAGCCTGGGGCTGATCATTCCGGGGGTCTTAACCGGCACGATCGGGGCAGGGGTTTACTATGGTTGGGGAGGAACCGCGGTTCCAGGCGGGCTGCAAAAAACGGGAATCATGCTGGTGTGGTTTTCTCTGGGCTGGATATTGATCACGGTCTTTTCGAGGGTGATCAAGAAGAAGTTTATCTGGTGGCCGCTGATTCCTGGCGGCATCCTGCTTACCACCGGCGCGGGACTCTATATAGGTGGAAATCCTGAAAACGCGCTTGGGTTTCTGGGAAATACCGGTTCTGTCGGATTGATCCTGATCGGAATTTACCTGATATTGCTGAAATTTGGCATGAAAAACTGACCTAAATTTCCAGCTTTTCCAACAATATTGGCAATTGACTGCGCATGGCTTCTTCCCCGGCCACGATCAGGTCGTGCACCCGTTGAAAGCCCCAAAAAAGGGTCACGTCATTGGGGATGTCCGGGCGCACCAGTAAATCTGGCGGATAGTTTTTCAAATTGATATCAACAAAAGCGGATGTCATGATGTGTTCGACGCGGTAAAAATCCTGCATGAAGGACGGCAACGGCATCGGAATATGCTCGTATGTCCGTTTTTCTGCGTTATCAGGATTCACTTTTGTTCTTTGATGGACGTCGACAGCCACGACCACTTCCGCGGGGGTATCGCGCAGAAGATTCACAGGCACATCATTCAGCATTCCGCCATCGACCAGGCGATATGGACCAAAATCAACCGCGGGGAAAAACCCGGGGACAGCGGTTGTTGCCATAATGCTTTCCAAGAGGTTCCCTTCGGAGAGAACGACTTCGCGGCCGGTGATCAAGTCCACGGCGTTTACAACCACGGGAATCCTGGTTTCCTGGATTTCCATCTCAGGCGATATCAGATTCCGCAGATACTTGCGGATATTCACGCCCGATAACAGTCCGCGCCGGGAGGGTGTGCGGTCGATCAGTTTGACGATTTCACGAACGCTGTTGAGCTTGCGGGCGGCTTTCTCGATCTCATCGATCGATAAACCGGCGGCAAACAACGAGGCGATCAGTCCACCCATACTGCAACCGGACAAATATGAAACCGAGAGATTGTTCTCGGCAAGAACCTTTAAAACGCCAATATGCGCCAAACCCCTGGCGCCGCCGCCTCCCAATACGAGCCCTAATTTCTTGTGATTGGATTTCTTGTTGATCGTTTCTGAATTATCCATAGCGGTTATTTTAATCGACAAACATAAATTGTGTATAGCCAGACCCTGTTCAAGAGGGTATCAGTCTGATATTATTACACCTTGTTCTTTTATCGGACATAGGATTGGAAAATGAATGAAATACACTCGTAACGACATTCGAAACATCGCGATCATCGCGCATGTTGATCATGGAAAAACAACACTCGTAGACGGATTATTACGACAGGCGCGCGTATTCCGTGAAAATCAGCAGGTGATGGAACGGGTCATGGATTCCAACGATCTCGAACGGGAGCGCGGGATCACGATCCTCTCAAAAAACACGGCTATCCTGATCCCGGATAATAAGACCGGCAAGATTGTCAAGATCAATATTGTGGATACCCCCGGACACGCTGATTTTGGTGGTGAGGTCGAACGTGTATTGAATATGGTAGACGGTGTTCTTTTATTGGTTGACGCAGCCGAAGGACCCATGCCGCAAACCAGGTTTGTGCTGCAGAAAGCGCTCGAACTGGGGCACAAGGCAATTGTAGTCATCAATAAGATGGACAGGCGCGACGCGGACGCCGAAAGGGCGGTAAACCTGACCTTTGACCTCTTCATCGAGCTTGGCGCGTCAGACATACAGGCGGATTTCCCGATCATTTATGCAAACGGGATCACACAGCAGGCTGGTTTGACGCCGGAGCTGGAGAAGGACCTGCAGCCGCTGTTTTCAACGATACTTGATACTATACCCGCCCCAGTGGTGGACGAAGATGCGCCATTACAACTGCTCGTAACTAATCTGGGTTATGACGATTATCGCGGAGTAACAGCAGTCGGCAGAATTCACGCGGGGAGGTTATCCTCAGGCCAGGCTGTTGCGCGCATCCAAAAGAATGGGACGATTTTGCCCGAGAGAACGCGATACCTGTACACCTTCCAGGGATTGGAAAAAGTAGAGGTTGACCAGGCATCAGCCGGAGATATCGTGGCCATCGCCGGGTTGGAAGGGATCGAAATTGGCGAAACATTGGCGGATCCTATCAATCCGGTTGCGCTACCCGTGATCCACGTTGAAGAACCCTCTGTTCGCATGACTTTTGGTGTCAATACGTCGCCATTTACCGGTAAAGAGGGGAAGTGGAGCACCTCAAGGAAGCTGCGCGAACGACTATTTGACGAGTTACGAAATAATGTGTCATTGCGTGTAGTAGAATCAGCTACACCGGATACCTTTGAGGTATCGGGTAGGGGAGAGCTTCACCTGGCTATTCTGATCGAAACAATGCGCCGGGAAGGGTATGAATTCCAGGTGTCACGCCCGGAAGCGATCTTGAAAACAGACGAAAATGGAGATTTGCTAGAGCCTTTTGAAGAGCTGCACATCGACACCAGCCCGGAATCTGTGGGCGCGGTCGTGGAAATGCTCGGAAAAAGGAACGGACGCATGATGGACATGCAGAATAACCCGGATAACACCGTGCATCTGCGTTACATCGTACCCACCAGGGGCCTGCTGGGATTCAGATACCAATTCCTGACAGCCACCCGGGGAACAGGGGTGATGAACGCGCTGTTTCATGGATATTTCCCATTTTCCGGGGCGATCACATCAAGGGCCTCCAGCTCCATCGTAGCCTGGGAAACCGGGCAGACCACAACTTTTGGTTTGAAAAACGCGGAAGAACGCGGCGTGCTCTTCATAGGCGCTGGCGTGGACGTGTATGAGGGTATGGTCGTGGGAGAAACCCAGCGGCCGGATGATTTGACGGTTAATGTCTGCAAGAAGAAGCACCTAACGAATATGCGGTCGTCGAACAAGGATATCGAGATCAGGCTCACGCCGCCGCAGCAAATGAGCCTTGACCAGGCGATCGAATACCTGGCCGAAGACGAATTGCTCGAAGTGACACCGATCAATTTCCGCATTCGGAAGCGCATCCTGGATACCGAAGAACGCGGGAAACAGACCAAGAAGGGTAAGGAATTGCTGGAGGAAGGGAAGAATTGACAAATTCACTGATTTGCTCAATGATCAGGCGTTTTACCTGGCGTTTTACCCTGTTTTACCCTGTTTTAACCTTGACAGCCAGAAAACCTTATGATAAATTTACCAGCGTAGGATGCTAAGTAGTTCTAGTGGATGTAATAAACTACAGCCTCAGGAAAGCTCCGGGCTGTTTTTATTTGACTGCTCCGAAAGAACGAACCAAAATCCTAAATAACTGCAAGTTTGCTATAGGAGGCAAAAAAATGTCAGAACGTATCATCGGTACAGTCAAATGGTTCAACGGAACCAAAGGTTATGGTTTCATTTCCCGTGAAGGCGGAGAGGACGTTTTCGTCCATTTTTCCGCAATCCAGGGTGATGGCTACCGCAACCTGGAAGAAGGTCAGAAGGTCGAATTCGTGATCGAAAAGGGTCCGAAGGGTCTTCAGGCCAGCAACGTGGTTGTAGTCTCATAGATTAAGAACGCGTAAAAAACAAACTCCCGCCAAATGACGGGAGTTTTCTGTTAACAGGTGATTAATCATCAGTTCACTCTTCCTCAATGGCAGTCCAGTAGCCCTTATCCAGTTCGTCATCCGATAGGTGGGCATATCTCTGTGTAACGGCGATGTTTCTATGACGCGCAAGCTCCTGGGCGAGTTTCAAATTGCCAGAGGAGCGGAGAATGCGGGTTACGAAGTAATGTCTGAAGGAATGCGGTGTGATCGTGCCGACGGCTTCCGGACCCAGGAATTCCAACACGCGGGCAGTCACGATATTTCTACCGGTGGTCGTGGTGATGGGTTTTGTTTTTGAGCCGGTACCGCGGTCATGCCGGGCAAATAATGGCAGCGCTGCGAGTGGTTTTCCGGAATTGCCATCCATTTTTGCCCGTTCTTTCAGGTAATCAATCACAGCAGCGGTTGAACGGGTGGAAAAACGAATAATATCCTGGCGATTGCCTTTACCGATGATCATCGCTTTGCCTTCGTTCCAATCAACATCTCCGCGGCGCAGGTTGCATGCCTCGTGCACCCGCAAACCGGTGTCTGCCAGGGTGTACAGGAATGCTCTATCGCGTAGATTAACAAGGAATTCGGCGGGATTCTCATATGATTTCGTCTGTAATTCATCGGCTTTCTCGAGGATAAGATCGATCTGAGAGGCAGGGAATTGCGGAAGCCGCTGCCCGGGTTTTCGGGCGCGCTGCTGGATCAATAACCGCACCCTGGGCAGGTTGATATCCACCAGGTTTTCCGCGACGAGGAAATTGAAGAAGCCTGTAACAGCTGTCAGGTAAAGGCGTTCCGTGGTCGCGGCATGGTTTTTTAAAGCGCTGGTCATCCAGATGATTGAATTTTCCGGCAGATCTGTCACAAGGGTTGTCGCCGGATCGACCTGATTATCAACGATCGTCTCAGTAAAATATTGCAGCGCGTTTTTGTAGGTGGCTGCTGTACGTGGACTTCTGGCTAATCTGACGGATTGCAGGTAATCATTGATCGCTTGTGATATGGTCATTTGGGTCATATTTCCTCGCTATTTGAACTTGATTATGCTTATGATAATAGTACTTATCGAAACCATGAAGTTAGTTTACATCACTTCCCTGCTTTTTTCAAGTAATCAGTTATCAGTTGCCATTTCACAAAATCTTTTCAATTTGACTGATTGCAGATTGTGTATGTAAAAAATATAAATCTGGTCTAAACTTGTGTAAATGGAAAACGTGCAACCCTTTACCAATTTACGATCATCCCTGGTCCTTCCGTATGGAGAAACTCAACTTGTTTTACCAGATGATCTGCGAAGTTTTCAGCTTGATCTACTTTTGCCCAACCATGTCGAGCCTGGCACAGATCCATTCCAAAAGGTCTATGATGCCCTTTATCGCCCTCTCGGTGTTGACCTTACATCCAGGCTCAATTCCGGGATTCGCGTAGGACTGTGTATTAATGATAAAACCCGGCCAGTTCCGAATAACATATTGGTTGCTCCCCTTTTAGACCTGCTGCACACGCACGGCATCCCGGATTCCAATATCACATTTTTCATCGCTAATGGAACGCATGTTCCAATGAAAATGGAAGAAATCGGACTGATCATATCCCCTGATCTTATTGGCAGACATACCATTATTTCCCACAATTGCGATGACCATGAATCACTCCTCGAACTCGGGAGCACCTCAAGCGGCACACCAGTGCTGGTAAATAAAAGATTTCACCAGCAGAATCTCAAGATCGTGATTGGAGATATCGAGCTGCACCACTTCGCAGGCTTCTCCGGCGGTGTGAAATCCGCAGCGATTGGATTGTGCGGCCGCCAGACGATCAATGCCAATCACCGCTGGCTGTTGGATGATCGGTCACAGGTCGGTAATATCCTCACCAACCCACTCAGAGCAGATATCGAGGAAATTGGAAAGATCATAGGTGTTGACCTGGCATTGAATGCGGTTTTAAATGAAAAAAAGGAAATCATCGACGTTTTTTTTGGCGATCCAGTCAAGGTCATGCAGGCTGGCATCAATACTATACGCAATATCAGTCAAATTGCTGTGACTAACCAATATGATGTGGTGATCGCCTCTGCCGGCGGGTACCCAAAGGATATCAATCTCTACCAGTCTCAAAAAGCAATGACGCACGCTTCCCTTTTTTGCCGTCCTGGTGGATGCATTATCCTGGCGGCCGAGTGCCGCGAAGGTATTGGCAGCCGAGGTTATTCAAATTTCATGTGCGGATTAAATTCTATAGACGAGGTGATCTTAAAATTCACCAAGGAAGGTTTTTCTGTAGGACCGCATAAAGCTTATCAGATCGCCCGCATCCTTCAAAAAAACCGGGTTTTCCTGGCTTCTTCTCTGCCTGAAAAAACGGTCCGATCCTTGTTGATGGAACCCCTGAAGATAAAACGTGAGAATGTGTGTGTTTTGGATATCCCCGTGATAAACGCGGATGATCGGATCGCATTGCTTCCGTTTGCCACCGCTTGTATTCCAGTGTTTGTTGGAGGTCGAATTGGATAAAGAATTGTCATATCTGCGGAATCCCCAACTGGATGGAAGCCCCTTTTTTTGGCAGGAAGGTCCGACCGCAATATTATGCATCCATGGCTTTTCAGCGACTACAGTCGAGGTGAGGAAGATCGCGATCTTTTTACGTGATCATGGGTACACCACCATGGCTCCCCTGCTCCCGGGGCACGGCTCCAGCCCTGCGGAGTTGAATCAAACCACGTGGCATGATTGGGTAAGCACCGCCGAAGAATCCCTGGCGAACCTCAAACAGGAATACGAAAGAATTTTTGTACTCGGCGAGTCTATGGGTGCGCTGGTTTCTTTACACCTGATGGCGAATTACCCCGAACTTCTGGGCGGGATGCTTTTTGCTCCTGCGTTGAAAATACCTAACTTATGGTTGTCAAAATTGCTTTGGCCGTTCAAAGCGTCTCTTAGAAAAGGTCCACCAAATGAAAGCATTCCGCAGCAAAGCTATCGAGTCTTTCCGTTGAAAGCTGCCTCAAGTCTGTACGAATTTCAAAAAATCGTGAGAAAAGAATTACGAAATATACAAGAACCCGTCATCCTTTTCCAGGGGACGCAGGATAAAACCATCGATCCGACCGGCGCAGTGGAAGCCTACGAACAAATTGGGTCAGATTCCAGGGAATTGGTGGTGCTGCGTGAATCTGAACACATCATTCTGCTAGACCGGCAGCTCCCCGAAGTTCAACAAAAATGTCTCGAATTTATCCTGCGCAACTCCGGCGAACTAGCGTAGTACATTGGGGTTATAATTTATAAACTTATTATCGTGATAGATCGGAAATGGAGTCCAGAATGCAAAAAGCGCATGAGTCTTACGGAAAAACCACCATCGCCCCAGATGTGCTGGTTTCGATCGCCCAGCTCGCAACATTGAGTGTTGAAGGAGTGAGCCATTTAACTGCAGCTCCGAAAAACGTGAACACGCTTCTCAGAAAGAGCACGGCTGAGGGTGTGAAAATCGAGGTTGAGGATAATGTCGTCTATGTTGACCTGTATGTGGTCCTCAATCGGGATGTCAACGTGATCGACGTAAGTCATCAAATTCAAAACCAGGTCTCCAGGACGATCTCTGAAATGGTCGGCATGGAAATTGGACGAATTAACATCCACGTGGAAGACATCGATTTCGGAAAAGAATAACCATGAAATCTCGAACAAGGGCGAGAGGGATTGCCCTGCAGGTGTTGTATGAATACGATGTGGCCAATCATCCATTGAACGAGGTGTTGGCTGCCAGATTTGAGGAAGACCAAATCGATGACAATTTGCAGGACTTCGCCCGTGAAATTGTGTACGGGGTGACGCCAATCGTCGAAAAACTAGATGAGGTAATCACAGAACACGCAACTGAATGGCCGCTTGACCAGGTGGCGATCATCGACCGAAACATTTTACGGATCGCCTTATGGGAATTTGCTGTTTCCAAGAATACCCCCATCAAAGTAGCCATCAACGAAGCGATCGAATTAGCCAAACTGTACGGATCGGATAGTTCTTCACGGTTTATCAATGGCGTGCTTGGTAGCCTGGTAGAACATGTCTCTGAAATTCAAAGCAAACTCCGGAAGCTGGATTGATCCTCTCTGCACACCAGGGTGACTTGACTAAAGATCTGATCCTATGAAAAGAATCCATCACTTCCTCCAATACCTCGTAGTATTCTCATTCTTACTTTCTCTCGTTGCTTGTTCTTTACCCGCAAGAATATTGCCGGTCCTGCAGGGGTTTACCAAGGGGGAAATGCCGCAGGCGGAGGTTCTTTTTAAAGTAAATCTGCAAAAACCTCTTCCTACGGATACGAAACTGATGCTTGAGGTGCTTGATGATGTGACCGGGTTGTATTTCAACGCGACCAGGTTCGAATTAACGAAGGATGACGACTTATATTATTCCGCCATGATCCTTCTGAGTGTCAATACCGAGGTAAAGTACCGTTACGTTCGGATGAACGATTTCACCGATTACGAATTCACATCCCGCCAGGAACAGGTTCGCTTCCGGGTTTTGAGGGTCAACGGGCCTGAAATTATCCTTGATCACATTTCTGGTTGGATCAATGAGCCGTACACTGGACCCGCCGGTAGAATTACCGGGCAGGTCATTGATCAATCCAATAACGCTCCGATCCCTAATTTGCTGGTTGCGGCTGGGGGAATGCAGACATTCACCTCAACAGATGGCACCTTTGTGATCTCAGGTTTGATGCCGGGTGTTCACAACCTGGTCTTGTACAGCATGGACGGTGCTTACGATACTTTTCAACAAGGCGCCCTGGTAGCGGATGGGGCCAACACCCCTGTAAGCGTATTTCTCACCCGGCGACCAACGACGGAAGTGGTCTTCTCGGTTGAAGTCCCTAAAGATTTTACAAATACCGAGCCCTTGCGCCTGGTCAGTAATTCTCTCTCCTTGGGAAATGCCTACGCTGATCTCTCCGCCGGCTCTTCCGGTTCAGCGGCAAATTATCCGGTTTTGAACAAATCGACCCGAAACAGGTACTCAATCAAGCTGCAGCTTCCTGTCGGTTACCACTTCAGGTATAAGTATTCTCAGGGTGACGGTCTGTGGAATTCGGAACTTTCGGATACCGGGAAATTTGTGATCCGGGATCGGATCATTACAGAAAACATGGTCATCCGTGATTCAATTCAGGCTTTCACTGTGGAGGACATTGCCCCGGTGACGATTTATTTGCAGGCGACCTCCACCACCCCGCCCCAGGAGAGTGTGTACATCCAGTTCAATCCATTTGGATGGACTGAACCTATTCCGATGGTGAAAGCAGGCGATGGCAAATGGGTGTTTACTCTGAAAAACCCGCTGCATTTGCTCGGTGGAGTGGAATACCGGTTTTGCTTGAATGGAGATTGCGACCTCTCCACAGATACGAGCGGAGAGCGGAGGATTGCCGCCCCCTCTACTGAACCCCAGGTTTTACTGAGCTCTGTTGCAGAATGGCGTGGGAATAAAGTCTCATCCCTCGATACCTCATCTCTGCTCTCGCTGGGGTCCATCCAACCGAGGCCGGATTTCATTGCAGGGGTCGAGCTTACATCCGAGTACCTGCCCGGGTGGCAGGCGGTAGTCGAACCCGGATTGGCATATTCCGCCAGCCTGGGAAGTAATTGGGTGATCCTCTCACCGACCTGGACAGCCTCCCATGGCACCACTCCTGCCCTGGAAAATAAACCTGGCACGGATCTGTTATGGTCGGAGATACTCGCGTACGACAAAGCTGTTACTCACAGCGGCCAAAAAACAATAATATACCCGTTAGTAAACTATGCGCAATCACAGGATATATTTTGGAAAGAGGGAGATCACAGCACTGACTGGTGGCTTACCTGGTTTGACGGGTACGAGAGATTTGTGTTAAACAACGCCGATATTGCTCAAATGCTTGATCTTGAGGCATTCATCATTGGTGACCCATCTCTATCCCCATCCATGTACAACGCATCTTCAAGCGATGGTGATGCTACACGTATTCCAGAAGAGTTTTCCAACCGGTGGAGCGAGCTGATCAATAAGGTTCGATTGCATTACTCAGGCAAACTGCTTGGTGTTGCTGTTGTGAATTCACAAACCACCTGGGCGCCGGAATGGTTGAACCAGGTTGACATGCTTTTTGTGCTTCTAATACCGGAGATCGAAACCCCAGACGCAAACATATCCGATATCAAACGAGAGATTGATGATCTGCTAGTTAACCAGGTTCAACCCATCGCTGATCAATTTTCCAAGCCGGTTATGATTGGGCTCGCTTACCCATCAGGCGACGTTTCCGCGCTAAACGATGCATTCTCCTCCCCTGATTATGTGGTTTCCCCGGCAGAAGCGGTCGATTATCCAACTGATTTTGAGACCCAGGCCAAGGTTTATAGCGCCGCGATCGTCAGCGCAGCTTCAAATAACTGGATTTCCGGATTCATCTCCAGGGGATACTATCCTTATCTTGATCTACAAGACGCCAGTTCGACGGTGTATCGCAAGCCAGTAGCGGATATTATCTGGTTTTGGTATCATTACCTCTTGAATAAAACACCCTGAGGGGATACATTTCTAAATCACGGAGAATACTTTGACACAATCCAGTAGCAACTTTCAACCACTCGCATACCTAGGAGTGAGATCTGATCGGCCGGTTTTTTATAACCTCGGTAGGGCTCAGCTAATCGAGCATTCTGTATTGAACAGAGAATGTGTTCTTTCTCAATCAGGGGCTGTGATCGTGGACACAGGCGTACACACCGGGCGCTCTCCTAAAGACAAATATTTCGTCGATCATGGATCGCGGGAAGATGGCGAAATTGCCTGGGGCGAGGTCAACAAGCGGATCAGTCCTGAGAATTTCCAGCGCATCTATTCCAGGTTGAAGGAGTACATTTCGACCAGAGATTTATATGTACAAGACGTTACTGCCGGTCATCATCCTGCCCACTCGAAGAGAATTCGTATTGTCAGTGAACTGGCCTGGGGCGCGCTCTTCGCCCGTAATTTACTCATCCCATCTGAATTTACTCAGGAAGTACCCCCAGATTTCACTCTCATTCACGCGCCCTCCTTCAAAGCCGATCCACAGACTGAAGGAACCGCAACGGGTACATTCATCATTGTAGATTACAACGAACATGTCGTCATTATCGGTGATTCATCTTACGCGGGAGAGATAAAAAAGGCAGTTTTTACGCTTCTTAACCGGGTTTTACCGGGTGAGAACGTATTACCAATGCATTGTTCCGCCAATGTCGGATCGGAAGGGGATACAGCCCTCTTCTTCGGTTTATCTGGCACCGGAAAAACAACGCTTTCGTCTGCCGCGGACCGCGCCTTGATCGGTGACGATGAGCATGGATGGGGCGAAGACGGCATTTACAACTTCGAAAATGGTTGTTATGCGAAAACCATCAATCTCGAAAAAGATTACGAACCTCTAATTTGGGATGCTTCGCAGAGGTTTGGTTCTGTGCTCGAAAATGTAGGGTTTGACCCGGTTACCAGGGCGATCGATTTCTTCGATAACCGGAGGACTGAAAACACGCGCGCGGCTTACCCCCTCGAATACATTCCCGGGCATGTTGTGTCAGGAAAAGGGAAGCACCCGGAGAATATTTTCTTCTTGAGCGCGGACGCGTTTGGCGTTCTTCCACCGGTATCCCTTCTCAGCGACAACCAGGCCGTCTATTATTTCCTGCTTGGCTATACAGCCAAACTGGCAGGAACTGAGAAAGGGCTTGGGTCTGAGCCTGAAGCGACCTTTTCCACCTGTTTCGGTGAGCCTTTCCTCCCCCTGTCTGCGGGCGTGTATGCTTCGATTCTTCTGCAGAAGATAAAGCAACACAAACCGAGGGTCTGGTTGATCAACACCGGATGGTCAGGAGGGGTATATGGCGTGGGAAGCCGGATTAAACTCCCCTATTCCAGGGCGATGATCAACTTCGCGTTGAGCCGCGACCATGACCTTTCTAATTTTCACACAGACGGCTTCTTTGGGTTGCAAATTCCCCGTCACATCGAAGGTGTTCCTGATGAGCTCCTTGAACCAATAAATACTTGGAGCAATAAAAAAGAATACCCGGGTGTCGCGAAATCCTTGATCAAGAAAATGATCGAGCGAATGCAGAAGTATGCGTCACTGGTCGACGCGGAAATCCTGGCTTCAGTACCTGTTTTACCGGATTAGCGGAGAAAAAGCGTTAAACCGACCCAAGGGCTGGAGAGATTCCAGCCCTTTTACAGTATGTAGAAGGTGGCCAACGCTCCCAATATGAGAAACGGTGTGTACGGAATCGCTGAAAAGGATTGGTACCGTCTCGTGATCAGTTTGACGATAATGTAGACTAGGGAAAAGGCTCCGCTTGCCAGGATTGCGATGAGTATCGCCCCGATGATTGTCGGCCAACCTGTCAAGAACCCCAGGAACGCGCAAACGTACACATCCCCAAACCCCAGTGCAACCTCGTCGATTTCCGTTTTTCTCATCTTGCCGGCAATCTTGTTGAAGAGGATGCCAAGCAAGTAGAGCAGAAGCATGATCAGAAAACCAGCAATCCCTCCGACCATTGTTAAAACAAAACCGTGCAGAATAAAGCCATAAATAAACATGAGGATCAAGCCGAAGATACTGGTCTGGATCAAGACCACCCGGTATTCGATATCCACCACGAGTACCAACCCTAAAAATGCCAGAACGGGCAGCGCGGCCCAGTGACTTAGCCCAAATAGGGGGAAAAACAACAATAGAACACTAACGAGGATCGAGATGAGCAAAACGAGCATGACCCTGAGCGCTGTCCGATTACCGCATTTTGAACATTTGAATGAGAACAGATACTCCCGAAAAGAAAAAGGTTTACCGCAACCCAGGCATATTGGCCTCGACAAGCGCCTGGAAATCGGAAGTACATCAGCCAGGTAGTTGACCAGGATCCCAATCAACCCACCCATCAAAACAGCGATCAATAATTTAGCAAGGTTCATCGTAAAGTCTAATCCATTCTAAGGAATGATGATCGAAATAGTATAATGCAAAGTAAATCTTATGCAAAACGACCAGTTCTCTGCCCTGAACGACCTGCTTACAAACCTGCGGGATGATAGCGCTTTTTACTATAACATCACCTGCTGGAAGGAAGACCTTACAAAAGAGCCACAATTATTTGACATTCCGAATCATCTCCATCCAGCCTTGAGAGCCGCACTGGCACAAAACGACATTCATTCCCTATATTCTCATCAGGTAGAAGCATTCAAACGATTCCGGGCGCATGAAAATATGATCATTTCCACCGGGACATCGAGTGGAAAGAGCATTTGTTACCAGGTTCCGATCATAAACAGCCTGCTTGAGGATGAAACAGCTTCGGCCTTGTTGTTTTTCCCGACTAAAGCCTTGACCAACGATCAACTGGGCGGATTCGCGAATCTCGTACCACCGGATTTTCGATCAGCCTGCCGCTACGCGATCTTCGATGGAGACACTCCCCAGGCTGCGCGGAAGGCGATCCGTGAGCGGGCGAACGTGATCTTCACCAACCCGGACATGTTAAATATTGGTATTCTGCCCAACCATACCCTGTGGGAGTCCTTTTTCTCTCATCTCAAATGTGTCGTCATCGATGAAATTCACATTTACCGCGGCGTTTTCGGCTCGCATATTGCCAACTTGATGCGCCGGCTGCACAGGGTATGCCGGTTTTATGGCTCTGGCCCCATTTTTGTCATGACTTCCGCGACAATTCATAACCCGGATGAACTCAGCAAGAAGTTGATCGGAGAAGAGGTTTCACTTATCGACCAGGATGGATCCCCCAAGGGGAAGCGCCATTTCCTTGTCTATAATCCCCCATTCATCAATG
>CAYYBP010000014.1:23929-29246 GCA_964470275.1 uncultured Anaerolinea sp. | reverse complement strand
CGATAGGGTCTTCCTCACCATCGACCCCGACACAGAATCCCACGTCAGCCCCCAGCTAATCCGCACCGTGACAGCAGCGCTTGAACCCGATTTTTGGACCAGTTCCGGTTTCCGCCTGGATCAATGGCGCAGCGATCAGCCGGGTACCATCGCAGAAAGACTGGTGGATGCGCTTCTCTTGTGGAATGACCCGCCCTCGTTCACCAGGAACTTGCGCCAGCGCCTGTTGGCCGGGCAGGCGGTCAACCAGTACGGCCGGGTCAGCGTGCTGGAATGGTATCTCAACAGCGCCTGGTTCGGCCGTTATGCCTACGGGGCAGAAGCCGCCGCCCGGCTCTACCTGGGAAAATCCGCCCGCGATCTCACACTGGCTGAGGCTGCCCTGTTAACTCCACTGCTCAACGCCCCTGCCCTCAACCCGCTGGACGCGCCGGAAGCAGCTCTTGAAAACCAGCGCCAGCTGCTGGCCGCGCTGCGGGCTGACGGCGTCATCAACGCGGAGGAATACCAGCGCGCCAGCGCTGAAACATTGAAACTGAACACCTTAGATGAAAATTCATCGCCGCCTGCTCCTGCTTTCGTCCGCCTGGTGGAAAACGAGCTTGGGGCTCTGTCCGCGTCCGGCCGTCTTCAGCGCGGCGGCTTGACCGTGGTCACCACCCTGGATGCCGACCTGCAGGCGCAGTTGTTCTGCACGTCCGTCGCCCAACTCCAACGCTTGCAATCCAGCCAGCTCACCGGTACCAGCGCCAGCGATCCGGGTTGCCAGGCTGCCCTGCTCCTGCCGACCCAGTCGTTTTCCAGCACCGGCGCGAATGGTGTGACCGCCGCCGGCCTGGTGATGGACCCGCAGACCGGCGATGTGCTGGCATACCTCGGACCTGTTTCGTACAGCGGCGGCCTCTCAACCGACGCGCTCTATCAGCCGGGGTCGCTTTTGACCCCTGTCGTGGCTGTGGGAGCTTTCTCGCGCGGTTACTCCCCCGCCAGCCTGTTATGGGATATCCCGGGCGTTGCTTCCCCGGAAAAGGAGACCGCAGCTCAAAGCACATACCGCGGTCCGGTCAACCTGCGCACCGCGCTTGCCAGCGATTACCTGAATCCCATCGCCAGCCTGGTTGACACCATCGGCGCTGAAAACATCTGGGGCTTTGGTTCAACCCTCGGAATCAAATCCCTGTCGGCCGCCCCGGCGGACGTCTCGCCGTTGTTCGGGGGCGCGCAAACCTCGCTGCTTGATCTTGGAACTGCCTACAGCACCCTGGCAAACGCGGGAATTCGCAGCGGCCGGCGCGACCCGCTCACCGGCAGCATCACTCCCCGCCTGGTGGTCGAGGTGATCACCTCGCAGGACCGCATCTTCCTGGAAAGGAGTGACCCCGACCGCGCGGTCATCCTGAGTGATTCACTCGCATACCTTGTCAATCACGTGCTGAGTGACGCCAACGCGCGCTCAGCATCCAGTGGCAGCCAGGACCTGCTGAATATCGGCCAGCCGCTGGCGGTGAAGACCGGCACTGTCGCTGACGGCAGCCAGGTGTGGACGGTCGGCTACAGCCCCGACTTGCTGGTGCTCACCTGGGCTGGCGTCCTCTCGCCGGGCAGCGCGGCCAGGGGTGTCGACACGGGGGTCGCCGCGGGCACCTGGCAGGCGCTCTATCGCTACGCCTCGCGCGCATCGCAGTTCAGCGGCTGGATGAGACCAGCTGGCATCTCCGAGATGCGCGTGTGCAGGCCTTCAGGTATGCTGCCGGGTCGCGATTGTCCGGAAGTCACCAGTGACGTATTCCTGTCCGGTAACGAGCCGACCCTGCCGGATACACTTTACACGAGTGTGAAGGTGAATCGTGAAACCGGGTTGCGCGCGACGGTTTTCACACCTCCTGACCTGATCGAGGAAAAAGTTTTTATGAACGTTCCGGATTTCGCGCGTGATTGGGCTCTTACAACCGGTGTACCGCTCGCGCCGCAGGGATATGATTCCATCCATGTCAACCAGGTCGATCCGGACGTGGTCATCACAACGCCGCAGCTCTTCGCCGCGGTCTCAGGCGTTGTCACGCTCACAGGCACGGCCTCCGGGGATGACTTCGCCGCGTACAGCATCCAGGTTGGAGAGGGCATCAATCCCGAGACCTGGCTGCAGGTCAAGGAATCAACCCCGCTCAAGGTGAAGGACGGCATCCTCGCCAGTTGGGATACCTCCGGGTTGGATGGTTTGTATGCCATCCGCCTCAGTGTGGTGAATGTCAACAGCCTGGTCACTTCCGCTTACACACAGGTGACTGTGGATAACACCCCGCCGTCGGCTTTGCTCAGTGCCCCATCTCCCGGCGAGGTGCTCACAGCCCCTTCAGGCCGGGTGACGCTGACCGCGGCCGTGGAGGATCTTTCAGGGATCAATAAAGTGGAATGGTGGATCGATGGTGAACTGGCTGAAACACAGGACGCCTGGCCATTCTTCCATCACATGGCGCCGGTTTACGGCAGGCACGAGGTATTCGTTAAAGCCTGGGATAACGCCGGCAACCTGACGCAATCGCCAACGATCCTCTTTTATATCCAGCAGTAAGCGGTTAATCGAGTTTCAACAGGTTGGCGAGTTGCGGGAGGTTATCCAGAATAACATCCGCGCCTGCCCGCCGCAGTTCTCGCTCCGTGCCAAAACCGCACAGCAGTCCCACGGTCTGCGCGCCGGCACGTTTGCCTGCCAGCACATCCACCGTGGTATCCCCGATCATCAGGCATTCCTGCGGCTCAAGTCCCATGCGCCGCGCCGCGTGGACCACCGGCTGCGGATAAGGCTTGGTGTGGTCGCATGTCTGCGAAGTCACGATCTCAATGAAATGCTTTGTCAACTCGAATTGATCGAGAAACCTGCTGGTGGTGAGCTCGTCGCGCGCGCTGACCACTGTCAGCGGATATTGTACCCTCGCGCGATCCAGCAGTTCACGCGCGCCATCCATGATCGTGAAACGCTTCCTGCTTTTCACATTCTTTTGCGCGAGTTTTTCATACAGCCTGGCGAAATTATCGTCCAGGCTGAGCGCGTCCATCCAGTAGTATAGCATGTTCATGGGCGACTCGGTCGTCATTACCAGCCAGCGGCCAAAATGTCGCGCTTCATGAGGGGAAAGCAATCCACTTTGAGGCGCCAGAATTCTGGTTATGCGCTCGACCCAGGCGTCATCGGTATCGCTGAGGGTCCCGTCAACATCGAAACACAGGCCTTTGATTCGGTCCAGGTCGAGCGGCATGTTTGTTTTTAGAAATCTCCGATGACTTCCAGCGCGTGATCCACCAGGTCCTGCGAAGATCCCATCACCCACAACACGTCTGAGCCGCTACGGCGGAGCGTGACCTTGCCGTCGGTGGCTGAAGTCCAGGAGACCACGTTGGTGTTATTCACGTCCGGGATGCCCCACCGCGCCAGCCCGTACTTGCGAGAGAGATCAAAGTACTCGTTGGTATCGGTCTTGCCTTCCCATGTGCTGCGCCAAGCGAACAAATAGCCGGTGCTATCGGTGGAGCCGTAATACACATACGTATCCCCGTCCCAGCCGGCGGCGGCTTTCTGCGATTCTGCGTCATCCATGTTGAACTGCGGGTTCCAGCCGCGCGCGAGAATGAGGTAGGTGTACCATTCGCCCATCACGTTGCGGTCCAGTTCCTCCCAGCTGCCATCAAGACCCGCGGTCAGGTCAGGCATGTCCACGACCACCGGTTTGTTATCCGGGTATTTTTCTGGGTGCAGGATCTGTTCGGTGGTGACCGGTGGGTTGGCATACGCCGCGTCCACCGCGTCCCAGCCGCCTGCGTCGATCAGCGACTGCACAAATACCTGTCCCTTGACATACGGAAACAGGAAGTCCTCTTTCATGTACGCCGGGGCTGAGTCATAAACCGGGCTTGAATAATCGCTCTGGAAATCGAACACGTCCTGCCGGTCCTGGTCGGTGGCGTACTGGTAGAACCAGTAGGTTTCTGTATTGGTTGAATCTCCCTCGATCAAGGCTGAAACCGCGGCGCAGTACTCGGTGTCTGTTTCGCAGTAATCATCATTCAGTTTCATCCCGTTTTCGAGGTCATAATGCTGGTCCTGCAGGGCGTGGTTGAACTCGTGGGCGTACGTCATGCGTTCGGTTCCGCCGAAATTCTCCCCGCCAATGACATACATTTCCTTGGTTTCGCTATCATAAAAACCGGCAATTTGCTCGGAGTATAGATCGAGGTAAAACTGCAGCAGGTTGAAATCGCTCTTGAGCAGCCCGAGCCTGGAGAGAATCTCCGTGTCGCTGGCAGCGTCTTCTTCGGTGTAATCCTTGAAGAAGTCGTTGACGACCTTGTCTTCAAGCTCGGCCGGCGTCATCAGGTCGCGGATCAAATCCGTTTTTTGCGGCAGTCCGCGGATTTCTGAAACCTGGCTCTGAATCTCGTCCATCTGCGCGAGTACTTCCGGGGAGAGACTGCTTTCACCCTCCGGGGTGTCAGTGGCGCCGGTTGAGGTCGCCGCCTTTGTCGGTTGAACCTGCGGGACCACCACCACGGATGTCGGTTGAGTGTAATTCTTCTGTGCACGCAACAGGGCAACACCCCCGATAATCAGTAAAGCGCTAAACAACGCGCATGCCGTCACAACCAGCACTACGATCGTAATGATAACTTTTTTGCTCATAGTCCTTCTCTTTTCATTGGATTTCCACAATTAATACGCATTTTTTCTGCTCGAGTTTCTTGTTTCTTGTGTTTTCCAGTCTGAGAACAATTGTACCAAATGAAAAGTCCCCCAAGTGAAAAATCGGACTGTTTTTAGCGGATTTATTTCTTTCTTGTTATAATCACCGCCATGAAATACCATGTCTGGACTGAAGGCTGCCAGATGAACGTGGCGGATTCGGAACGCGTTTCTTCCGCGCTCGAGCATCTCGGCTATGAATATTCTCCCGCCATCGAAGACGCCGACGTGATCGTGCTGAACACCTGCGTGGTGCGCCAATCCGCCGAAGATAAGGCGTACGGCCGCCTCACCTCGCTGCTGCCGGTCAAACGCGCCCGGCCTGAAGTTGTGATCAACCTGATGGGTTGCCTTGTGGGCGTTAAAGAAAACCACCCGCTGCGCAACCGCTTCCCGTACGTGGATGTTTTTTCCCCACCGTCCGACCCCTCACCCCTGGTCGAATTCCTGATCCAGCGCGATGTGCGGGATGCTGAGGTCGCAGAGACGGCCAGGCGCTACGCAGTAATGGACGGCGACCTGCTGCTGCCTCACACAGGAGACACCCGGCAGGTCATCGGGTGGGTCCCCATCGTCTACGGT
>CAYYBP010000014.1:22380-23919 GCA_964470275.1 uncultured Anaerolinea sp. | reverse complement strand
CCCCTACCGCCGCGGTGTTGAACAAAGCCGCCCGCCCGAAGAGATCCTTAAGGAAGCCGGTTCTCTGGCAGCGCAGGGCGTGAAAGAAATCACCCTGCTCGGCCAGATCGTTGACCGCTACGGCAAGGATGAGCCCGCCTACCCGACCCTCGCCGGTCTGCTGCGGCAGATGAGCGCGATCGATGGCATTGAGCGCCTGCGCTTTCTCACCTCGCATCCCAACTGGATGACCGATGAACTGCTGGACGCCGTGGCAGAACTGCCAAAGGTGATGCCGCACATAGAGATACCCAACCAGGCGGGGGATGATGATATCCTGGCCGCGATGAAACGCGGCTATACCGCAGACCAGTACCGCGCGCTGGTACACAAGATCCGCGCGCGCATTCCTGGCGTGTCCATCGGCACGGATATCATTGTCGGCTTTCCCGGCGAGACAGACGCGCAATTCCAGCACACCTTCGACCTGCTGGCAGAATTGAAACTGGATATTGTTCATCTGGCGCGCTACTCTCCGCGCATGGGCACCGTCTCAGAGCGCAATATGGCGGACGATGTTCCCGCCGCGGTGAAATGGGAGCGCTTTCGGGCAATTGAGACCCTGCAGGAATCCATCGCGCGCAACATCCACGCCGCCTATCTTGACCAAACGGTCGAAGTACTCTTCGAGGAGAAAGCGAAAAAACGCTGGAAAGGCCGCACTCCCACCAATAAACTCGTGTTTGTGGAAACTGACACAGACCTGCGCGGCAAAATTCTGCCAGTGAAGATCACCTGGACCGGACCCTGGTCTATGCTTGGTGAGCTGGATGTATAAACCCATAAAACGCGTCATTTTCATCAGCCTGGCGGTCCTTGCTGTCGCGGCAGCAACTGCGTTCTACTTTTTATGGTTCAATCCCTCAGCCGCCTCCCCGCGCACCCGCAACCTGCTCGCCTGGCTGCGGAATTCCAGCGCCCACCTCGATTGGGCGGTCAGCGCGAACACGACCTGCGGTGAAGCGCCTTTCGCCATGCCGACCAGCGGCTTCATCGGTTACCTTTGGGATGACTCCTTCCGGCCGGGGCATCGCCACCAGGGGATCGATATCTTCGGCGGGGATGACCCTGGTGTGACTCCCATCTATGCCGCGTACGACGGCTACCTCTCCCGCCTGCCGGATTGGAAGTCGTCGCTCATCATCCGCATCCCGGCTGACCCGCTGGAACCCTCGCGCCAGGTATGGACCTATTACACCCACATGGCATACGAGGATGGCGTGTCTTTGATCTCAGCCAATTTCCCGCCCGGAACCAGCGAGTGGTTCGTGAAAGCCGGCACCCTGCTGGGCTACCAGGGCAATTACTCCGGCACCCCGGGCAACCCCACTGGCGTTCACCTGCATTTTTCAATCATCCGGGATGACGGTAAAGGCAAATTCCTCAACGAGCTGGAGATCGAGAATACTCTCGATCCATCCCCCTACCTGGGTTTCAACCTGAACAACGACCAGGGCGGCGTCACTCCCGCGCTGTGCCAGCCCTGAACCCGCACAGCAC
>CAYYBP010000014.1:1194-22370 GCA_964470275.1 uncultured Anaerolinea sp. | reverse complement strand
ATTTACAAATAAGCATCTCCAAGTAACCCGTTTTTAGCGACGGGTTATTAACGCTGCCTGCGGTTAGTTACCTCCCGCGCCGCCGTTTTACCAATATGCTATACTCCTTTTACGATGCCTGATGCAGGAAGTATCCCCTACAAGCTGATCTGCCCCGAATGCGCGCGTGAATTCGACTCAACCCTCGTGCAAACCTTCTGCCAGGATTGCCAGTCGCCGATCCTGGCCCGCTACGACCTGGAAGCCCTGCGCGCGTCCCTCGACCCCGTGGACATCGCCAACCGCCCGCGCGGGATGTGGCGCTGGCACGAACTGCTGCCCGTGCGCGATCCGCGCTGCCGGGTCACTCTGGGTGAAGGGGATACCCCGCTGCTGCCTGCTCCCCGGCTGGGCGCGCGGCTGGGTCTGCGGCGCCTGCTGATCAAGGATGAATCCATCAACCCCACCGGCACCTTCAAGGCGCGCGGTATGTCTGCAGCCGTCTCAAAGGCTGTGGAACTGGGAGTGCGTGATTTCGTCATCCCCACCGCCGGTAACGCCGGGGGCGCGCTGGCTGGCTACGCAAGCCGCTGCGGCTGTCAAGCGCACGTGTACATGCCGCAGGACACCCCCGCTCCCATCAGATACGAGGTGAAAATGGCCGGCGCGGACCTGCACCTGGTCCAGGGGACCATCAGCGACGCCGCCCGCCGCGCCCGGGAAGACGCCGCCGGCAAACCCTGGTTTGACTTGTCCACCTTCCGCGAACCCTTCAGGGTGGAGGGCAAGAAGATCATGGGATACGAGCTGGCTGAGGCACTGGGGTGGCAGCTGCCCGACGTAATTATTTACCCCACCGGCGGCGGTACCGGGCTGGTAGGCATGTGGAAAGCGTTTGATGAAATGGAATCCCTGGGCTGGATCGACAACCGCCGCCCGCACATGGTCTCGGTTCAGGCCGCGGGCTGCGCGCCGGTGGTGCGGGCTTTCCAGCAGGGGGCTGAACGGGTGGAATTCTGGCAGGAAGCCGCCACCATCGCCTCAGGCTTGCGCGTTCCCGGTGTGTTCGCCGACCGGTTGGTACTGCGCTGCCTGAGAGAGAGCGGCGGTACGGCTGTGAGCGTGACAGATGAGGAGATCATCACCGCCCAGGCTGAACTTGCGGCGATGGAGGGCATCCTCGCCGCCCCCGAAGGCGCGGCGACATGGGCGGGGTTGAAAAAACTCCTTGCCCAAAAGTTGTTGAACCCTGAGGAAAAGATCGTATTATTTAATACAGGAACTGGTCTGAAATATTTTAACCAAACGCATGGTCAATAATCTCGAAATCACCCGCCTTGAGATTTTATACCGCGTCAGCCGTGAACTGACGACCAGTCTTGACTTACACGAAGTGCTCTCGCGCGTATTGACGCTGGCAGCCTCCAACATCGGGGCGGAGCGGGCCAGCCTGATCGTCATCGATGAGAACGGCAAACCACTCGACGCCGTCAACCTGTATGATGGGCGCATTTCCCCCAACCGCCCGCACACGATTTCAATGATCATCAGTCATGGGTTGGCCGGATGGGTGTTGCGCAACCGCGAAGCTGTGATCATACCCAACACCCACCTTGACTCCCGCTGGTTCATCCAGCGTGACGGCGACCACTGCGACGATCAGCCAAAATCAGCCCTGTGCGTGCCCCTGTTGGCGCAGGAGCAGCCCCTGGGCGTGCTAACCATCGTCCATCCGCGGGTTGGGTTCTTCACCAGCGATCATCTGAACCTCCAGCAGGCCATCGCGGACATTGCAGCCATCGCCATCCGCAATGCCCATTTATTCAACGATGCGCAGCGATCACGCAGCCTTTACCAGGGTTTGTTCGATCAGAGCGTTGACCCCATCTTCATCACCAACCAGACCGGCCGCATCCTGCAGGCAAACCGGCAGGCGCAGATCTTCACCGGGTACAGCGCGGCTGAACTGAGAAAATTGAACCTCACCACCCTGGATGCGCTCTCCGCGGACAGGCTCCCCGCGCTGCAAAAACGCCTGGCGAGCTCAAACATCCTGCATTACGAATCCACCCTGCTTTCCAAGAATAGAACCGCGCGCCCGGTGGAAGCCCGCGCCGCGTACGTTTCCGCCCGGATGGATACTGCCATTCAGTGGGTCTACCATGACATCACCGAAAGAAAGCAGCTTGACAGCCTCAGAAATGACCTGACAGCCATGCTCTACCACGACCTGCGTTCGCCGCTGTCAAACATCGTTTCGAGCCTTGAGATGATGGCGCTCACCCACCCCGGTGAGCAATCTGCCCAGCTCGAAGAACTGCTCGACATTGCCAACCGTTCCAGCGCCCACCTTCAGCGGCTCACCAGCTCCCTCCTGGATATCAACAACCTTGAATCGGGCCGCCAGATCACCACAAAAACGGATGGCAATATAGTAAAGCTTCTCGACGATGCCGTTGACATCGTTGAGCCTGTTCTGCGGACGAAAACCATCACGCTCACGCGGCATATCCCTGCGATTCTCCCGCTCATCCCCATGGATGAGGACATGATCCGCCGGGTGATCATCAACCTGCTAGAAAACGCTGTCAAATACTCACCGGCAGCCAACTCGATCAACGTGGCACTGGAGATGGATGAGCACTACCTGTTCTTTAAGGTCAGCGACCAGGGAAAGGGCATCCCTGAGGAATTTCGAGAAAAAATCTTCGACAAGTTCATCACCCTTCAGGCAGAAAATGGCATAAAAGGGCTTGGCCTCGGCCTCGCCTTTTGCCGGCTCGCCGTGCAGGCTCACGGTGGTACAATTTGGATGGAATCAAATACCGGTTCGGGTTCCGTATTCATATTTTCACTGCCGCTATCGGCAGGTGATTGAGAAGCAGGTGAAAATGCAGGAAATCGCTCCCAACGTTCACATTGAAACTTCTTACCCCGGTGTCACATTGGGGCTCATCAGCCGACCGCGCGGGGTGATCCTGATCGATGCACCCTTCCGCGTGGATGACATCCGCCTGTGGCGAGCCTCCATCCATGAACTGGCCGCCGGCGCCGAACGCCTGCTGATCAACCTGGATGAGCACTTTGACCGCACCCTGGGCTCGCGCCAGATCGAGTGCACGGTGGTCGGCCAGGAACGCCTCACCCAGTATCTCAAGGACCGCCCGATTAATATCCGCCCGCAGGGCATTGAGACTGGCGCTGAATGGGAATTACACAGCTCGATCGGCAACGTGCGCTGGAGCACACCTGAGATCACATTCAATGAACATATGGAAATTTATTGGGGCGACAACCCTCTGCTGCTGGATTCACGCCCCGGCCCTTCCGCAGCGGCGATTTGGGTGACACTGCCGGTTGAGAAAATCATTTTCATCGGCGACGCGGTCATGCTGGGAACTCCCCCCTTCCTCGCCAACGCCAACCTTGCCGCATGGATCGAAATGCTTTCAGTGCTGTTAAAGCCGAACGTCCGTCAATATACCCTGCTATCAGGGCGCGGCGGCGTGATCGACAGCGGTATGATCAAGAACCAGGTCAAGCAGCTGGAAAAGATCCAAAAACTGGTTGACAAGATCAGCGGAAAACCGTTGCGGACCGAAGATATTCAAAAAACCGCCAACCAGATCCTGAAACACTGCACCTATCCTAAACAGCGCGAACTGCAGTATCAACAACGCCTGCAGTGGGGGCTGTCGCAGTATCTGCGGCATCAATCCCTCCCTCAGACAGAACCTGTCGAATCCGTGTAGGGGTGTCGACACTGTAATGCAGTCCTCCAACCCAAGAGAACATCTGAAAGCCATCCTCGACCGGCTGAACGCCGTATACGGTACGCCCGTCTGGCGCGACCCGCTGCCACCGGTCGATGAGCTCGTCTCCACAATCCTGTCTCAGAACACCAACGACGTCAACCGCGACCGGGCGTTTCAAGCCCTGGTGAAAAAGTACCCCGACTGGTACGCGGTCATGAACGCGCCGGAGCAGGAGATCATCGACACCATCCGGGTCGCCGGCCTGGCCAACCAGAAGGGTCCCCGCATCAAGGCGGTGCTGCGCCAGATCCACGCGGAGACCGGAGCGCTGAACCTGGATTTTCTGGCAGACATGCCGCTGGAAGAAGCCCGCGCCTGGCTGCTGCGTTTCAAGGGGGTGGGGTTGAAGACCGCCGCCATCGTCCTGCAGTTTTCGCTCAACCGCCCGGCTTTCCCGGTGGATACGCATATCTACCGCGTGACCGGGCGCCTGGGGATACGGCCTGAGACCATGGACGTGGAAAAGACCCATCTCCTGATGGAGCAACTGGCGGATCCATCCGATTACTATCATGGCCACCTCAATCTCATCCGCCTGGGGCGTGAATTTTGCCACCCGCGCAAACCGAACTGCCCGGCCTGTCCGCTGGCAGCGCTCTGCCCCTTCCCGACCAGAACGCTGAACTGATCCCCGTTTATCGTTACATCTATTGAGGTTAAACAACCCATCGCGCTGCCTGCGCGCCCGTGAAATACTTACCGCTTCAGGTATAATCACAGCTCATGACAGAAATCTGGCTCGTCCGCCACGGACAAACTGATTGGAATCTCAACGGCATCTACCAGGGTCAAAGTGACGTTCCCCTGAACGAAACCGGTGTAACACAAGCGCGCGAGCTCGCGGCATCCCTTGTGAATACCCGTTTCGATGCCATTTACGCCAGTGACCTCGTGCGCGCCCGGCGCACCGCGGAGATTATCGCGGAAGTGGTGCGATTACCTGTCTCCACCGACCCGCGCCTGCGCGAGATCAACCAGGGGGTCTGGGAAGGTCAGTCCATCCAATCGGTGCTCGAACGCTACAAACCCGACTTCAGCCGTAACCCCAAATACATCACCACCCCGCGCGCCGAAGGCGCCGAATCCCTGGCGGACGTGATCACCCGCATGGTGGCCGCCGCAAATGACTACCACCGGGCACACAACGGCGGGCGCATCTTGCTGTGCACGCACGGGCTATCCGCCGCCGCCCTGTACTGCGTCGTCAGGGGTATCCCGTTGGTGGATGTTGTCACGCTCATCCCGGAAAACGGCCAGCTGCTCATCATCCATGTGGACGATCCCATTTCCCTGCCGGAATTTAATTACAAAATCGTATAGAACAATTTTCCTAAATCTATTGACTTAATAGAATAAGTGTTCTATAATATGGCTGTTCGTATCCTTCAACTCACAACAAAAGGAGAAACAGTCATGAACCTGACAGCCGCCCGCCCAACCAACCGCCCCTCACTCAGCTCGTTCGGCAAGCTGAACATCCGTTCAAGCATGGTCTACCGCACGATCATCATCCTTGCCCTCATCGCCTTTGAAGCCTTCAACTACAGCACCACCGCCTACGCCCTGCGCGACCTGCTGGGCGATCTGCGTTTCGCCGGCATACGCTGGGCCACCCTGATGGCGCTCGCTTTCTGCGGTCTGGACTTTGCCGGGATCGCCCGCCTCGTCACCCAAAAAACCAAATCCAAAGAGAACAAAGAGTCCTGGTACCTTTTTGGCGCCTGGCTGCTGGCCGCGGCTTTCAACGCCGCGCTCACCTGGTGGGGCGTTTCGCTCGCTCTCGCGAACCATTCTCTCAATAGCGCGTTGATCTCGAATACCGAAAAACTCACCACGATCGTCCCGGTGCTTGTGGCGGTGCTGGTGTGGGTGGTAAGGGTGCTCATCATTGGCACGCTCACTTCCGAACTGGAGCCGCGCTCTGAAAAACGCCCGCAGAACGCCGCGGTTCAACGCGCCGGGTTCCCGCTTGAAGCGCGCGCCTCCAACGGTTACACCACGCCGCAAACCACCTCTCCAGCCAGCCGGCCGGCAATGGCGCGTGCTGTTTCAAACCCGGTATACAAGGCGGGCACCCCTGCAGCCAGCCGACCCATGCGCCAGAATGACTTTATCGAGGCTGAAGAACAATATCATTGATCCCGATCACCCTGTTCCCTGCCCCCCTGCTGCCCCGAGGTACCTCGGGGCAGCAGCCGTTAATGAGTGAGATCCAGCTCTCTCCTTATCCAAACTGCACCTCTAAAGGCGGTTATAATTCCTGTATGTTACCGCTGCCTGTATCCGATCCCCAATGGATCGAAACCGCCGATGAGTTGGCTCAGGTAATTACTGAAATTGCCGTTGAACCTCAAATTGCTGTCGACACCGAATCCAACTCGCTGTTTGTGTACCGTGAGCGTGTCTGCCTTATCCAGATTTCAACCCCGTCAATCGATTACCTGATCGACCCCCTCGCCATCCATGACCTGTCGGGGCTTGCTCACATTTTCGCCAATCCACGCCAGTTGAAGATATTTCACGCTGCCGAGTACGATATCATCTGTCTCAAACGTGATTATGGCTTTGAATTCGCCGGTATTTTCGATACCATGATCGCCGCCAGGATCCTGGGTGAATTACAGGTCGGGCTGGGCTCATTGCTATCTTCACGCTTCAATATCCAGCTTGACAAACGATTTCAACGCGCCGACTGGGGAAAACGCCCGCTTTCAAACGTCATGCTGAACTACGCCCGCATGGACACCCATTACCTCTTTGCCCTAAAAGAGCATTTTGAGGAGCGGCTCAAGCAGGCGGGGTTATGGGAGCTGGCCTTGGAGGATTTCTCACTCGTTTCAACCGTTCAATCCAACGCGGCTGAAACCAACGGGAATTCCTGTTGGAAGGTCTCGGGCGGAACAAGGCTTGACCCCAAACAATCCGCGATCCTCAACGCGCTCTGCCGCTACCGCGACCAGCAGGCGCAGAAGATGGACCTGCCGCACTTCAAGGTGATGTCAAACCAGCTGCTGCTGGATGTCGCCCAGGCCGCCCCGCGAACGCTGGCTGAATTGAAGCAGCTTCCCGGGATGAGCGAGAGGCTTCTCCATCGCCACGGGACAGGTTTGCTCGCCGCGGTCAAAGCAGGTGAATACGAAAAACCTCCCCGCCGCCAGCCGCGCAGCAAACCCGATCAGGCTTTCATGAAACGGCTCGACGCGTTGCGCGAATGGCGCAAAGTGCGTGGTAAAGAATTAAAGGTCGAGTCCGATATCATCCTGCCGCGCGATATCATGGAATCCATCGCCTGCGAGAACCCCGCCGATAGCGCGGCGTTGAAGCAGTTAATGATCAGGACTCCATGGCGTTATCGCAGTTACGGAGTGTCAATTTTAGATACGCTTCACCAATTGGAGGAATATGAAAATACACTTTGATGGCGCCGCCCGCACGGTTACCGGATCTCAGCACCTGCTGGAAGTGAACGGCCGCAAACTCCTGCTTGATTGCGGTCTGTTCCAGGGTCGCCGCGCGGATACCTACGAACGAAATCTGCATTTCGATTTTGACCCGTCAACCCTCGACGCGGTTGTCCTCTCACACGCCCACATTGACCATAGCGGCAACCTGCCCAACCTGGTGAAAGCCGGGTTTACCGGACCCATCTATTCCACCCCGCCCACCGCCACGCTCGGCGAGATCATGCTGATGGATTCCGCTCACATCCAGGAATCGGACGCGGAGTACGTGAACAAGAAACGCGCCCGCCGCGGCGAGCCTCCCATCGAGCCGCTCTATACCAAGGCGGACGCGGTTGCCGCGATCGATCACTATTACCCGGTTAAATACAACGAGGCTTTCTCCCCTGTGCCAGGGGTAACGGTAAGGTTCATCGACGCCGGTCATATTCTCGGTTCTGCTGGCATCCGCGTCGATTTTGAAGAAAACGGTGCTCATAAGAGTTTATGGTTTTCAGGCGATATTGGCCGGCGTGGATTGCCCCTCATCACCGACCCGATCTTACCTTCGGACGTGGACTACCTGATCATGGAATGCACATATGGCGACATGGAGCACTTCACGGTCGAACAGGCGTATGAGAATTTCAAACAGGTGGTCAAAAAGACCTTCGACCGCGGCGGCAAGGTCATTATCCCCGCTTTTGCTGTCGGCCGGACACAGGAGATCGTTTACTTCCTCAACCAGATGATCTCTGACGGCGTGATCTCCCGGATACCCGTGTATGTAGACAGCCCTCTTGCGGTTGAAGCTTCCCTGATTTTCAGTAAATATCCTGAGTATTTTGACGAAGAAACCAACCAGTTTATCCGCTCCCATAAACATGCCGCGCTGGATTTCGATGGACTGACGTACATCAACAGCGTGGAAGAATCCAAGAAATTGAACGACAAAAAGGGTCCGATGGTGATCATCTCCGCCTCAGGCATGGCGGAAACCGGGCGCATCTTACACCACCTCAAGAATAATATCGAAAATCCGCGCAATTCAGTCCTCATCGTCGGCTGGCAGGCGCCGGATACCCTGGGCCGCCGGCTTGTGGAAGGCGCCCAACAATTGCGCATCTTTGGCCAGGTTTACGAGCGCCGGGCTGAAGTGGATGTCATCACCGGGCTGTCTGCCCATGCCGGTCAGAAGTTCTTACTCGATTACGCCTCGGCGGTCAAAGGCAGGGTAAAAAAGATCTTCCTGGTGCATGGCGAAGAAGACGCCGCCACTGCCTTCATGGAGAAACTGAAGGGCATCGGTATCACCAATGTTGAATACCCCGTCTTGAAGCAGGTGGCAGAGATCTGAGTGATTCGCGGTATAATTTGCCCGCTGGAGAGATGCCGGAGCGGTTGAACGGGGCGGTCTCGAAAACCGTTATGGTCCTCGTGGCCATCGTGGGTTCGAATCCCACTCTCTCCGCTGATCTTTTAACCCTTACAAGAGAAACACTCCTTTTTTTATCACGATCCTATACATTGAACCCGCTGGTCGCTTATGTCCATCCCTGAAATCAACCTGGAACAAGCCAGGCTCATCCAACTTGCAGCGCTGGGATTACTCGAGCCCCCCTCGCGCCAGGCAGTCAAGGAAGATGTCGTTGCAGCCATCCGAGGGATGGGCATCCTGCAGATTGACACCATTAATGTGGTTGCGCGCAGCCCCTATCTTGTGCTCTTCAGCCGGTTGGGAGATTACCCGCCAGCCTGGCTCGACCAATCGCTGGCCGAAGGGCTGGTTTTCGAGCACTGGGCGCACGCCGCCTGCTTTATCCCCATCGATGATTTTTCACTTAACCGCCGGTTCGTGGTGGACGGCGATCGCGTGGTAAATTACGGCTCGTGGGTCGATGAGAATCGCGCAGTGATCGATTCTGTGCTCGATATCGTTCGCCGGGAGGGATCGAAGCGCTCGTCAGATTTCAAGAGCCCGAAGGAATCGGGCGGCTGGTGGAACCGCAAGGTGGAAAAATGGGCGCTCGAATACTGGCTGGATCACGGCGAAGTGATGGTCGCGAAGCGCGAGAATTTTCAACGTGTGTATGACCTGACAGACCGCGTTTTACCGGGCTGGGATGATTCACAACTCCCTGCCCGCGACAATGTCATTCGTGAACTGGTGATCAGGAGCGTGAAAGCCATGGGGGTCGCCCGCCCGGAATGGATCGCGGATTATTACCGCCTGCCAAAACGTGACGTGGCGCGGTTTCTGCCCGGGTTGCTCGAGAACAAGGACCTGCTTGAACTCAAGGTGAAAGAGTGGGATCAACCGGCGCTTTATGTCGAAGATTCTGTGCATCTGTTAGAGGAGGCAATACGCGGCACCCTGCGCGCCACCCACACCACCCTGCTCTCGCCGTTCGACCCGCTCGTCTGGGACCGCGCGCGGGCGCGCCAGCTTTTCGGCTTCGATTTCACCATCCAGGCTTACATCCCTGCGGACAAGCGGCTTTACGGGTACTTTCCGCTCCCCATCCTGCACAACGGCGCCCTGGTTGGACGGCTGGATGCCAAGGCACACCGCAAGGATGGGGTTTTTGAGATACGCGGTATTTTCCTTGAACCTGGATATTCCGAAGACACCTTACTGGCTCGCTCCATGGCAGAAGCGCTTAGGAGGTGCGCTATATGGCATAAGACGCCAACCATCCGCGTCACCCCGGGCAACCTGTCAGGTTTTCGTAAACAACTCACCGACTTCTTTTGATTTTTTTCAGCCAGGAAAATATCGACTGTGTTAATAATGCTGTGTTAATAATGTACGAGTACATGAACGAGGACACCCCTTGATTTTTACAAGGGAATTGCTATACTCTTTTTTATAAATCCACTAATCTCCGAACCTGAATTTGCACTTCTATACAAAAAAGGAGAATGCCATGAGAATCTATAAGATTTTGGGGCTCCTGTCGATCCTGTTGATATTACTGAGCTGCTCAACGCAGGATATGGAAGATTTTGATATTGGAATTACTAGCTCCACATGTGACAAAAAGTGTGGGGATATCTCTACCTGCCGGTCCACAAAAGGCGATATGAAAGAGAAGGAAAAGGATGAACTGAGTTTCCCTTTCGGATCGGTCTATAGTGGTGGCAGCAGTGATTATCCGGAGAACTTGGAAACCTTAAACATCACCCTTTCGCTAACAGTTGAAGGCACAGGCAGCGCCAAGGTCAGCTTAAAAAACGCCGCCGGGGACCGAATCACTGGTATTGCGAGTGCTGGCAACCCGGTGGTCATAACAGATACGGTTCCGCTCAAGAAAAGCAAGGGCGGCGATAATATTATCCAAAGCGCCGAAATCACCGGCGTTCGGGTTGAGAGTGTCGATGGGCCGGCGACCGACGTTCAGGTGATTATTACAATTAATGACTGTATTGATAACTGGTGTACAGGCACTCATCCTAATTGTTCAGGGAATTAAAAAACATAACCCTGGGCTTTGTCACCGGGGTTATGTTCATACCTTCAAGCTTCAAGGCTTAAACGATTACTTCGGCCGGGACAGTCATCCCCTCCAGGATCGATTCCAACGCCATGGTGTGCACACAGCGCCCTCGGGTGGCAAAGAACTCGCAATCGCATTTCCAGGTACTATTCTCGTAAGTCACATCGTGCGAATTGTTATCGCCCTTCACGCTAACTTTGAATGAGTGAAACTCAAACCGCTGTCGCTCTTGCGAATAACGCTTGGCTTTCTCGATCTTTCCGATCATGCTGTAGTCCATTTCGCGTAACTCCTTTTCAAGGATTTAGGTACAAAAAGACACGCAGAGACAATGCGTGCCTTTAGTGAGTTCCTCCGGTATGGTAATCCAATACTCGCATGGTGATCAGTTCTCCAAGGTTGTCATAATGGTAGTCTTTTTAGCCTTCTTTGTCAACTACGTTTGCCTTACATCTGCCCTACATTCCAATGGCCGGCAGAAGCTTTTCCATTACAACGGCATCCTCGCCACCTTCATAATACCGTTCCCACACCTCTACCTGGCGGTAACCGCTGGAGAGGTACAGCCGGCGGGCTTCCATGTTTGATTTTCGCACCGCCAGTTTGACGCGCGGCATGCCCATCTGGTTCTCACAAGCATCGAGCAGCGCCTTACCCACCCCGTGCCGGCGGAATTCGGGCAGCACTGAGAGCGTCGTGACCCAGCCGGTCTTTAATTTTTGGCGGATATCCCCGGCGATGAACCCGACCAGTTTGTCACCCTGCACCGCCTTGATCCTCACCACCGCCGGCAGCATGAGCACGCCGATCTGTTCGATTAAGGGCCACGCGTCCTGCGGAAAACAGACCTTTTCCATCACCCTCATCTGGGCAAGGTCGCTGAGCGTTGCCGGCAATAGTATAAAATCGAGTTCTTCCATATCCCTTTTTAGAAAATGTGGGCTGTGAAAGTACCATCACAACCCACATCTCAGTCGCTCTTAATGGTGCTTTTCTATCCTTCTTTACCCGCGTTCTTCTTGACGAAGTCGCTGATCAGGCTGGTGAATTCCATCGGGAAAATGTACTTGGTGGAAGGACCGGCGGCCATGTTCTTCAGGGTTTCGAAGTACTGCAGTGTCATGGTCTTCTGATCGATGTTCTGGGCAGCCTTGAAGATGGCTTCCAGCGCCTGCTGGTAACCTTCCGCTTTCAAGACCTGGGCCTGCCGTTCACCCTCGGCTTTAAGGATGGCAGCCTGTTTTTCGCCTTCGGCCTTTAGAATATTGGCCTGCTTCTCGCCTTGCGCCACGTTGATGGCGGCTTCGCGGTTACCAGTCGATTCGGTGACCACGGCTCGGCGGGTCCGCTCGGCGGTCAACTGCCGGTTCATCGAATCCTGTACATCCCGCGGCGGGATGATCTCGCGGATTTCAACATTGGTCACTTTCACACCCCAACGCTCGGTGACTTCGTCCAGGCGGGCGCGCAGTGCGGTATTGATCTTTTCTCGCTCTGATAACACCCCATCCAGCAGGATGCCACCGATAACCGAGCGCAGCGTGGTTGTGGCGATACCCTGGGCAGCCAGTTCGAAGTTCTGAACCTGCAAGACGGATTGCACAGGATCGAAGACCTTGTAGTACCACAGGAAATCGATCGATAATGGGGCATTATCCTGGGTGATCGATTGCTGCGCGGGAATCTCGCGCACCTGCTCGCGCAGGTCAACGGTTACCGGGCGGTCAACAAACGGGATGAGCAGTACTAACCCAGGACCTTTCGCGCCGATGCAGCGGCCCAGCCGGAATACAACGACCCTGCGGTATTCAGGAACGATCTTGATGGCTGAGGCTAAAAAGACCAGCAGCAGCAGGATGACAACGCCGACCAGGCAGTACACAAGCACTCCACCACTCAACAAATTATTCATTCTTCCTCCTTCTGAAATAAGAACCTTATCGACTCTCGGGGGACGATTCTTTCTCCACCGGTTCGACCAGTAAAACCAATCCTTCTCGTCCGGTCACTTTTGCCAGATGACCTTCTCGAATCGATTTTTCGCTGCGCGCGGTCCACTCTTCACCACCCACATAGATGGTTCCCGAATAGCGGATATCGCTGCGGGCCACCCCAACCTGGTCAACCAGGTTTGACAGGTCCTGGGCTGGGCTCATCTTTAGGGCTTCGATGCCTTTGCGGGCGATGAACCACAGGAGCAAAATCGCTACAGCGCTCATGAATGTGGCGAGAAACGGGTTGATCGCTGGGGCGCCGGATTCCGACCTGAAGAGGAAAACGGAACCCACAACAATGGAAATGATCGCTGGAACCAGCAGTACCCATTGCTTATAGCGCCGAACGGCGATAAGGAAGGGCAGCACACCGACTACCAAAAGGATCAATGCCCAGAGGTTGATCGGCAACTCGATGACAGCGTACCCGGCCAGCACGATGGCAAACAACACCCCGATCTCCAGGAATCCTGTGCCGGGAGTAAAAAGCGCCAGCACCCCAAGGACAAAACCGATTACAAGAATGACGAAAGCAACATTTGGATCCAGCAGCAGGTTCATTCTATCCTTTCTTCCAATCTAATTCATTATACACGACTCAATGGTTCTTCACTTCACCTACCCGGATATGCTTTAGCTCTCTTCATACTATACTGAAAATATATTAGATTCTCATCAGAACCCCGCAGGATCGACCCATCACCTGGCGGCTGACAAATCCACAAGGAGAGAACCATTTTGCTGCTTGAATTGTCGCCTCGGATATGAAATAATGGATTATCCACCCAAATGCCTGCGTTCGGGATGAGTAAAGGAGCCGCGCATGGTTCTTAACGATCTATACCCTTCGTTCTTGTCTTCAGCCATGGCGTTAACCTCAATCTACGACCTTGCCTGGAATGAGACCTGCTCGAAAACCGGTCTTTCTTCTCTGCAACTCAATTTACTCCTGGCTGCATTTACCTTTGAGCCGGAACCCGTCAGCGCCGCGTTGCTCAATATCCGCTCGCCCTACACCTCTCCCGACCTGTACGAATCCAATTTGAAAAAACTGGGAGACGCAGGATTCCTTGAACCCGCTGCTGCAGGCGGGTACCGGCTATCCGCCCTCGGGTTGGAGACCGTTAAGGGCGCTCTGACTGCCATTTATGCATCCCTGGCGGGGGTAATGCCGCTGGGGGTGACAAAGATCATGGATCTCGCCAGCCGGCTGAACGAACTTGCCGACGCGTGCCTGGCTGCGCCGGACCCTCCCGGCACCTGGTCGATTCAACATGTTCATCGGTTGGACCCCGGCAGGGGAGCGCCAGTGATGGTGCGCATTGACCAGTTTCTCAGCGAATTGTGCGCTTTTCGCGATGATGCCCACCTGGTATCCTGGCACGCGTATGAAACCAACGGCCACGCCTGGGATATCCTCAGCTACCTGTGGCAAAACAAGTCTGGAACGGCAGAGCAGATCAACCTCGCGCTCAATCGCCGCGGCAACGCCCTTGCAGACACAATCAAGGCAGCCGACCACCTGGTTCACAAGGGCTGGGTCATGCCCAAGAACGATACGCTGTTGATAACCCCGTTTGGAATCGAGGTCCGCCAGACCGCTGAAGAAACCACTGACCGGTATTACTTCATCCCGTTCAGAAACTTCCCGGATGAGTATCTTACACAGACAATCAGTCTTTTAAATGACTTCAAATCCGGGATTCCCAGTTAAGATCTTCCACCCAACCCGTTTCCACATTCATTGAACTTCTGGCGTCTGTTTGCACCAGGTCCTGGTCATTGTCCCGGTTGGTTTATGATATCCTATAAGCAAGATAATTATCATACCCCCTGTACGAGGACCACCGCCAGCTGGACAAAACTTCAGGAGGAGAACTTGGTCACAACACTTCATTGGTACGGACACGCCACCATAGGCATCTTCACCTCGGGCTACAGGCTGCTTGTCGATCCATTCTTCAGGGGCAACGCCGCCACCACCGAGGACCCGGAGAAACTGCAGGCGGATTACATCCTGGTCACGCACGGGCACGCCGACCATGTTGGCGACACCGTCTCCATTGCCAGGCGCACCGGCGCTACTGTGATCTCCAACGCGGAAATCAGCACCTGGGCATCAAAGCAGGGTCTGAAAACACACGGGCAGCACCTGGGCGGCGGTTTCACCTACCCGTTCGGTTACTTGAAAATGACTTTCGCGTTGCACGGTTCCGCCCTGCCGGATGGTTCCTATGGCGGGAACCCGGGCGGGTTCCTGCTCACCACCCTTGATCAACGCAAAATCTACCTTGCCGGGGATACGGGGCTTTTCGGAGATATGCGCCTGATCGGCGACGAAGGCATTGACCTGGCAGTGCTGCCGATCGGCGATAACTACACCATGGGACCGGACGACGCCCTGCTGGCAGTACAATTGCTTCGCCCGCAGGCGGTCATCCCGATCCACTTCAACACCTTCCCTGTCATCCAGCAGGACGCGACTTCCTGGGCGGAAAAAGTCGCCAGCCAGACCTCCACCAGGGTGATCCTTCTGAAGCCCGGGGAAGAAACCTCTCTCTAGGCCGCATTTCCTACGAATACAATGCCAGAATCAAGAGGATTCTGGCATTATTCATGCAACAATAAGCAAAATAATGCTTGCGTTGATGGAGGTATTTAATGGACACAATAATCGAATTATTGACCACTGCCGGGCGATTCCTGGTAGGATTATGGCCGGTGATGTTCGTCTTCGTCCTGGTCGGGATCGGTAAACGAAAATACGGCTTTAGCACCTCGCTCAGAACCTCGATCAAAGCCCTGGTTCTGGCGTGGGTCCTGTTTGCTGTGCTCCGCGCCGTCTTCACCTTTTTAAAAATGGAAACCTTCCATCTGATCCAGGAGCCATTGAATTCGCGAGCATTTTTGCTGGTGGGTCTGGCCTTGCTTCCACTGGTGTTCGCGCTCGTGCTTGAAGAGCGGAGGAAGCATCACGTTATCAGATCCATCGAAGATATGCAGGTTCTCCTGCCGTCTGAGTTTGAAGAGGTTGTCGCCAAAACACTAACCGCGCAGGGTCACAAAGTGGAGATCGTGGGCGCTACTGGTGACCACGGCATTGACCTGATCGTGCACGCCTCGAACGGAGAGACCTGGCTCGCGCAGTGCAAGAAATATCGCGGCAAGGTCGGCGAACCGGTGGTACGCGATTTTTACGGCGTACTGCGCGCCTCCGAAGCGGACGCCGGGATTCTGGTTACTTCCGGGTTGATTACCCCCCAGGCTCGCCTGTGGGCGGAAGGGAAACCGCTCCAGTTATATGACGGCCGCGCTTTATTGAAGTTGATCGAATCAACCCATTACAATAAAATTCTGCCATCTCAGATCCTGGCGCAGAAGGAGAGCCAGCCCGCCAGACCAGCCGAGGTGAAATCCAGCCCGGCTCCAGCCGCCGCGAGCCTGATCACACCCTCTCCCAGGTTCAGCCAGGATTACATCGATGAGCCCAAGGAGACCGTCCTGGCGGACAAGACTCCTTTCATGAACATGACCAACGTTCCCGACTGCCCGGTGTGCGGAACACCGATGGTGGTGCACACCTCGAGGCGCTTGCTCTTCTTCCCGCAAAAGAAATACATCTGCGCCAACGCTCCTGAATGCCAGGAGACCATGCCCTACGTTTGAACTGCCAGCCAAATGCAAAACTGACGCCCTCTACACGAGGGCGTTTTTGTTGTCGCTGCATTCCACGAGGTTTTGGATAAATCTGCCGCGCGGGGTGTCGTGAAAATTCGTGTAACCCCATTTTTCATACGGATACCCGCGATCCTGTGCCTTGCGCTTCGCTGCATCCGGGTAAATATACGCCGTGAGCGCCTCGGCAAAATCCTCCAGCGAGTTGAACTTACTGTCGACCCCGCAGGGCGGCGGCGGACTGCCGACCCGGTACCAGAACAACTTCCAGCCGGGGTGCGCGTAATGCAAAACCTTGAATCGGAATCCGCTGCCAGTGCGCTCGCGCATCTTTTGCGACAATTGCCAGTGGTAAGCGGCATCCAGCGCGTGCGACAACTCGTGCGTCACCGTCCATTCCGTCAGGTTGACCGGGTTGAGATTCAACCGTTCGCCTGGTGAATAATTGTTGCCCCCGCGCCGGTCAAGATTCACCGAGTAGACCTTTGACAACCCGAGGCGTTGCACAAGGTTCATCGTGACGTCATAAAACTGGTCGATGGTGCGCGTGAGCATTAATTCAACATCCGATGAGATAGTTCCGGTTATCTGGTACGCGTGCTCCAGTGTGGACCCTTTAATTCTCACATGATGCACATTCATGAAAAATTATCCGATCCCTTTTTGGTAGAGGAGTATCATCCCGGTGATGTAAATGATAAACAGCACCAGCGAATCGATCTCGATGAACCACAGGCGTTTTTCCAGCCTGGCCAGGTTGCCCACCAGGCCGACAACCGTCATCAGCAGTCCCAGCATGCCTACCAGCACGAACGCCGGGTCGATCGCGGGCAGGAAGCGCCCGCTGGTGTAGAAGAAGTCGGTAAGCCCAAGCGCCGCCATGTTGAACATGTTACTGCCAAACAGGTTGCCGATCGCCATGTCGCTGGCGCCAATTCGGATCGCGGCGATGGTCGTCACCACTTCCGGCAGGGAGGTCACCATCGCGACAAGAGTCGTGCCCACAAAGGTCGTGCCCAACCCTGTGATATCGGCGATCTCTGACGCGCTTCTTACCATGATTGGCGTAATGACGATCAACGCCGCTGCTGCCGCCAGGAACCCGACCAGTCCCACCCACAATTTGGGTGTTCCCACAGGTATATCTTCGATATTCGCTTCCAACCCGGGCTGGTCTTTTGATATTAGCCGCACCGCGATAACATAAACCGCGATGATGAGCAGGGAATCGATCCCCACCCAGCCGACTTTGAGCCGAATATCCGCCTGCATGAAAAACAACACCAGCACGATCATCAGGATCGCGAGACTCCCGGATAAAGCGTGGCGGCGGGCCGCTCTGCGAAGCAGGCGCTGGTTGCGCGATGCCAGGTCCAGAACCGCGAGCAGCAGCATGTTGAAACTGTTACTTCCAAACAGGTTCCCTGCTGCGATGCCGGGTGTATTCTGACTGACCGCGCTGATCGATGTGAGCACCTCGGGCAAGGAAGTCGCCCCTGCCATCAGCAGAACCCCCACAAACATCCCTCCCAGGCGTGTGCGGATGGCGATCACATCCCCAAATTTCGCCAGGAAATTGGCGGCGATGACGATCCCGATTGCGGTGGCGACGAACTGCACCCAAACCATGGTCAGTTTCCTGCTTCGCTGTCGGTGTTTATCCCCTTGACGACGTCCAGTTCCCAGGCGGTGAATATGCCGGTGTTTGGGTTATTCATCTCCCCAACAACACTCTCAACACAACGTAAACAGGTCTCCACTGCCTGCCTGTCCGGCACAACTGCAAAGACGGAGATATTATCATCTTCATCCATCAGTGTACCTGAATAGATGTACCGCAACCCCAGGTGTTTCTTTTGCTGGCGGTGCAGCCCAGTGGACTCAAAGATGGTCGCTCCGTTTATCCCTTCTTTTTCAAGCGCTTCCAGGACGGCGGTAAGTTTTCCCGGATCATCCAGGACAAAGAATGTCATATACATGTCTGCTCCTTTCACGGCGGAAACTGCGGTCATATGCCGCCAACACACCCCCTACATGAGCCCGCTCTGTATCGCGGCAAAAACCAATGCCAGCAGCAGGCTGACAACCCCAACCAGTACCGCAAATATGGTGGACAATCGTTCTCTCATTTTACCAACCTCTCACACCAGGTCAAACCTCTCGTAGTGGAAATCGCCAGGCCAGATGTTCATCTCGTTGATGATCCTGTCAACCGCCCGCATCATGGGCGGCGGACCGCACAGGAAGATCTCCAGCTGGTTGCGTTCGAGACCTTTCGGAATGACTTCTTCGATGTCTTTCCTGGAAATATACCCCTGCTTACCCGTCCAGTTCTGCGGGGGTTTTTCCAGCACATGGATCAATGTCAGGTCGAGTCGCTTCTTTAGCCGCTCGAGTTCTTCCCGGAAAGTGATCCCTTCCCAGTCTCGGTTGGCGTAAAACAATACCAGCGGGCGTTTCTCATCGCGGTCTGCCATGGTTCGCATCATGCTCATGATCGGCGTGATGCCCACTCCGCCGGCGATGAAGATGAATCCGCGCGCGTGGTCATGACGGTCGGTGGTGAAAGCCCCATACGGTCCATCGACGTAAACCGTTTCTCCAATGGGGGTATCCTTGATCCTCCGGGTGAAATCCCCAAGTTCCTTGATGGTAAAGCTGAGCCGGAGATTTTCAGCGGCGCTGGAGGAGATGGAGAACGGGTGCTCTTTTTCAGAGAATGGGGATGAGCGCAGATTGATCCACGCGAACTGCCCGGGATGAAAACGGATGCCCGCGTGGCCGTCTGGCTTGAGCACCAATGTCCAGGCGCCGCCGCGCTCTTGAACCAGGTCGACCACCCGGTACTTTTTCCGCATCAGCAGCAACGGCTTAACCAGGCGGGTGTACACCAGCAGCCCGATCCAGAATACCGCGTACACGATCCACAACGCCCTCTTCCAGGGCGTGTTGACGTAGTAGCCCGCCAGCTCCACGTGCACCAGCGCCATGCCCACAGCCAGGATAGCCAGGATGCCGTGCCAGATGCGCCAACTGTAGTAATCGATCTTCAGCTTTTTCCGCCACACAGAAAAAACGATCAATCCGATCAACGAAAGGACCGCGACCACCGCGAAGCGCGCCCGCCACGGCGCGATGAAGACATTTAGCAGCGCCAGTGTTCGCGGGGAGAAAATGAACAGCAGCAGGGGGTGGGTGATGATCAGCGCGAAAGCCACGAATGAAATTTGGCGGTGAAAATGATAAACGATATCACTGCCGTAGGGGGCCTTGAGCCATTTAAACCTGGCGGTGAGAACGAACTGCAGCGCCATCATCGCCAGGCCAATGAAGCCAAGGCTGACCGACAGGTCGCGCCAGAACTCCCTGCCGGCTGCCCGCGGACCCGTGAGCATGATAAAAAGCGGCGCAAGAACAAGAAAGATGTATATCAAAGCCCAGGCGATCCCGGTTATCACGTTCCGTCTCCGCATATGCATGCTCCTTTGTGGGTATTTTTACCTTTATCTTTTATTATAAAAAAATTCGCCTGAATTATCCAGTAAGTGTAGCAGGTTGCCCATCGAAAGCAGATAATCTATCCAGATCAAAATCCTGATAGGTTTTGCCAGTATCTCGCGGGTAGGATTTATCCAATTCGGGTACAGAATATGGATATGCAGGAAAAAGATCAAAAATTCCATCATCTCCCTCTCGCCGCGCGCCTGGATAGGCTTGCCAGCGAAACCGGGCTATCCACCGCCGACCTTGAAGCCCTGGACGGATTGCATGGGTTAACCCCCACACAGGCAGACCACATGATCGAGAACGCGGTGGGGGTGTACGGTCTTCCGTTGGGGATTGCCAGGAATTTCCACGTCAATGGGCGCGATGTGCTCGTACCGATGGCCATTGAAGAGCCATCGGTCGTGGCAGCCGCCTCCTACATGGCGAAGCTCGCGCGCGCGGGCGGGGGCTTCCGCGCGGAGACCACGCCGCCGGAGATGATCGGCCAGTTGCAGCTCCTCGACCTGCCCGACCTTGACCTGGCGACAGAGAAGCTCCTGGCAAATAAGGATGAATTGCTGGAGCTGGCCGGCACGGTCGACCCGGTGCTTTCGCGCTTTGGCGGCGGAGCGCGCGACCTGGAAGTTCGTCAGATCGCCGAGTCTCCCATCGGTCCGTTCCTCGTGCTGCACCTCATTTACGATGTGCGCGATGCCATGGGCGCGAACGCCATCAACACCGCGCTCGAACAGCTCGCCCCGCGCGTGGCTGAGATCAGCGGCGGCAGACCGCACCTGCGCATCCTCTCCAACCTGGCTGACCGCCGGCTGGCGCGCGCTGAGTGCACCATCCCGCTGACGTCGCTCGGATTCGATGCCTACACGCCCGAAATGGTGCGCGACGGCATTATCGAAGCCTGGGCGTTCGCTGCCGCGGACCCCTACCGCGCCGCGACACACAACAAGGGCATTATGAACGGCGTCGACGCCGTTCTGGTCGCCACCGGCAACGACTGGCGCGCGGTGGAAGCCGGCGCGCACGCCTACGCCGCCCGCTCCGGGCGATACACCAGCCTGTCGACCTGGCAAAAGGACGATCAGGGCAGCCTGAAAGGCAGCATTGAAATGCCCATGGCGGTGGGTATCATTGGCGGCGCAACGCGTTCGCACCCCACTGCCAAAGCCGCCTTGAAAATGATGAAAATCCAGACCGCCGCCGAACTGGCTGAAATTATCGTCTCCGTCGGGCTGGCGCAAAACCTGGGCGCGCTGCGCGCCCTCGCCACGGAAG
>CAYYBP010000014.1:0-1184 GCA_964470275.1 uncultured Anaerolinea sp. | reverse complement strand
CCCGCCAGGTGGCGCTGGCTGCCGGCGCCGTCGGTGATGAGGTGGAACGCCTGGCGCAGCAATTAGTCAGTGAAAAGAGTATCCGCTCAGACCGGGCGGCGCAAATTCTGCAGGAGTGGAGAAAATAGACCATGCAAACCAACGATCCAAACTCCAAATTATTAAGAACTGACCGGAAGACCGGTATCATCGGTTACGGCGCATATATTCCACGCTACCGCCTGCCGGGCAGCGAGGTCTCCCGCCTCTGGACGGGTTCAGACCGGGGCTCACCAGTAAAGGAAAAATCGGTCGCCGGTCTGGACGAAGATGTCATCACCATGGCGATCGAAGCCGCCCGTAACGCCTTGCTGCGCGCTGATATCGACCCGGTGGAACTAAGGGCGGTTTGGGTCGGCTCGGAATCGCACCCCTACGCGGTCAAACCCTCAGGCACGATCGTGGCGGAAGCCATCGGCGCGTCGCGCGACATCCAGGCCGGTGATTGGGAATTCGCCTGCAAAGCCGGCACAGAAGCCATGGTCGCTGCCATCGCCATGGTCGGTTCGGGGATGGGGAAGTACGCTCTCGCCATCGGCTCGGATACCGCCCAGGGAAAACCCGGCGACGCGCTTGAGTACACCGCCAGCAGTGGCAGCGCTGCGTACATCATTGGACCGGCTGAAGAAGCTGTGGTGGAGATCGAAGCGACCTACTCCTATGTTTCGGATACCCCCGATTTCTGGCGCCGCCCCGAGCGTAAATACCCCGAGCACGGTCAGCGTTTCACCGGCGACCCGGCCTATTTTAAACACGTCGAGTCGGCCGGGAAGGTGATGATGGATGAACTGGGGATGAATGCCTCCGATTTTACCTACGCTGTCTTCCACCAACCAAACCCCAAGTTCCCGATGAAAGCCGGGAAGGATCTGGGCTTTACCGAGGAGCAGATCAAGCCCGGGTTGCTTGTTCCGGTGATCGGCAACACCTACGCCGCGGCTGCCATGATCGGTCTGACCGCTGTTTTGGACGTCGCCAAACCTGGAGATCGAATCCTGCAGGTCTCGTACGGTTCCGGCGCTGGATCCGACGCGTTCTCACTGATCGTGACGGACCGCATCGCGGAGAGGCGTGCGCTCGCCCCCGCCACACAGGATTACATCGCCCGGCGCACCGAGATCAATTACGCCACCTACGCCCGCTAC
>CAYYBP010000013.1:0-29525 GCA_964470275.1 uncultured Anaerolinea sp. | reverse complement strand
ATTTTAAATTGTCCAATCGTGTGTAATTTCAGGTGATATTGACTGAGTCGACGATCCCCACGATCACGGAAATGATGCAGGCGTCGGGGTTCATCAGCACCTGCCGCGCGCCGCCCCCTTCGCGGTTGATGAGTACCGTGTCGCCAATGCCGGCGTGGGTGTTGTCGATGGCGATAAAATCCTCGCCCGCGTCTGCGCCCTCAGTGACCAGTGGTTGAACGACCAGCAACCGGCGATTCTTGTAATGCCCGTGGCTGATGGTGGTCACCACTGTTCCTGTCACTTTAGCGAGGATCATATTTGCTCCTTACGAGTAATGGTTGGTCCCCTTTTTCAGGACCAGGTCAACTTCTCCGTCGGGCTGCACGGCGAGCTCGTCCACGATACCGACCAGAGCCAGGTCAACCGGGACAAATTTGACCTCTGGCATCGCCAGGGCGGCCTCGCGCGAACGCACCATCACGCACAGGTCCCCCGCGCCTGCCTGCACCACATCCACCGCGACCTGCAGCGCGCCGATGGGTTCAAGCTTGCGGTTGACCGGCTGCACCACGAGCAGCTTTAGACCCTCGGTACCCGCGACCTTAACGGTGCACACCGCTGTGCCGTGAACCCGCCCGAGCAGCATGGCTACTTGATCCCGATGTTATCGAGCACCCGGTTGATGATGGCGTCCAGCAGCGCCGGGTCGACCTGCGAGCCCAGCCTGGCGTTCACCGCGTCGCGGATGCGCTGTCGCAGCTCCGGCTGGTCCAACACGGGTTGGGGCTGGCACTGCGGGCAGAGTTGAGCCGGGGCGGAGAGGTAGGGTCTCACCGGGGCAGCCGGCGGGAGCTGGTGCGGCTGCACAAGGTGCAGTCCGAGCCGTTCGGCCTTCTCGTACGCCAGTTCTGTCAGAACAACATCCTCGCATACCTCCAGGCTCATCTCCCCCCTGGCGACCATGTCCTCGATATCGCGCTCTGTGTAGAATCGTTTTGGCATATTTCTCTCCTGCGAATCCCGTTTCCCGGGCTGGCTTTAACCCGGGATCCCGTCCAGGCTTTCCAGCGCGGCCACCGCCGCGTTCCTGGCGGTGATGATCTCGGCTTCGCTGCCGCCCAGCCACATTCTGCCGAACCTGCCGACGGATGAGACGTGGATGATCTTGATATTGGCGTTCTTTTCCGCCTCGTTTACAGCATAGTTAATGTAGGCTGCCGGAGCACATTCCAGCACAAGCAGGGTTTCACCCGGCACCAGCATGCTGCCGCGCCTGAAGCGGTTGAGCAGCTGCACCTGGTAGGGATCGACGCGCGTGATTACCTGGGTGGATACCACCTGGGGCTTGATGCGGTCTTCCTTGCGCAGACCCAGCCTGTCGAGCACCACCTGGCCGGCTTCGAGCACAGCCGCCTGGTTGAGCGAATGCACCTCGAACATGCCGAACTCGCGTTCGACGATCTGCGCGCCGGGTTTGGCTTCCGTGGCTTTGACGGCGATATCCACCACGCGAAAGACCTCGTTGCCTGGCGCCATTTCCACATACAGGGCTGCCATGCCCTCTACGGGCAGGTCACCCTGGGTCACCGTGCCTACAAAGGCGGCGTATTGCGCCTGCATTCGATCAATAAAGCAATAACAGCGTAAAGAGAATTCCTCAGCCATCCTGCCTCCTGTACCTGCGCGTTCAACTATTCAATCAACGCAGGGTTTCGATTTGTTATTCCGTGTAGATCATCCGGTCGTTTCACCAGGCGGTTGCCTGCCATGAGACAGGCGAATCGTTGTTCGCTCGACCGCCTGTAAAAGCAGGAACCAGGTCTCTTCTAAGCCGGAATGATCCAAGCGGGCAGTGAACCGCGGCGGTTTAACCGCCAGGTTCAAAACTAACGCCCCGGCAGGTTATTTCTTGCCTTCTGCTACGCGGCCGCCAATGCTGCCCTTGCTGCTCTGCGGCAGGATCATTTCGATATCCTGGTGCGGTCTGGGGATGACATGCACCGAGACCAGTTCGCCAACCCGCTTGGCCGCAGCCGCGCCGGCATCGGTGGCTGCTTTTACAGCGCCGACATCGCCGCGCACCATAACGGTGACGAACCCGCCGCCCACGTACTCGGAACCAATCAGGATAACGTTGGCTGCCTTGACCATCGCGTCAGCCGCCTCCACCGCTCCAACCAACCCCTTGGTTTCCACCATTCCTAATGCGATCAATGCTGTGTCTAATGCCATTTCAAAATCCTTTCTCTAACCCTTCAGAATTTTAGGTTTTTTGATTCAATAGTTCCTGGATCACGCTGCGCACCACCCGTTCGATCTGCGCCGGATCCACGCTGGTTTCATCCGGTCCCGGCATGAGGGCTTCGGCGGGCGGCGTACGCAATTCGTAGGCCAGGCGCTTGACGTTAAACAGGTGATACGTGGTGATGTTGTCACCGGTGATCGAACCTCCCACCCCGCCCGCGCCCAGCGTGAGGGATGGGTAAACGCCGGTGGTCAGCCCGATGGCACCGAGCGTGCCCATGGTATTGACGCCGATGCGAAACACCGGTTTTTCGAGCCCAAAGGCGGTGATCACACGTTCATCGGTGGCGTGAATGATGAGGCTGTGCCCGCGTCCGCCGAACTGGATCAGCTCGATGCAGCGTTCGCAGCCGGCCTCCCAGCCATCCTCTTCGTACCAGCCGAGGACGGTGGTGAGCTTCTCGCGTGAGAGCGGCTCCTCCTTGCCCACCCGGTCGAGCGCCGCCACCAGAACCCTGGTGCCGCGCGGAACGCTGAAACCTGCCAGCGTCGCCAGGTATCCGGCGGGTTTGCCGACGGTCGCGGTGACCATGCCACCTTCGGCGGTGAACAACAACTTACGCAGGCGGCTGGACTCCTCTGGGCTGGTGAAATACGCCCCTTCATTCTGCATCAGCCGCTTCAACCGGTCAGCGATCGGTTTGTCCGCGACGATTGCCTGCTCGGTGGCGCAGATGGTCGAGCAATCAAAGGCTTTGCTGGCAACGATATACCTGGCAGCCTTCTCAATATCCGCGGAGCGGTCGACGTAGACCGGCACGTTCCCCGGTCCCACCCCGTAAGCAGGTTTGCCGGTGGAGTGGGCGGCACGCACCATGGGGGTGCCACCGGTCGCCAGGATCAGGGCGACATTCTTATGATTCATGAGTTCCTGGGTGCCGGGCAGACTGACGTTTTGCATGCAGCTGATCAGCCCCAGCGGCGCACCGTTTTCCTCGGCTGCCCGCGCCATCAACGCCGCCGCTTCGTAACTGCAGCGCACCGCAGAGGGGTGCGGGGCAACGACGATCGCGTCGCGGGCTTTGACCGCGATTAGGATCTTGTAAATGACGGTCGAGGTGGGGTTGGTCGAAGGCGTCAGGGCGGCGATCACCCCCATCGGCCAGGCGATCTCAACGATCCCCCGATCGGGGTCGCGCCTGATCACGCCCACCGTGCGGATATCCCTGATGCTTTCCCAAACATTCCGGGCGGCAAACTCGTTCTTCAAACGCTTGTGAGCTGCCACGCCGTAACCCGTTTCATCATGCGCCAGCTGGCCCAGGCGGTCGGCGGCGTTGAATGCCGCGTTCGCCATCGCAGCGCAGACCCTGTCCACCTGTTCCTGTGAGGCTTTTGACCACACTTTCCAGGCATCGTATGCCCGGCTCGCAAGCGTGCGGGCTTCCTGGATGGAAAGGAGGTCAGAATCGAGGACAGCCATTTTCTTTTCAGCTCTTTCTAAACGTGACCCTGCCGTCGACCTCAAGTGAATCGATCATCGCCATGATGACCGCGTCGACCGGCGTATCACGGGTGATGGTCGTCTGGCGCGCGCTCGAACCCGCGGCCGTGAGCACCAGGTCACCCACCCCGGCGTCGATCGTGTCAATGGCGACGAAGGGTTTGCCAAACACTTCACCATGCTCGTCGGTCTGGCGCACCACCAGCAGTTTGCGCCCGGTCAATTTCTCATCTTTGATTGTTGAGACTGCAGTTCCGATCACACGCGCGATAAGCATGCGTTCCTCCGATCAATAAGCCTTGGCCGGCGAGAGAGCCGGTTCGGCTTTAGGTTCAGCAGATCCTGCCTGGATGATCTTCACCCCGGCGCTGGCGCCGATACGGGTGGCACCGGCTGCCACCAGGGCTTCGGCATCTTCGTGGGTATGAATCCCGCCGGACGCCTTGACACCGAGGGTGGGACCCACTGTGCGGCGCATCAGCGCGATATCGTGCACGGTCGCCCCCCCGCCCGAGAACCCGGTGGAGGTCTTTACGTAATCCGCCCCGGCTTCCTTGGCCAGCAGGCAGGCGACCACTTTTTCCTCGTCGGTGAGCAGGGCGGTTTCGATGATGACCTTCACCAGCGCCCCGGCGGCGTGACCAACTTCAACCACCCCGCGGATATCCCGCGCCACCAGTTCCATCTCGCCGGCCTTGAGCGCGCCAATGTTGATGACCATATCGATCTCGGTCGCGCCATTGTCCAGCGCGTTGCGGGTTTCAAATGCTTTGACCTCGGGCGAGGTCGCACCTAGCGGAAAGCCTATGACCGTGCACACCTTCACATCAGAGTCGCGCAGCAGGTCAGCGCACAGTTTTACGTGGGTGGGATTGACACACACGGACGCGAAATGGTATTTGCGCGCTTCAAAACACAGCTGGGCGATCTTGTCACTGGTGGCATCCGGCTTGAGCAGGGTGTGGTCGATCATCCCCGCCAGCGAATGGTCCTGGGGGATGATACCCACGGTGGAGGTCAGCCGTTCTGCCCCGGCGCTGACCACGTGTCCGGCGTTGTCGAAACAGGTTTTTACCTTCACGCCGTCCGCCATTTCCACCACGCAGGTGGCGCCGGCCGGCGCCTGCTGCCTGGCTTCGTACTCCGCCATCGCCAGCAGCACCTCGCGGGTGATGATCTCAACCAGGGTTTCCACGGTTTTCATATCAGGGGTCATTTTTCCGTCCCATTCTTGAGAAATGACTGTTCAAGCGCCATGATCTTTTGAATGCGCTTTTCGTGGCGCCCTCCGGCGTACTCGGTGGACAGCCATGTTTTGAGGATCTGTTTGGCGAGGTTCACCCCCAGCAGACCCGCGCCGAGCGTGAGCACATTGGCGTTGTTGTGTTCGCGGCTGTTAACGGCGGTAGCGTAATCGTAGCACATCGCCGCCCGGATACCTGGAACCTTGTTGGCCGCCATGCATGAGCCGATACCGGCGCCGTCGATCACCACCCCGCGCCAGGCCTTATCGGCCGCGACGAGCTCTGCCACCGATCGGGCAATGTCCGGGTAATCCACGGGGTCAGTGGTATTGGTACCGCAGTCAATGACCTCGTACCCGGCGTCCTTGAGTTCCTTGACCAGGATGTTCTTCAGGTCCACGCCCCCATGGTCCGTGCCGATCGCAACCACCCGTACAGGACTGGCGGGCGCGGGTTCAACCGTGACTGGCGCGGCTGGAGCTGGCTGAGGGGGTTTTTCGGCTGGCGCTGGCACCGCGGTCAGTCCGCCAATGGTCTGGCGCACCACCCGTTCTACGATCTTATGGATGTCATCATCAGAATATTGGTTCATGAATCAGAGAACTCCATACTTGACGAAACGTGAAAAAAGTCGGATAATGTAACTGGTAGTGACCACATTACCAGTTACAAGATAATCATACCACTTAAAAAACAAATGTCAAGAACCATCGATCCGTATAACGCCGTACCGAAATATTATCAGCTTGCTTCTATTTTACGTCAGAAAATTGAAGATGGCGAATGGCAGCCGCGTTCCCCCATCCCATCTGAGCGCCAGCTGGAAGGCCTGTACAACATCAGCCGCACAACCATCCGCGAAGCCATCGACCACCTGGTTCACCAGGGCTATCTTTACCGCGAGCATGGCCGCGGCACTTTTGTTTCGCCGCAAAAACTGCAAAAGGGATTGATGGAGCTGACCAGTTTTTCGGAAGACCTGCTCAACCGCGGCATGCAGCCGGGACAGGTGATCCGCAGCCTGGCGCGCCTGGGGCCACCTGCCAAGGTGCTGCAGCGACTGGAACTGGCGCCCGGTTCGCAGGTATGGTGCATCGAACGCGTCCGCCTGGGCGATGGCACCCCGATCGGCTTGCAGACTTCGTACCTCGCGCTCGATGAAAACCAGCCCATCACAATGGAAGAAATGACCAGCGCGGGTTCGCTCTACCGCCTGCTGGTGGAGAAGTACCACATCATTCCAACGGAAGCGGACGAGACCCTCGAGGTTACGCTTGCCACACCGGAGGAAGCCCGGCTGCTGGAAATTGACACAGGCGCTCCCCTGCTGCTTAATGAACGCCTGCTCTTCTCACAGGAGCGCAGGCCGGTGGAATTCGTCAAGATCCTGTACCGCGGGGACCGCTACCGCTATTTCGTTCACCTGAAACGTTAATTTCTCTCAGGGGGTCATGCCGGGCTCGGTGGAAGGGACGATGAAGGTATAAAAATCACGTCCCGGTACCGGACCCTGGTGATACTTTCCAAAACCGCCGGGGTATAACTGCCACAGGCGGGTCATGCCCTCCTGGTCATCGGCTTTCACAAAGAAAAGCTTGGTGCCGGTTTGTGTCAGGGTGGTTTCCAGGTCTTGCGGCCACACGGCGTAGTCGCGGTCGGGAAAACCTGTTTCCATCGCTACCAGGCGCGTGTCCACCCAGTGCGCTTTCGCCACCACCCAGATGGAATCCGGCGAGCCGAACGAACGGATGTAGTCGCGCGCGATCTCTCCCATTTGCGCCGTGTTCCAGGCGGAGTTCTGGTACTGCCGGTTGTACTGGTTGAACACCAGGTCATAATTCTGCCTGCCTGACAGGAAGAGCAGCAGCAGTGCCAGCGCAATCAGCAGCGACCTGGCGGATGTGCGGGTTGCCTTTGCCAACAGGCTGGAGAAAAGCGATTCGAACCCAATGGCAGAGATCAACAAGATCGGGATGGCGGCCCCGCCGGCGCGGCTGAGCGATGGATTCTCGATAGGGAACGCCAGCGCCAGCATCGACGGCAACATGAGAATGGGAATGGAGACCACCAGGAAGAGATACCGCCAGTCTTTGTGCTTAAGCCACGCGTACAGCGCAAGCACTGTACCCAGCACATACAGCCCGGCGCTGACCAGGTCAAGCGCGGGCCTGTTCACCACCGACAGGATCCAGGTATTGCCATCGCGCCAGACCGGCATGATCACCGCTTTCCAGAAATTATCGAAGAAAATCAACCAGGCAGAACCGGGGAGCGCCTGTTCAGCGGAGGTCATGCGCGTTACCGTGCGCATGGCGATCAACTCTGGATACTGGTAAGCGAAACTGATCAAAGGCAGCGCCGCGATAATAGCGAAAAGCACCACCAGCCCCAATCCGCCTGCCATTTCACGCCAGCGGTGCGGTTTTTTGTGATACGCCGCGTGGATAATGAAGGCGATGATGACAACGAAGGGCATGATGCGGAAGGCGGAATATCCCAGCAGCCCGAGCCCCAGGAAAACGCCCGTCAGCACCAGGTCGTTGCGCCTGGAGAGACGCAGCCCCCGCAGCAGGTAAAAGAGCACCGGCGCGACAAAGACCGGCGTCAACACAAGCCGCATTCCCGAGCGCTCGAGGATGTTCGTCCACGAGGCAAAGCCAACCAGCAGCATCACCAACAGCCCGGTCCAGCGGTTGCCGATCTCCCTGCCGAGCCGGTAAACATACACCAGCGATAACAGGAACGCGAGCGCCATCGAGAATTTGAGCGTGGTAAATCCAAGGTCAAAGCCGAAATATTTGATCAGCGTGGCGGCGAGATAGAACTGGATCGGTTCGCGGCCGGAGTTGCGCGGGAAGAAAATGGAATGGTTTCCGGATAGCACATCATTCACATCCAGCAATTTCTCGGTGTGGTCGCTGGTCATATCCAGTGGGACGCTGCTCAACTGGCTGAGGTGAAACCACGCTGAGACCAGGAAAACCCCGATCACCAGCAAGTTCCACCAGGGAATGCGGATCGTGATATCCCCGGCGAAAAATCTCGCCAGGCGGGCTTTGACCGAGGGAATGATCGCGAATGCCGCTTTTGGGCGCCAAAAAGCGTACAACGCAGCCGCCAGGGTGAACACCCACAACAACAGGTTGATTCCGGTGAACTGGTTGCCGCGGAAGGCTAAAAACGCGAGGATGATCAACGGGAAAACCAGGATCAGCGGAGTGAGCTGGTAAGCCCTTTCGAGCTCCCCGGCGGGTTCAATATCCGGGGGCTTGATCACCCACTCGTGTTTGATCAGCGCGAGGACCAACATGCACACCGCGAGGATGTAGAAACCGATCCCCAGCCTGGACAATTCTGAAGAGGGTTCAAAGAATCGTTGACCGATGAGCGCCAGTAACAGCGCCAGCAGAGAAAACCAGGGGATGTTTGAAAGCCCGGAACGCCTGCCGGGCAGGACAACCTGGCTGGCTTCCAGTTCAACCCGGGATTCAACATCGGCCGGGCTGTGTTCATTCAGCAGGCGTTTGAGGCTCAGCCGTTTCTTCAGGTACTCTAACAGGCTTTCTTCTTCCATTATTCTCTCAAGGCTCCCTGATCGATTTGCGGCAGATGTAGAAAGAATAGACCCCTTCCGGCTGGGCAGAAGGCTCATTGTATGCCGGCCGGGTGATCAACATGGTGAGGACCAGGTTCCACCTGTACGGGGCAAGAATCCACCTGCCGAAAAGCTTTTTCGTGATGAGCGACGGCAGGCCAAAATAATGCCCCCATTCCAGCACGCGCTGGGCGCGGGGTGAAAAGTAATCCCACTGGTCCGTGATCTCAAACCCGGTCCGGCGCAGGCGCTCGCGCCAGGCAGCAAGGTCATCGCAATGGTGATGGCGTGAGATGCGGTTGAAGAAACCCCGGTAGCATTCCACCAGCCTGCGCATGCCCAGACGGCTGAGAAAGCGCGCGATCGATAGAGTCGATAAAAAGGCGTGGTTGGGCACGCAAAAAACGAACAGACCGCCGGGCTTAAGCACACGCGCGAGCTCAACCAGCACCGGTTCCAGGTCAGGAATATGCTCAAGGACCGAGTTGCTCACCGCCGACGCGAAGTACGCGTCAGGATACGGGATCGAACGACCGTCCGTTTCGACAATCTCCTGGTAGATGCCGCGCTGCCTGGCCTCGCGCACCGGGCCTGGCCAGGGGTCAACCCCAACCTCGAGCCGGCGCGAAAACGCCAGCGAGGCGAAGTGTCCGTCCCCGCAGCCCAGGTCAAGGGTCGGCGCGGGAAGGTCAATATTCTCGTAGAAGCGCGCCTCCACCGCCCGCAGCAGCCCGCGAAAATACGGCAGGCTGGAAACCTGGGACCACAGGTGGTCTGTGCGCGCGGCGCTGGCTTCAACTGGTTTGTGCGACCCAAAACTCATTTGCTCTCCATGTGAATCGCGATCATCCCGCAGCGCGACTTCACACCCAGCGATCGATGAGCCAATTCGCGCCTGACAGGGTTGCTGTCCCTATTATACCGGTTTGGATTGGCAAAAAAATCCTCTCCAACCGCAGCTGGAGAGGATCCTCATGCAAGTAGAAAAGTTTTAACCCGCCATCTGCGAAAGGGCTTTGAGCAGGGTATTGGCAACCACCGTTCCAGACTGGGTGCGATACTCCTGGGTGCCCAGGCGGCTGCCGGACATGATGGCTTTCAGGATCGCGTCCATATCGCCGCTGCCGGATTGCTTAGCCTGCATGTAGGTCATGCCGGCTTTCAGCAATTTAGAAATATCGATCTGACCGGGTTTTGAGCTGCTCGTTGTAGAGCCGCCCGTCAATCCGCCGAGGAGCGAGCCCAACAGGTCGTCGCCAGCGCCAGCGCTGGGCGCGGACTGGGTCTGCCCGGTTAAACCGCCCAGGAGCGAGCCCAACAGGTCACCGCCGGCAGCAGAGCTGGGAGCCTGCTGTGTCTCGCCCGACATCCCTCCAAGCAACGAACCCAACAGGTCAGCGCCGGAGCCGCTGCTCTGGCTGGTCTTCGCGACCTGGGACTGGAAGGTTTCCGGGGATACTTTTTGCTGTGTTCCTAACAATGCCTGCAGGATGGTCACCGCGCTGTTGGGTGTGACGGTCGTCTTCCCCTCCAACTTGCCCGAGGCTTTCTTGAGCCCCTGGGCATAGAGCTGAGCCGAACCGCTCTGGCTCTTGGCCTGCAGGAGCTGGCTGGCATACGCCAGCTGCTCAGCCGGGGTGGCGTTGCTCTTGGCTTTCATTGCCTGCGTAATGACTTCGAAGATCTCGACCATGTTGTCGCCATGGTTGTGGTTGTAGGTGTCAGCCTGGTTGAGGGTTTTTTTCTGCTCAGCCAAGGCGGGGACGACGCTACCAAACAATTGAGATAAATCGATGCTTTTTGTTGTCATATTTTTCCTTTCCCTTCTTTAGGTGAGGATAATTATACGTCTTAACCGCTTGACAAGCAAAGGAGCAATGGTAAAATACTTAATATACTCAATTATTGAATATTTAGATTATGACAGGCAAACCCAACCCATTCCCCGCTTCTGAATACGCCCTGCTCGGCTTCCTGTATGCCGGACCCAGCCACGGGTATGAACTACACAAGCAATTCAAAGAGCCATCCGGAATCGGCCTGATCTGGGGCGTGAAAATCGCCAACATGTACGCCCAGCTGGAAAAGCTCGAGCGTAAGGGGTTGATCAATGGACATGAGGTTTCAAAAGATCAACGCCCTGCCAGGATGGAGTATTCCCTTACAGACACCGGCAAATCCGAGTTCCTCGACTGGCTGTTTAACCTGGTGGAGCACCCGCGCGATTTCAGACACGTCTTCATGACCCGGGTCTATTTCCTGATGAAGTATTACCCCCAGAGACTCGAGGGAGTGATCGACGAGCAGTTGGCGCAATGTGCTGTTTGGGCGCGCGGAACTGAAAAGAAGGAAAGCTCGCTATCAACCCCGGGAACGTTTGAAAACCTGACCTTCCACTTTCGCCTTTCGCAGATCCAATCCATGGTCGAGTGGCTGAAGTGGATCAAAACACAAATCCCATCCATACAGAACTCAAGAGGTGAAGCATGATGAAGAAAATGCAATTAGCGCTCGCTTTCGTGATGATCGTAAGCCTGCTGGCGGCCTGCACCGGCACGCCCACATCCGCGCCGGCTGTGATTGAAACCCAGGCACCGGCAACGCCGGAGCCGATCGCGCCGAGTTTCGCCACCGCCACACCCGAACCGATCCTCGTGACCGACGCGCTCGACCGCACGGTTGAATTTGAAGCATACCCGACGCGCATCCTCATCGTCGGTAAAGCTGCGTTTATGCTGCTCGACGCGGCGTTTCTTTTCCCCGAGGCGCCTGAAAGGTTGATCGGTTACGAGTTGCGATCTCAGACCGGATTGGATTTCATCAAAACGGTATTTCCGCAGACTAGCACCATGACTGTTCTGGATATGGACGCCGGACCTGAGCAGATCGCCCCGCTGAACCCCGACCTGGTGATGATGAAAAGCAACCTCAAAGAGCAGCTTGGCGACCAGGTTGAGTTGCTTGGAATCAAGGTGGTCTACCTCGACCTGGAGACCCCTGAGAAAATATCAAAGGACATTCAAACCCTCGGCCAGGTATTTGGCAACAAGAACCGCGCCGATCAACTGGTTCAACTGTACGACACCGCCGCCAAACGCATCACGGATGCCACCGCCGCTCTCAGCGATGAGAACAAACCCTCGGTGCTTTTATTGATGTACACGAACAAGGGCGGCGAGATCGCGTTCAGCGTTCCGCCAATGGATTACCTGCAAAGCCGGCTGGTGGAAATGGCTGGAGGAAGAGCCATCTGGAAGGACACGCCGACGAATGGCTGGACCGTCGTGACCACTGAGCAGATCGCCGCATGGAACCCGGACATGATCATGATGGTCGATTACAAGGGCAAAGCGCTTGAAGCGGTGAACGAGCTCAAGCAAAACCCGAACTGGCAATTGTTCAGCGCGGTGCAGAATGGCAAACTTTACGCCTTCCCCCTGGACTTCCAGAGCTGGGACCAACCCGATACCCGCTGGATACTCGGGCTTACCTGGATGGCGACCAAGATTCAGCCTGATCTTTTCGGCACTATCAAAATGTACGATGAGATCCCTGCCTTTTATGCTGATTTCTACAATCTCAGCAAGGCAGAGTACAATGAAAAGATCCAACCCATCTTGAAGGGCGATTTCTAATCCCACTAAACGGGGCGGGAAGCACACATCCGCCCCGTTTTTAACAGCCACCGTGAAAACAAACAGGCGCATCGTCAACCTCTTCGCAATCCTGCTTCCCCTGGTCATTTTTGGCATCTCCATCTTCATTGGGAGGTATCCGAAGCCGCTCTTCATGCCGCTGGATACTCTGCTCAATGACCAGCTCGGCCAGCAGCTGGTTCTAAACCTCAGACTGCCGCGCCTGATCACGGCTGCCCTGCTGGGCAGCTCGTTGGCCGCGGCGGGCGGTGTGATGCAAATGCTCTTCCGCAACCCGCTGGTGGAGCCCGGCTTCCTGGGAGTTACACAGGGCGCGGGTTTCGGCGCAGCCCTGAGCATTCTCTTCTTATCCATCTCACCCCTGGTGATCGAAATAAGCGCCGCCGCATTCGCTGTGCTGGGGTTGCTCCTTTCCTACTTCATCGCCCGGCGCATCCGCTTTGGCGGCTGGGTGTTGAGGTTGGTTTTATCGGGCATCGCAGTTTCTGCCCTGTTCTCGGCTGGGCTGGGGATACTCAAATACCTGGCAGACCCAACCTCGCAATTGCCCGAGATCGTTTTCTGGCTGCTTGGCGGATTGTGGGCAGTTACCTGGAATGACCTGTTGTTTATTCTGCCCGCGGTGGCCATCGGATTGGTGATCATCTTCCTGATGCGCTGGCGGCTAAACCTGCTGGCATTGAATGACGAAACCGCGTTTTCGCTCGGTGTAGCCGTGGGTCGAGAAAGGGTGCTGCTGCTGGGGGCCAGTGTACTGGTCACCGCGGCGGTTGTTTCGGTGGCAGGCATCGTCGGGTGGATCGGCTTGATCATCCCGCACATCGCCCGCCGCATCGCTGGCGCCAATGCCGCCGCCTACATCCCCATCAGCATGTCGCTCGGAGCAGCCTTTGCCATGATCTGTGATGACATCGCGCGCGTGCTGACAACCGGGGAAATCCCGCTTGGCATCCTCACCTCGCTGCTCGGCGCCGGCATCTTCCTGGTGATGATGACCGCCCGCTCCATGAGGATCTCACGATGAGCGCCGCCATCCTTTCAGTCAAGGACCTTACGTTCACTTACAGCGGTTCAAGTTCTGCTGCTGTGAAAGGGGTTTCCTTTAACATCGAGCCAGGAACCGTGACCGCCATACTCGGACCCAACGGCGCGGGAAAAACGACCCTGCTGCACCTGCTGCTAGGGATCCAACTACCGCTGAGTGGTTCGATCCTCCTTGATGAGCAGCCCCTGCGGAGTTACTCCCGCCGCAACCTGAGCCGACTGCTGGGGCTGGTTCCCCAGAGCGAATACGTGCCCTTCGAATACAGCGTCATCGAGTACGTCACGCTCGGTCGAGCGCCTTATCTCGGTCCGCTTGAGCTGCCCGGTGAAGCTGATATCGAAATCGCCCGCGGCGCGCTGGAATCCGCCAGCATCTCTCACCTCGAGAACCGGCCGATCCCCGCCCTGAGCGGCGGTGAACTGCAGCTCGTTCTGCTGGCGCGCGCGTTATGCCAACAGCCCAGGATCCTGCTGCTGGATGAACCCACTTCCCACCTGGATCTTTCGAATCGCAATATCACGCTGCGCATCCTTGATCAACTGCGCGCCGCCGGAACGACCATCATTTTCAGCACACATGACCCCGAAGCCGCAGCGCTGATCGCGGATGACCTTGTGCTGATGCGCTCCGGCCAGGTGCTGGACACAGGCGATCTCGACTCGATTTTCACTTCTGAAAAACTTTCACGTACATACGGGACCCCGGTTGAAGTCATTCGTGTAGAAGATCTGCGCATCGTGAAATCAATGGAAACCTTGAGATGACCCGGGCGCGGGGCAGGATCCTGGTGATCAGCGGGGATATTGAAAGCGGCAAGACCACCGCGCTCGCGAAGGTATTGGAGGGTCTCTCCCATCTCAAAGTCACGGTGCGCGGGGTCATCTGCCCGCCAGTGATCAGCGACGGTAAGAAGACAGCCATCCAGATCAAGGACCTCCGGTCAAATGAAACCCGGCTCCTGGCAGAGCTGAATAGCGGTCAGCCCGGGGGAATTCAAACCACGAGGTGGAAATTCGACGAACCCGCGCTGGCGTGGGGGAATGAAATCCTTGGCTGGGCGGTTCCCTGTGAGGTTCTTGTCATCGATGAACTTGGTCCGCTGGAGTTATTACGCAACGAGGGGTTCGTGAACGGGCTGCGCGCCGTTGAATCCGGTGAATACCTGGCTGCCCTGGTCGTCGTACGCCCAGCGCTGGTTGATGCCGCCCTGCAACGCTGGCCGGACGCCGCAGTATTCAGCGTGACTCGTCAGACACAGGACACGATCGTAACAGATATACTTCAAACGATTGCTGCCGTAGTCCAGCGCCAGGCATCCACTCAGTAAAACTTTTCTAACGCACTTTTTCCCGCCATCCGGATAAATTAATACTATAATAATTGCTCAGCCTACCTCCGGCTCCTGTTGATCCGCTCCCAGCCGGGATAAGACCATGCCAGATCAATTAGAAAGTACATGGTAAATGGATAACCGTCCCGCTCCCACCCTGCCAACCCTGTTCCGTAAACTGGTCGTTTTTTTCAGCCTTAAGAAAAGCGTCGTTGCCCTGCTTCTGATGATCATCCTGATCGGCATGGGTGAATGGATGGCGGACCGCTTCATGCCGCTGTACATCCGCGCGCTGGGCGGCGGCCTTGAAGTGATCGGGGTGTTAAGCGGAATGAAGAATCTGCTGGGAGCCCTGTACTCCTTCCCGGCCGGGTACCTGAGCCAGCGCATCGGGTATAAACGCTCGCTGCTGGTGTTCAACCTGGTCGCCCTGGCAGGCTACCTGATCGTCATCATTTTCCAAAGCTGGGCTGCCGTGCTCGTTGGCGCGTTTTTCTTCATGGCATGGTCCTCCGTTTCCCTGCCCGCCAGCATGGACCTGGTCTCCGCGGTCATCCCGAAAAACAAGCGCACAATGGGGGTAAGCCTGCTCTCGATCACCAAGCGCGTTCCAAAGGCGCTCGGCCCGGTGATCGGTGGTCTGTTGATCGGCTTATACGGGGAGCTGCAGGGCATCCGGTACGCCTTCATCGCCGCGTTTGTTCTGGGCGTGATCGCCATCTTTGTCCAGCAGAAATTGATCAAGGAAACCAATCAGAAAAACAGCGAGCCAATGCACAACCCGTTCTCCATGTTCAAGCTGCTGAATAACGACCTGCGCACCCTGCTGGTTTCAGATACCATCATCCGCTTCTGCGAACAGATCCCGGATATGCTGGTGGTGATGTGGGTGGTGGAGATCAACCACATCAGTGAATTTCAATTCGGCCTGCTATCGGTGGTAGAGATGGTCACCGCCGTGTTGTGTTACATCCCCGTGGCATACCTGGCGGATAAAACCGCCAAGAAACCTTTTGTGCTGATGACCTTCGTGTTCTTCACCCTTTTCCCCCTGGTGCTGCTTTTCTCGCACAATCTTCCCATGCTGGTCATCGCCTTTATTGTTCGCGGTCTGAAGGAATTCGGCGAGCCGACGCGTAAAGCCCTCATCATGGACCTCGCGCCGGAAAACCAGAAAGCCGCAGTTTTCGGGGTCTATTACCTAATCCGCGACTCCATTGTCAGCGCGGCTGCCTTCGGCGGCGTGTTCCTGTGGGCAATCAAGCCCGAGATCAACCTGCTGACCGCGTTTGGTTTTGGCGTGGCTGGAACCATCTTTTTCGCAATCTTCGGGCGAGATTTAAAGAGCACCCCCGCTCAAACCATCGTTTAATTTGTGTCTCTGCAAAAAAAGATCATCAGATTACCTGACGATCCGCTCTGTTTCCCCCATTAGATTGAGAGTATGCCCCTGATGGGGCTGCAATCATGATACGCGTTAACTTTTAAAAATGGCGATGAATTTATCGATCACATCCGGGTCAAATGCTGTCCCGCGGTTCTTGGCCAGTTCTGCCAGCGCTTCCTCGTGCGAGCATTTGACACGGTACGGCCGCCCCTCGGTCATGACTGTGTAAGAGTCGATCACGGCCAGAATTTTCCCGCCGAGAGGAATCTCCTCGCCTGTCAATCCCTGCGGGTATCCCGCACCATCCACGCGCTCATGATGTGAAAGGATCAACGGAGCGAGATCTTCCAGTCCCGCCAGATCGGCGACGATCTTGGCGCCGATCCGTGAATGGGTTTTCATGATTCTCCATTCATCATCCGTCAGTGGACCGGCTTTTTTCAATATGAAATCGTCTATCCTCAGTTTGCCAATATCATGCAGCAGCGCTGCCCAGCACAGTTCCCGGGTTTCTCGTACAGAGAACTGGTATTGAGACGCGATCTGCTCGGAAAGCATGGCCATCCGCCGGCTGTGAGACGCGCTGTGCGTATCCCGTTTTTCCAGGTCGCGGATGAGTGTGACGATCTTATTGATCGCCAGTTCATCATTCTTCTCGAAGGCCCTGGTGCGCTGGATTGCCCGCGCCACCTGATCGGATATAAGGTCGAACAGGTAATAATAATCCCCGTCAATGGACAGATTGCCCGGAGCAGCCCTTTGCCCGATGATCAACGCGCCCAGACCCCGCGATTCGATCCGCAAGGGGATGACCCAACTGACTTCATCATCCCGAATGCCGAGGTTGATCCTTTCCTCGCGCGACAGATGCTCCTGGGCCAGCAACAACCCTCTGCGGTTTCCGCCGTGCATGAGCCTGGCGTAGACAGATTCTGCCAGCGCCGGGATAAACCGTTTACCCATCCCAAGCAGCGTCACCGGCCGTGGATAACTGGCATTACATGAATACCGCCCCTGGTCATCCACAAGGATAACCCGGCAGTAATCCAGTTCGAGCGAATCCACGATCTGGTGGGCAGCGGTTTCTGCAAGCTCCTCAAGCGCCGCGCATTCAACCAGGTACTGGTTGAGCGGCGACAGATCAGCATGCTTTTCCTGGGAGTGTTTGAGCATCCCGGAACCTTTTTGCATATAAATACTTGCAGCACCATCAATCACATGAGCCATATCGTCATCCAATAAAACAGATGGGCTATTCTACCAAAACATACCCATTTGTGTTAATGCAAATAATGTGCCAGAACTATTCAGTCAGTGACAGTCCGACCCGTGACGAACTCGCGTTCATCTGCCGGGCAAATTCCGCTAATGTAGTAACACGGATTGCGGCAATTCGTTTTGCTTCATCAGCAGCCAGGTGAAAAGCTTCACCGCCAAACCCGTTCTTGATGGCCATACCGGGGTTGGTCAATAACAACTTGCGGAATTTTTCGTTAACAACCGCCGCGGTGAGGATCCTGCTGTATTCCCGTTCCTTCTGCAGGATACTTTCTTCGCGCCGGTGGTAATCTTGAAAGATGTTACTCATTCGATATCTCCTTTAGCATGAACCTTGTCTCCGGAACCCAATGACCACAGCAGCCAGACAACCCCGAGAAAGATCAACACATCTCCCAGGCTGAATGCTGCCTGAAAACTCATCCAATCCGGCAGTGAAAATCGGTCAGAGAGGAACTGCAGGCGGGCGGTCTCGGGTGTGAGCACGATGTCTTTGCTTGAACCGAGCCGCTGCCCGATCTGCCAGGAGTCGGCCGGGGCATTTGGGTTCAGTTTTGTGACCATCTCCGGGCTGATGGGCATCCACCCTCCATTGAGGAGGATGACCAACGCATTCAGCAGAAAACCGATGGAGATCGGCCAGAAACTGGTTTTTCGGATGTTAATGAGCGAAAATGCAAACAATATAACCAACGAGCTGATGTAAAGGATCGATGCCAACCTGTCGGGTATCTGGTCGCGGGTCGCGGGTAAAAAGAAAGCCAAAAATTGAGGGATGAACGCCAGCAGGACCAATCCGGGTGCTTTGAGTTCAAAAACCCTGTATTTTCTTTTTCCAAACCACGCTCTGCAGAGCCCGGCGGTTAAACCGATCAGGACTGCGATGAGCAGAACCATGGAAGGTCAGTTATCCGCCGACTGAACCGGTCGCGCAGGGGGCGCCCGCCGCGAGGACGAAGAGGACGAGGGTGAGGATGAAGAGCACCAGGCGGGTATTGCGGACAAGACTGCCAGAGACCAATACGAACTTGCTTGAAAGTGTTTTCATTTTATTCTCCTAGTTAGATTAGTATTTGTTAGCTTAGATTATCCCATCCAGCAGGATGCAAAACAGGCTTCAAACCATCCTAATTTTCACAAGCACAACCATTACATCTCAACGCTTTCGTTAACAACAAATACAACAGACATCACCTCCTCGCTGAAGTGGTCTAATCGTTATACCTTAGAAAAAAGAAGAATGCTACTGAATTAAAGAATTGTACAACTTTACTGTCTGCGGAGATGGATCGAGATTCAACTCCTTCTTAAGTATACTCCTGCATTTTTCAAACTGCCGGGCTACTGCCGGACGATCATCAAGGGCTGAGTAGGCGATCATCGCGGAACGATGCAGCGATTCGTTATAACTATCCTCCTCCAGGGCGCGGTTGGCGAGGTTAAGTGCTGACGAGTATTTTCCTGTCCGGATATAGAGATCGATCAACCGCAGTGCGGCAGTCAGGAATTCGAGGTGGAATTTTTCCCTTTCAACCTCAACCCATTCCTGGTCGATCTTGGGCAGATATTGACCGTGGTAAACGGCGAGCCCCGCGCGCAGGTGATCGATCTGTTCATCTGTTTCGATCGCTTTCCTGCTGTTTTCCAGTTCCAACTGGAAGGTTTCAACGTCATAGTCGTAATCGACCGCGCGATTGAACCGGTAGGAATCTTCAATAAATGAAATGGTGTCTTTGCCGACTGCGCGCCTGAGGCGGTAGATTGTGTTCTTGAACCTGAGCTTGATCGTGTCGCGGTCTGCCTCCGGCCAAAAAGCTTCTCCAATGTCCTCCTTGGTGGCGCCTTCGGGGTGGGCCAGCAGGAAAAAGAAGAGGTCGCGCACCACCTGGGTCTTCCAGTCACGGGTCGTCACCAGCCGCCCTCCAATGCGCACCTGGGTGCGGCCAAGCCCGCGGATGGCGAGCCTGGGATTGGTGAATTCCACCGCGGAGGAATGGCGCCGGATCACCCGGTTGAGCTGCGGCAGCCGTTTTTCAAACAAGGTGACTTCGTTAAGATACTGGGTCAGCGCGGCGGTTGATGGTTTGGCAGCCAGGCTGCCAGCAAGCGCCTCCTTGTATTCCAGTCCCAACTGGATCAGAGCCTGGTAGCGGTTGCCGTACAGGTTCTCGCCCATCAGGTTGGACAATGTTTCATCCAGGTCCACGGATGGGTCAGCGAGTGAAGAAAGCACCTGGTAAATGGATGCTTTATAGGCCTCAAGCTGGTAACCCGCGGCGATGAAGAACTCCTCCAGCTTGCGGAATTTTTCCGCCAATCGGTTCCCCTTGCACATCCTCATCTCGAGCGCGGACAGATCCATCTGGCAGAGATTGAGCTCGTACTTGGAACCGCTCGAGCCTGCCTTCTCCTGCGCCTCGTGAATGTGCTTCTCAGATCGTGTAAAATCACCCGCGATCCGGTCGAGAGAAGCGGAGGCAAGGGTGAGGTACACATCCAACGACAGGTCGTTGGTCTTCTCCAGGATCTCTGCGGCGCGTTGATACGCCTGCCGGGCTTCTTTGAGCGCGCGCAGGTCGCGGTAAAGATCCCCCAGGCTCGTCCAGGTATACCCCTCCAGCCTGGGGTTCACTGCCAGCCTGGAGTAGGCGAGCGCTTTTTCCAGCATCAGGATGGCCTGTTCGTACTGGTTGCTTTTATGCTTGATCACACCCAGGTTATTGTAGACGTTGGCCTGCCACAAGGCGTTCTGAGTGGCCTGCCAGTACTCCAGCGAGTCGTTAAAGCATTTCTCGGTCTGTTCCAGGTCGCCCTTGGCTTCATAGACAACACCCAGGTCCAAAACCACCTTGGCGGCGTCGTTTTCAAGCCCCATGTCTTGAAACCGGCGGTAAGACTCGCGCAGTTTCCATTGCGCGTCATTGAGTTCGCCGGTCTGCAGGTAAACCAGCCCTTCTGCCCGCAGCGCTTCAGCGTACTGGCGTGGAGCACCGAACGGCGGTTTCGTCAGTTCAATGGCGTCCGTGGCGTCCTTGAGGGCGGTTTCGTAGTAGCCCAGGTGGCGGTTGATCGCACTGCGACGGATCAGCGCCGTGGAGAGCTCCTCGCCGGAGCCGGCGTTGCGCAGCTCGGCGATCGCGCGGTCCAACAGTTCGAGGCTGACCCTGAAGTCCCCCCGCAGCATGGCGACCGAGCCGCGAATGGAAAGAAGCTCGGGTTTCTTCTCCACCAACCCCGGCGGCAGTTCGTTCAACCAGTCGGTGAGTGTCACCATTCTGCCGCTGAGGATCATGGCAGGTGCTGCCTTGCGGATCATCTCCACCTGCTGGTCGTTGGTACCTATGCGCATGTAAATCGCCATCGCGCGCTCCCACTCCTGCTCGCTCTCATAGTGAGCAGCCAGGGTGGTTTCGATCTTGCGCGCTTCTTCGGGCTTCTCCACGCGCATCCGGTTTTGCAGAAAATCCCTGAAGAGATGATGGTAACGCAGGAAGAGGGTTTCGTCTCCAACCGGCAGGACAAAGAGGTTATCCCGCTGGATCTTCTCGATCACCTCGTGCCAGTTTTGACCTTCCAGACCCAATCCCCTGCCAATGATCTTCTCGCACAGCATCGCGTCAAACTCTTCCAGCAGCGAGGTGCGCAGCAGGAAGTTCTGCATCGCCAGCGGCTGCCGGTCGAACACCTGCTGGGTGAGGTATTCGTAGATGCCGATACCGGAGACCTTCTCCACCCGGCTGCGCTCGTAGGCGCCTTTTGGGGTCAATTGCGCGGTCAGCAGCAGACCGGTGATCCAGCCTTCGGTGCGGGTGATCATCTCTTCGGCTTTTTCATCCGAGATGGTCTGCTGGTAGTTGACCGCCATCAGCTGCTTGATCTCCTCAGGGAGAAAAGCGAGTTCCTCGAAACTCAAGCCATCCACCTGGGATCGGGCAACCAGCAGGGTAAGATCGGGCAGGGTGAGCAGGGTGCGCGAAGCAATAATGAAATGGCAGTTCTCTGCGGTTTCCTGGATGATGCGGTTGATAAACGTTTCGATGGGTTTGCTGTCACGCACCAGGTGGTAATCATCGAGCACAAAAATGAAATGCTCAGAGATCTGATCATAGGCATCGTTGATGATCGCGGAAATGACCGGTTCCAGGTTCATTTTGTCCTGGTTGAGGTCAGCCAGCGCCGCGCTCGCCATCAGCCCGAAAGACGGGAATTTCTGTTGGATGGCGGCAATGAAATGCGCAATGAAGCGCTTGGGGTCGCTGTCGAGCGGATCGAGCGCCAGCCAGCACACCGGCGCCTGGGTGTGGTGCGAATAATCCACGAGCAATGAGGTCTTGCCATACCCGGCTGGCGCGGCCAGGATGAGCAGTTTCAGGTCGAGAATATTATCCAGGATGGAAAGTAGCCTCGGCCTGGAGAGGATCTCGCTGCGGCGCCGTGGAATGAGGGTTTTCGTGCGAACAACCGGGAAGGCTGGAGGCATATGTATTTACTATAATCCCGTCCGCGCAATTTATGGCTTAACGGTTTTGTTGATTGTACCCTTAAAGCACAGGAGCCCGGTGAGGGCTCCTGGTAGTGACTTGATGATGAGTTATTGCGGTATGCTGGGGGGCGCTGTGTAGGTTGGCGCCTGCCCGGCGATCGGACCGAGATAGCGCGCGTCTCCGAAGGCCAGAATGGCATAAAAGATGATGGAGAGAAAGAGCAGCCCAAAACCGAAACCAGTGCCCTTGCCGAAGACTTTCGCCATGTCGAAGATGATAATTATGGCTATCACGATGTTCACGACCGGGATGAACATTAGAAGCAGCCACCACCACGGTCTGCCCAGGATTTCCAGTTCCACGAGGACGTTATAGATCGGAATGATCGAGGCCCATCCTGGTTTACCTGCCTTCTCAAAGATCTTCCAGAGACAGATAATCGTAAAAACTGCGATTAAAAGCATAAAGATGTAATACGCTACCCCTAACCCGCCAGAAACTTCATAGTTGTAATCCATATCATCTCCTTTTGTATTATAGTAAGAGTGTATATGAATTAACTAAAAAAGTCAATATATTTGATAAAATTAGTCATAATTGTTTAGTATGAACATCTTCCTCTCCAAGTTACTTCCTCTCTTCCTCTACCCCACCGGGTTGATCACGCTGCTGATCCTGCTCACGCTCCTGACCTGGAAAAAGCGCCGGTTTTCCCTGGCGCTCCTCATCACCGCGTTCATCCTGCTAATGGTGGCGGGCAACAAGTACACCGCCAGCCTGCTGGCGCGTTCGCTGGAATGGAAATACCCCCCGCTCACCCAGGGTGCGCAAGGCGACGTGATCGTGGTGCTGGGCGGCGGCACGGACCCGATGGTCGCGCCGCGCCAGATGGTGGAAGCCAACTCGGCCGTGGACCGGGTTCTGTATGGAGCGCGGCTTTACAAACAAGGCGCGGCGCCGGTTGTGCTGCTCAGCGGTGGAGACATCGACTTTCTGGACAGCGCCCCCTCCACCCCGGCGGAGGACATGGCGACGATGATGGAAACCCTTGACGTCCCGCGCGCTGACCTGATCATCCAGGACCAATCAATGAACACCTATGAAGACGCGCTATTCAGCTGCGAGATCATCAAAGCCCGCGGCTACGACAGGATCCTGCTGGTCACCTCCGCCTTTCACATGCCGCGCTCGGTCGCGCTCTTCGAAAGCCAGGGCTGCCCGGTGGTGCCGGCGCCGGTGGATTACAGCATCACCGAAGCCAGCTGGCAGAGGCTCTCCCACCCAACGATCGAAGAATTCGCGATCAACCTGCTGCCCTCCTACACCAACATCTCCACCGTCACCAGGATCATGAAGGAGTATTTCGGGATGCTGTACTACCGGCTATCCGGTGTGTATTGAGGAAGCGCGGAGGAGAAATGAAAAAGAAATTCCTCATCATCATCCTTACCGGTGTTCTGCTCTCTGCCTGCTCGCTGACGCAAACGCTCAAGTCGCTATGGCAGCAGCTCAGGCCGCAGCCCACGCCAGCAGCGACATCAAATTCGCTGCTCGACCTGGTTGAAAATGGTCAGCTCAGCGTGGTGAGCGCGCGCGGCGACATCGGGTTGGGCAGCCTATCCGGCAGGACGATCACGCTTGAACTGTACAACCTCACAGACAGTCCGCTTGAGGTATTCGTCCCGTGCGGACTGGCGCTGATACCCGCGGACGAAAACGCCAGCCGCATGATGACCGTGCAATCGACCACAACGTTACTGGCGTCCAAAGATACCGCCGTCATCAGACCTTTTGTGTTGGGCATTGACCCTGTTAAAGCATTGCCAACCGCGGAAAAAACCTACCGCCTTGAAGAACTTGAAGCCGGTAAATTGCTGCAATTCTCGGAGTGCCTGTGCAAGCACGACCTGCCGGCCGAGACCGAAACGCGCGACCTGCTCAGCCTGCAACTGGCCGCCTGGATGGTAGCCAGCGACGGCGTCTTCACCAGCCTGCCGGAGAGCCTGAATAACCTGCTGCAGGACGTCACCGGTCTGCCGATCGTGATCCCCGGCCTGGAAAACACCATGCAAGACCTCGCCGCCAGCCTGGCGCCGAACGCCCAGCTGTGGCTGGATAATTGCGGGATCAAGCTGGGAGAATAATCAAAGCAGGGATTGTCAATCAACAGACAAGCCCTGCTCGACTTTAGCCTAATATTAAACAAATTTTTCCCGTATCTTGGCGCTCGTAAAATCCATGGCAGCAACGATAATCACAATCGCCATAATGACCGTTCCAGCTTTGTGATACTGAAGGCTGCCAAAGTAAGTGGAAAGCATCAGCCCGATACCTCCACCGCCCGCGAACCCGATGATCGTCGCCATGCGGATATTGATATCCCATTGGTAGATGAGGTACGAGAGGAAGGGCGGCACGATTTGCGGCACGATTGCGTACATGATCCTCTGCAATTTATTAGCGCCTGTTGCAGTCGTGGCTTCGATGGGGCCAGAGTCAATATTCTCAATCGCCTCTGAGAACAATTTTCCCAGCAGAGCAAAAGTAGTAATAGCCAATGCCAGCATACCCGCAAAGGGGCCAATGCCAACCCAGTAGACAAAAATCGCAACATATAAGAGTGCTTCAATCGAGCGCAGCACATTGAAAACGCCTCTTGTAATGTAGAAGATCCATGCTGAGAACTTGCTCTTGCCGGTGAGGTTCTTGGCAGCCAAAAAACTGAATGGAATGGCGAGGATACCGCCGAGGGTAGTCGCCAATAGAGCTTGCATGACCGTGATTATCAGCTCTCTAACGACATTGTTCACAACATTCTTACTGACATCAATGCTAACGAAGTCCTTTAATAGCCGGCCAAAAGTTGGACCTGGATCAAATAGTTTCGAAAGATCAATTTTCGTAATCTCCCAAAAATAGAGGAATACCGCGGTGCCAAGGAGAATGTAAATGGCAGTCCTTATTCTCTTCCAGGTTGGAACCTTTTCAACTGTTTTTGGCTGGTCTTTGAGGATATTGAATCGCCACCTGCTGCTGATGAAATCAACAATGATGATCACCACAGCGATAGCCCACAGGGCGGCTGCGTACTGATTGTACCCCCCCATTCTGATTGTCTCAAGCACAAAGAAGCCAATTCCTCCGCCTGCCACAAAACCGATCACCGTGGCGGAGCGCATGTTGATATCCCAACGCAGCAGGGTGAAAGAGAGAAAAGAAGGAATGACCTGTGGAATAACCCCAAAACGGATTACTTGAAAGAAGTTCCCTCCCGTGGCTTCAATAGCTTCAATGGGGCCGGGGTCGATGTGCTCAATCTCTTCGGAGAATAGTTTGCCCAACGCTGCTATCGAGTGAATCGTTAATGCGATTACGCCAGCAAAGGAACCTAAACCAACCCAGACAATGATGATCAAGCCCCATACCACAGTATCAACAGCCCGAACAATATTTAGAAACGCTCTGGTGATGTAATAGATCACCGAGCCGCCAGGCACGCGCCGCATAATATTGTGAGCTCCCAGGAAGCTCACCGGAACAGCGAGTACTGTGGAAAAGAGGGTTGCCAGCAGACCGATGGCGATGGTTTCAATCAGTTTACCGGTTTCAAAGCCGGGAATACGCTGATTGATCGTGGCTTTGCCAAATAACACCGCCCAGCGCGAGGCTGTGACAGTCCCTTGTTGGCCAAAGATTTGCTTAATATTTGTACTGGCAAATACAACAGGAGGTTCGGTGCCCATGACCTTGGCAGAAATATAATCGCCCAGACAACTCCAGGAGCAAATTACTACCTTATCCCCTTCATAGGTGGAAAAAAGATCCGGGTTAACCAGGCGCGCCATGACGGTCTTCGCATCGTCAAACCTGGTCACGAGGCGTTCCATTTTTACGCCAGTGACCGCGTAACCAATGACATACAGTATCACCATGGCAGAAATCACCGCGATTAACGGGGATGACTTTTTATTGTTGCCCAGCCTGATGGCGTCCAGGATATTCCAAAGATAAAAAAGAACAAATGGAATCCACAACCAGCTGAAAGCTTTTCCTTCCGGGTCGCCAACCTGGCCAATCTGGTAATTAACATATGCCCAATTGACCAAAAAACCAAGCAGCAGAGCAAATAAGAAAATGGTGATTCCACGCCAGGTTTTCTTGTTAATAAGCTGACCCGAACCGGGGATGATGATGGAGAGATAGGGCAGTATTTTTCCTAAGCGGCTGATGGGTGCTTTGTTTAACTGTTCAGAATTCATCAATCATCTCATTTCATGTAGAGTGTTGAGAAATCAAATAACTTCGATTCTTTCCGCATCTTTGCCATAGATTTCTTTGAAGTGCACATCATCGATTTCTTTTGGCAAGCCCTGGAATACAAGGTAGCCATCCTTGAGTGCAATGGCCCGGGTCGCATAGCGATGTACCAGATCGAGGAAGTGCAGACTGCACAAGACAGTCATCCCATATTCTTTGTTCAGTTTTTCAAGGTACTTAAGTATCGAATGCGCCAGAACAGGGTCTAATGAAGCCACTGGTTCATCCGCCAGGATCATTTTCGGTTCCTGCATCAACGCCCGTGCAATCCCAACGCGCTGTTGCTGACCGCCAGAAAGTGAATCCGCGCGTACATCAATCTTGTCCTCCAGACCGACCATTTCAAGTGTTTTCCTAACCCTTTTATGATCTTCGTGAGAAAAAATGTGAAACAGACTCGGCAAAGTGTGTACATAACCTAACCGTCCGGTCAATACGTTTGTATTAACCGACGAGCGTTTGACCAGATTAAATTGCTGAAAAATCATGCCAATCTGGCGGCGAATCTTGCGGATGTCTTTGCCAGTTGCAGATGTGATATCAACGCCATTCCAGGTAATCTTCCCTGAAGTGGGTTCGATCAAGCGATTGATACAGCGTAATAAAGTAGATTTGCCAGAGCCACTCAAGCCAATGACAGCCAGAAATTCTCCTTCATCGACCTCGAAACTGACATCGTTCAGCGCTTGCGTGCCGTTCGGATATGTTTTACTTAGGTGTTCGATCTTTAACATGCGTCACCTGCCCAGTTTTTTTTGTGAATTCCATTATATACAAAAAAACGAATTCAAGTTGCTTAAATTAAAAAACTGGCAGGTCTCACAACCTGCCAGCGTGAAAAAACACTTACTTCACTAATGTTGCGGGGTCAACGCCTGCGGCTGTCATCGTAGCAGCAAATTCATCGTAGAAATCGGGGGTAATCTCAACAAGACCGTTGATGTTGTACAGGTCCTTTAAGAGGGTCTTGCCCGCTTCATCTTCAGAAAGCTTCAGGAAGGCAGCAACGATCTTTGCCCGCAGTTCAGGATCGAAATTCGGGATGAACTGGATGCCATCATTGGGGATGATATCGGTGGTGTAGAAGACGACAACTTTCTCCATGATGTCAGGATAGGTTTCGTACAACTTGGCAGATTCATCTTTACGGATATCGATGTAGGTTACACCAGCATCGCAATCACCCTTGTATACAGCAACGCCAACATTCGGGTGTGATCCAGCCATGGTCGCGGTAACATCGCCAGCCTCGGCATCGATGCCATTGGCCTTCATGACGATATTGGGGATGATGTAACCGGAGGTGGAGTTCGGGTCGACAAAGCAGAAGGTTTTGCCCTTCAAGTCAGCCAGCTTGGTAATACCGGAATCAGCCTGGGTGATGAACTGGCCGCGGTAATACGGTTGCATAGTGCCTTCCAGGTCTTTATCAGGGCTGAGTTCATTGACCGCCAGCTTGCGGACAGAAGCCAATGCGGGATCGATACCGTATTTGGCATCAGCAAGCAGCACCGAGAAGGTGTTCAGGAAGCCAATTTGCGCTTTCTTGGCACCCATCGCTTCAATCGAAGCGGCAAAACTGGTGCCCACCTCGATCTGGAAATTCAGACCGGTCTCGGCAGCGAGCCAGTCAGCGATTCCCTGCCCGGCGACTGTGATCTTGCCAACTTCCGCTGAAGGCACGAAGGTGATCACGCAGGGTTTTTCCGGGGTTCCACAAGTTTCAAATGGAGGTTCGGTGGGTTCCGGAGCGGGGGGCTCGGTCACGACAGGGGCCTCAGTGACAACCGGGGCTTCGGTTACAACCGGAGCTGTGGTCGGCGCCGCGGTTGGGGTTGCGCAGGCGCTCAAAACAAGGGCGCTGACAACCAGGACAGAAAACAGGACAAACATTACTTTCTTATTCACTTTTCTCCTCCTTAAGGATCTTGCAAATAGAATTTTTGCGTTTTTCTCCCGAACGCATTGTTAATCATATCGTAAATATTTTTAAATGGCAAGGCGCATCACAAGCGCATCACATCTCAATCAAATCATTGTTAACATAAAAATCTATCAATTTCCTCCCATGTATCCAGGTGAGTGATCAAAAATCTGTCCCGTTCAAAGAATTGCACATATCGGGTTTATTACATTTATCCTTATTTGTAAGACAAGGGCAATGGAATCCTTGTAATCAGTTTTTTTTCATGCTATCATCATCATAGCTAAATCTTGCGACAACTGATCCTGGTATCCATCATCCAGAGATAATGTATTGGTCTATCTTTATTGTTAAAGAAAGTGAGGTAAACGCGATCCCAAGAGATTCAAATCAACGAATGGACCTACTCCTTGAGTAAGCTCTGCAGCGGGAGAGACCATTTTCCCCACCGCAGGGTAAAGAAAATGCACCAAAGCTTTAACCTCAAAATTTACGAAAGACAGGACATACTATGAACAATCCTCATCCAGGACTCCCAGAGCTCGAGTATGTAAAACCCGCCAATCTCGTCGAGGCATGTAAATTCCTCGAAGATCATGACGGGCAGGCAAAGCCCTTCTCAGGCGGAACGGATAGTTTCGTCCGGCTGCGCGACGGGGTGATCAAGTTGAATTACCTGGTCGATATTAAGGGGCTTGAGGGCACCAAAGAACTCTCATTCGATCCCAAGAAAGGTCTGACGATCGGCGCCGCTGTGACGATGAACCAGGTGGCAAAACACCCGGATGTCATCAAGCACTACCCCAACCTGGTGGCAGCCGCCAATTCTGTTGCCAGCTACCAGCTGCGCAACCGCGCGACCATCGTCGGCAATATCTGCAACGCCTCCCCGGCAGGTGACACGATCGGAACCTGCATGATCCTGGATGGTGTTTTAAATGTACAGGGAACAGGTGGCAAGCGCTCGATCCCCTTGAATGCTTTCTTCCTCGCCCCCGGCCGCACCGTTTTGAAAGCCGGTGAAGTGGTCACCTCCATTACCCTGCCGCCTCCGCCCGCGGGCATGGTTGGTGTGTACAAGAAGCTGGGCCGCAACATCATCAGCGACCTGTCGATCGTGGGCGTTGCCGCGCTGGCTTACCCCGATAGCAAATCTCCATCCGGGTACTGCTACCGGGTCGCGCTCGCCTCAGTCGCCCCGGTGCCGTTTGAAGCGCTGAAAGCCGAAGCCATCCTCTCCGAGAAAAAGATCACAGCTGAAACGATCGCCCTCGCCGCGGATACCGCCATGGAAGCAGTGACCCCCATTGACGACGTCCGGGGATCCGCGCGCTACCGCAAGTTGATGGTTCGCAATCTCACCCGCGAAGCGATCACGGAAGTATGGCAAAAACTAAGCAAATAGCCCCGGCTATTGCACCCTTACAGGAGGAATGAATGTCTTATTCAAGAATCACACTCACCGTCAACGGTGTACCAGAAACGGTGGATGTACCCCAGAACATGACCCTGCTTCAAATGCTGCGCGAGACACT
>CAYYBP010000012.1:4464-30405 GCA_964470275.1 uncultured Anaerolinea sp. | reverse complement strand
CCACCATGCCATGCAAAAACGCACGGCATACGGGTTGGAATTACTGCACTCTTCGTGGGTTGGTCATGAATTTCGCACCATGCAAATTCTGGCTGATGCGGGTGTGGATATGCCGAGGCCGTTTGTGAGCTCAGATAACGTGATCCTGATGTCATATATCGGAGATCAGGATACACCAGCACCGACCTTGAATACCATCGAGTTGGCTGCCTTTGAAGCACGGGAGTTGTTCCAACGGGTAATCCACAACATTGAATTGATGTTGTCGCACGATCGAATCCACGCGGATCTGTCGGCGTACAATATCCTTTACTGGAATGGAGGAATATTCCTAATCGATTTCCCCCAGGCGATCAATCCTGATGAGAACCACAATGCTTACAGAATCCTTGCCAGGGATATCGCGAGAATATGCGGGTATTTTTCAAGCCAGGGTGTTATGTGTGATCCGGAGGCATTGACCCGCTCCCTCTGGAAAAGCAAGGGGCGAAATTTGGAGCCATCCATTGACCCGCACTTTCTGGACCCGGAGAATGACGATGATGTGCGTCACTGGAAATCAAAAGGTGCGTAAATTATCAACGTGATTCCAGATGGAGCCAGCCTCAAGAGAAAAGCCACTTATAATTGTGCAAAATGGTTGATCAAGTATCTGTAGAGATATGATTGGGATATGCGTAAAATTTTCAAAAGTGTCCTGTTCATCCGGGCGATCGGTTGGATGTTCACTCATGCGGGATTCCTGATGCCCGGTCGACGGCTTGGAGAAACAGACAACTGGATGGCGGTGAAACATCCCAAGCCTGCCTACCCGGTGCATATCCTGCTGATCCCTAAAAAGCCGATCCGTGATTGGTTAACCTTTCCAGTGGATGACCGCTCACTGTACGGTGAATTTGTGCAGTTATCCCAGCGCTTGATTCGCGAAGCGGATTTGGCAAGCAAAAACTACCGCCTGATCATCAATGGCGGTGAAAATCAATCAACCCCCCAGCTTCACGTTCACCTGATCTCAGGAGACCCAATTGGTGATAGCCCGCTAAGGAGTAAAAATATGGATGATACACTGGACATTATTAAAAAGAGACGCAGCATCCGCAAGTTCACCGATCAACCGGTGGAAAAGGAGACGCTCACCCTCCTGCTCGAGGCTGCCATGGCCGCGCCGAGCGCGATGAACGCCCGGCCGTGGGAGTTTGTGGTGATCACCGATAAAGGAACGATGGACCAGTTCAGGCAGGCGTTGCTGTTCGGCAAAATGAACGCCCCCGCGGCGATTTGCGTGTTGGGCAGCCACCGGATGCAGAAGGGGAAAGCCGGCGATAAATTCTGGGTGCAGGATTGCAGCGCTGCCACGGAGAACATCCTCCTGGCTGCCACAGCCCTGGGGCTGGGGTCGGTGTGGGTCGGTATTCATCCAGTCACCCTGTTCCAGCGCCAGGTGAGCCGCATCCTAAATCTGCCTGACGGTGTAACTCCGCTTAACCTTATATACATCGGTTATCCAGCAGAAGAAAAAGTTGCCCGCAGCCAATACGAAGAGGATCGGGTGCATTGGGGACCCTTTCCAAAGAACAAAAATGGCCAGGGTCAAACGATCGATAACGAAGTACCGGAGAACGGCGAGGGGACTGATGGCGCCTGAAATTCGTCCGATGACCGGCGCGGATTACGCGGCCGCGCTCGAACTGTGGCAGCGCTGTAAAGGGATGGGGATAAGCAGCGCCGACCAAGAAGAACCGCTGCTGCGGTTCCTCGACCAGAACCGCGGATTGAGTTTTGCCGCGTTTGAAGGTGAGAGACTCGTAGCAACCTGCCTTTGCGGTACAGATGGCAGGCGCGGTTTCCTGTATCACCTGGCAGTTGACCCCGTGCTGCGCCGTTTGGGGCTGGGCGGGCAGTTGGTGGAGCGCGTCTTCGCGGAGCTGGCCCGGCGGGGCATCGAGAAATGCCACATCATGGTGTACGCGGAAAATACTGAAGGGCTGGCGTTCTGGGACCGGACCGGTTGGGTAAGACGCGGGGAGATCGTTCTCATGTCTAAAGATGTAACAGGATCTGATCAGGAGGATCATGAAAAATGCTGATATCCCGTTGGTCGAACTGCACCGCCATCTAGACGGCAGCATCCGGCTTGAAACCATCCTTGACCTTGGCTTAAGGCATAATTTGCCGCTGCCGGCAAAAACGCTGGAAGGACTGCGCCCATACGTCCAGGTCTCGACCCCGCAGCCAGGCGTGATGGCGTTTATCGAGAAATTTGAGTGGATGACCGGCATCCTGGTGGATTACGATGCCTGCCGCCGGGTGGCGTACGAAAATGTCGAAGATGCCTTCAATGAGGGGATCGATTACATTGAACTGCGCTACAGCCCGTGGTTCATGGCGGAAGCCCACCACCTCGAGCCCAGGGGTGTGGTGGAGGCGGTGACCGATGGTCTTAAAGCCGGGCAGCGCGATTTTAATATCCGCGTCAACCAGTTGGGTATTCTCTCCCGCCATTACGGACCGGAAATCGCCCGCGAGGAGCTCGAAGCACAGCTGGCTTTCTCAGACGAGTTCGCGGGTCTCGACCTGGCGGGCGATGAAGCCCATTACCCTGGCGAGCTGTTCACCTGGCATTTTCGTAAAGCGCGCGAGCATGGATGGCACATCACCGTGCACGCCGGCGAAGCCGCCGGACCTGAATCCATCTGGCAGGCGGTGAAGGAGCTGGGCGCTGAGCGCATCGGGCACGCGGTTCACGCCCCCGAAGATGCCGATCTGCTGGATTACCTGCGTGATCACCGCATCGGCATCGAGTGCAACCTGACCAGCAACGTGCAGACCAGCACCGTAGTGGATTACCCATCACACCCGATGCGCCTGTTCATGGAGAAGGGCATCCTGGCGACGATCAACACCGACGACCCCGGCATCAGCGCCATCGACCTGCCGTATGAGTATCAGGTCGCCGCGCCTAAAGCCGGGCTGACGCCGGCAATGATCCGGCAGGCGAAGCAGAACGCGGTTGACACCGCTTTTCTCACAGCGGCACAAAAGCAGGCGCTTTACGCGAGGGCTGCGCAGAAACACGGATCTGTGAATTAAGCTTATGCTATAATGCATGGACTTAATCACCGGATTCACTAGATGAGATACTTGATCACCGGCGCAGCCGGATTCCTCGGTTCAGCATTGGCCAACCGCCTTACCACGGATGGTCACGTGGTGTTGGGTTTGGATGATCTTTCGACTGGCGACCAGAAGGTTCTTACGAACCAGGTGCAATTTGTCAAAGGGGATGTCAATGACCGCCCGAAGCTGTGGTCGCTGCTGCAGGATGTTGATTGTGTGTACCATCTGGCTGCCAAGGTGAGCGTTCCTGAATCCGTTCTCTACCCGCGCGAATATAACACGGTCAATGTTGGGGGAACGGTAACCCTGATGGAAGCGATGCGAGACGTGGGCGTGCGGCGGGTGGTCTTCATTTCCTCAGGTACCGTTTATGGCAACCAGCCGGTGCAGCCGGTGACCGAATCTGCCATCCCCAACCCGCGTGTTCCCTACGCTGTTTCCAAGCTGGCGGCTGAGTATTACGTCAGGTCAATTGGCGCGCTTTGGGGCATCGAAACAGTGTGCCTGCGGGTTTTTAACGCTTACGGACCTGGTCAGCATATTCCCCCGGTACACACACCCGTGATCCCCAACTTCCTGCGCCAGGCGTGGGAAAACGGCACGATCGTGGTTCACGGTGACGGCAACCAGACCCGCGATTACGTGTACGTGGATGATGTTGTCGACGCCATGGTTTCCGCCTCCACCGCCCCGGAGGTGAATAACCTGATCATCAATATCGGCAGCGGCAAAGAGGTGAGCGTCCGCGACCTGGCGCGTATGTCGGTTGAAGTGACCGGCGGACACCCCGAGGTGGTTTACAACCCGCGCAACGAGGGTGGTATCAGCCGCCTGTGCGCGGATATCAACCTGGCACACGAAAAACTGGGATTTGCGCCGAAAACCGACCTCGTGGATGGATTGGCGAGCACGCTTGACCATGACATCAAACCCCGGATGGAAGCAAAGTAAAATTCATAACCAGTAGCTGAGACACATAAGGCTGCCCTGAAGGGCAGTTTTTATTTCCACGGATTCACACTTTTTGGATGATGCCTTTTCGGTATAATACCAGTATGAATTGTCTTCCAGAGTCATTCTACCTGGCAGATGCCGCCGAAGTTGCGCGCAATCTGCTGGGAAAAAGGCTGGTGAGAGTGTATCAAGGCAAGCGCTTATCCGGAATCATCACCGAAACAGAAGCCTATCGCGGCGAGGAAGACCTGGCCTGTCACGCGCGCAGCGGGCAGACCCGGCGCAACGCCGTCATGTACGGCGCCGCCGGCAGAGCCTACATCTACTTTACGTATGGGATGCACTGGTGTTTCAACGCGGTGTGCGCTGAACCAGGATTCCCGGCGGCTGTGCTGGTTCGGGCTGTGGAACCGCGTGAAGGATTGGAGAGCATGGCCGAGAGACGCAAGGGCATTCCGGCGTCCAATTGGTGCAACGGACCGGCGCGGCTGTGTAAAGCCCTGGCGATCAATGGCGACTTGAACGGTGCATCCCTGTGCGATCCGGTCAGTCCGCTGGTCATTGAAGACGCCCACACCATCCCGGATGATGCCGTGAACGCGTCTGCGCGCGTGGGGATCAACTACGCCCCGGAACCCTGGCGTTCAATGCCCTGGCGTTATTCAATCCAACCATTCTATTTAGAATCTTTATGATAACTACCGTGGATTTATACCGTTCCATGCTGCGCATCCGGCGCTTTGAAGAGACCGTGCTCGAGGAATTCAAGCGCGGGGTCTTCGCCGGCACCACCCACACTTCGCTTGGCCAGGAAGCCAATGCCGTCGGGGTGATCAGCGTCCTGCAGCCGCAGGACGTGATCGTCACCAATCACCGCTGCCACGGGCATTTCCTGGCGTACGGCGGGGAGATGCGGGCGTTGTTCGCCGAGCTGATGGGCAGGGACACCGGTGTGTGCGGCGGCAGGGGAGGGTCGCAGCACATCCACTGGCGCAATCTCTATTCCAACGGTGTGCAAGGGGGCATTGCCCCCATCGCTGTGGGGATGGCGCTGGCTGAAAAACAGCGTCGAACAAATGCGATTGTCACCGTTTTCCTGGGCGACGGGACGTTCGGGGAGGGGGCGATCTACGAAGCCTTCAACATGGCGAAGATCTGGCAGGTGCCCATCCTGATCGTCGTGGAGGATAACCACATCGCGCAGACCACACCCACCGCGCTGACTACAGCCGGTTCGCTGGCCGACCGTTTGCGGGCGTTTGACATTCCCGCGAGCGAGCTCGATACCAGCGACGTTGCGGTCATCCGGCAGGCAGCCGCCGGCTCCGCTGCTGAGGTCCGCGGCGGGAAAGGCCCTGCCGCGCTGGTCATCCATACCGCTCGCTTCGGGCCGCACTCCAAGGGTGACGATACCCGTACAGAACAAGAACTCGATCACCTACTTCAAACACGCGACCCCTTGAAATTACTGGCAGGCCGTCTTGACCTGGCGGCGATTGACAGGGTGCGGGTCGAAGTCGATGCAGAGGTCGCTGATGCCTTCCAGGTAGCGCTTTCGGACCCTGCCGCGCAGTTTATTGAGGAGGGTCGGTGAAAACCACCGTTTTGGATTCATTGAATGCCGGCCTGCTCTCCGCGCTGGACAGGGATGAAACAGTACATCTGCTCGGCGAAGACATCCTTGACCCGTACGGCGGGGCGTTCAAGGTCACCCGGGGCTGCTCGACCGCCCACCCTAGGCGTGTTTGGGCTGCGCCGATCTCTGAAGCCGGGCTGGCAGGGGTGGCGGCTGGAATGGCGCTGCGCGGGCTGCGCCCGGTGTTGGAGATCATGTTCGGCGATTTCACCACCCTGCTAGCCGACCAGCTCATCAATCACATCAGCAAGTTCCGCTGGATGTACAACAATACAGTCCGCCTGCCGCTGGTTATCCGCACGCCGATGGGAGGAAGACGCGGTTATGGTCCAACCCATTCCCAAACCCTCGAGAAGCTCTACCTTGGAGTGCCCGGTTTGAGGGTCATCGCGCCGACGAATTTCGTCGAGGATATCCCCTCACAATCTCCGGGGCAGCTGCTCGCTAACTGCATCCTGGATACCGAAGACCCCATTCTGTTTATTGAGAACAAGCTCCAGTACCTGTTACCGCTTTACGGCGCGAACGGCCAACCGCAGCTGGAAATCCGTCGGTATGAAGACGATCTGAAGGACGGAGTCTCAACCCCCGCGTACGTGGTGAGGGTGAAGGGAGCGCCGCCGCCGACAGTGACAATGGTGGCGTACGGCTACATGGCTGACATGGCGCACCAGGCGATGATCAAACTGGCGTACGAGGAAGAGATCGTCGCTGAACTGGTGGTGATGACCCGGCTTGCGCCGTTTGACCCCGGCGCGCTGCTGGAATCGGTACGCCGCACCTCGAAGCTGGTTACGATCGAGGAAGGCGGGCTGACGCTGGGTTGGGGCACGGAGTTGATCGCGCGCCTGGTCGAATTACTCCCCGGCCGGCTGGCAGCCGCCAGGGTGGCAGCCCGTGACCTTCCGGTGCCTGCGGCGCTTTCGCTTGAGCAGGCAGTCCTTCCGCAGATGTGTGATATTTTGCGGACAGTGAGAAAGGTGGTTCATCAAGATGAATGATCTCCTGCAAGTGCTGGTACCGCTGGTGAACCCGAACGAACCGGAATCACTCCTCGTGGATTTGAGCGTGACCGAGGGGCAGAAGGTCGCAAAAGGGCAGATCATGGCTGTATTTGAGACCACCAAATCGACATTTGAATTAAGCGCCGATGGCGATGGATATATCCTGGGGCTAAAGTTTAAAACCGGTGATGCGGTGCGTTCAGGCGAACGCCTTTGTTACCTGGCGCCGACCCCGGATAGTATCCTGCCGGCGGAAGCGCCGGTTTCTCACGAATTAACCCCGCGGCAGGCGGAGGAAATCCCTGCTGAGCTTCTGATCACCGCGCCAGCGCTGAAATCAGCCAGGGAGCGCGGCATCGACCTGGATAGCCTGCCGAAAGGGATTCTCATTACAGAAAAGATACTGAATGAGATGGGTGCCGGTGAGGAAATGCAGGCAGGGCTGGATCCCACGCTGCTGGTGGTTTATGGCGGCGGCGGGCACGCCAAATCATTGATCGATCTCATCCGGCTTGACGGGCGCTACCAGGTTCACGGCATTCTCGATGACGGCATCCCGGCGGGCGAAAATATCATGGGAATCCCCGTGCTGGGCGGTGGTGAACTGCTGCCTGCCCTGCGCAGGAAAGGCGTGGGTCTGGCGATCAACGCCGTGGGCGGCATCGGGAGCATTCACCCGCGCCTGGCGGTTTATCAGAAGCTTGAACAGGCAGGCTTTTTATGCGTCACCGTGGCGCATCCGCTCTCCTTTATCGAAGCCAGCGCGGAGCTGGAACAGGGCTGCCAGGTGTTCTGCCACGCCTACATCGGCAGCGAGACGCACGTGGGTTTTGGCAGCATCATCAACACTGGCGCGATTATTTCACATGACTGCGTTCTTGGGAAATTCGTTAATATTTCACCGGGAGCGATTTTGGCTGGCAGTGTGACGGTCGAGGAACGCGCCCTGGTCGGCATGGGCGTCACCATAAACCTGGGGGTGCGCATCGGGGCGGGGGCACGCATCGGCAACAGCGCGGTGGTGAAGGGTGACGTGCCAGAGAATGGCATCGTGCGGGCAGGCAGCATCTGGCCGCTGGAGTAGCCCCGCCAGCATCTCAAAGCGAGACGGTCCATGCAGAGTTGATGTATCCCTGATGGTAAAATGAAGCGATTAACATTCAATACAGATCATTGGTCTGGCAGGCTCTTCCTCGTGTTTGGTCTCTGCATGAGTATTCTGCCAGGGGAGGACGTACATGTTTAAGAAGACGACTCCAGTTGTGGAACAGCAGATGCCGCCGGTGGAGAGGGTCACCTCAGTCCTCGGACCGGGAATCAACTGGTCGGGCAACCTGGGCGGGCGCGGCGGTATTCGAATCGAGGGCGCGTTCGAAGGCGAGATCCGCATCCGCGGGCTGGTTGTGGTCGGCGAGACCGGGCGGGTGACCTGCGAGAACCTGCGCGCCAACAGCGTGATCGTGGCGGGCGCTTTGCGAGGCAATGTCACCGCGGAGAAGCTCGAGATCCGCTCCACGGGTCGGGTGTGGGGTGACGTGGTAACGATCGCGTTCGCCACCGAGGAAGGCGCTTTTCTGCGCGGCCAGGTGCGGATGGAAGAAAAGCTCGACCTGCAGCTGGAGGAGCCCGCGGCGCATGAGGTTCAAGAGCCTGAAGAACCCGCTCCACAAGCGCCGGTTGAAGTAAAATCACCCCCGCCGCCAAAAGGTAGACAGGTGGCAGGCGAATGAACCCGTTGGATACCAAATACTGGCTCGGATTCTTAAGCGAGTGGCTGGGGGCGATCGCTGTGACCATGATCGTCGGCGTCAGCCCGGTGCTTAAGAAGATTCGCCGCATCGATTTTCGTTTCCCAAAACGCGAATCCACCTTCGCCTTGACGGCTTTCGCGCTGATCTTCTTTTTCGCCTTCCAGTTTTTCACCAACGACATCTTTGGGTTTCTCCGGCAGGCGGCCGGCGCTTTCGAAGGCGGTGAATCCGGTCAACGCATGCTGCTGGCGGTCATCTCGCTAATCCCTTTTATCATCCTGTTGATCGTGCGCGGGCAACCGCTTAAGAGCACCGGCTGGAGCAAGGAAAACCTCAAAGCGGGTCTCACCTTAGGCGCGCTGCTGGCAGTGCTCACCGTCTTCCTGCGCGGCAAGTTCACCGCCCTGCTTCAGGGCGTGTCCGCCGGCCAGGGTAGCCTGCTGCTGGTATTTCTTATCCTGTGTTTGGCAGAAGAGACCATCTTCCGCGGGTATATTCAATTGCGATTGATGTCGCATTTCGGGCAGAACTGGGGCTGGTTGGCCACATCCGTGTTGTTCCTGCTGTGGCAGCTGCCGGGCAGGGCGTGGCTGGGCAACCTGTCGGAGTCCTGGCCGGCGATCCTGATCGCCCTGGTTCAGTCTTTGCTCGTGGGTTGGATCATGAAAAAAACCTACCATGTCTCAGCATCGCTGCTGTTTCGGGCGGTGTCTTCATGGCTGCTCTTCATATAATTATTTCGGTAAGGTAGTCAATGGAAATTTCACACCTGTTCAGTCAAACGCTGCGTGAATCACCCGCTGATAGCGAGGTCGTGAGCCATCAGCTGCTGGTGCGCGCCGGGTTCATCCGTCAGTTGGGCGCGGGGATATTCACCTACCTGCCGCTGGCGTACCGGGTGTTGAACCGCATCATGACCATCGTTCGTGAAGAAATGAACGCCATCGGCGGTCAGGAGCTGTTGATGCCGGTGGTGCAGCCAGCGGACCTGTGGAAGGAAACCGGGCGGTATTACCAGATCGGGAGCGAGATGGGGCGCTTCAAAGACAAGGCAGACCATGACATGGTGTTAGCGATGACGCATGAGGAAGTCGTCTCAGACCTGGTGCGGTCAGTCATTCGCTCCTATCGCCAGCTCCCGGCGTTGATCTATCACCTGCAGACCAAGTGGCGCGATGATCCCCGGCCGCGGGCCGGGTTGATCCGGGTGCGCGAGTTCATCATGCTCGACTCGTACAGTCTCGATGCCGATTGGGAGGGGTTGGACGCCCAGTACCAGGCGCATTACAAGACCTATTTCAAGATCTTCAAACGCTGCGGTCTTCCGACCGTGGCGGTTGAGTCCGACACCGGCATGATGGGCGGGAAGATGGCGCATGAATACATGTACCTCACCCCCATCGGCGAGGACAGCCTGTTATTCTGCGATCACTGCGGTCATTCCGCCAATCGCCAGGTATGCGCAACCCGTAAGCCAACACCGCCAGCAGAGGAGATGCTGCCTGTCGAAAAGGTGGCAACGCCCGGGGCTTCCTCCATCGAGGAATTGGCTGCCTTCCTGGGCGTCCCGGAATCGCGAACCGCCAAAGCAGTTTTCTTCAGCGCCCTGGTGGGTGAACACCCGGAAGACCGCCATGACGAGCTGATCTTTGCCGTGGTGCGCGGCGACATGGAAGTGAACGAGACCAAGGTGGCCAACCTGGTCAAAGCGATCGAATTGAAACCGGCGACCGAGGAACAGATCGCCAAAAGTGGCGCGGCGGCGGGCTATGCCTCGCCGGTAGGTGTAAAGGGCGCGCGTGTGATCGTTGATGAGCTCATCCCCCTCAGCCCGAACCTGGTGGCGGGGGCGAACGAACCCGGCTACCATTTGTGCAACGTGAACTACGGGCGCGATTACACCGCTGAAATCGTCGCGGATATCACCGCGGCGCGTGATGGGGATGGCTGCCCGGTTTGCGGGGCCGCCATGCGGCTGGTGCGCGGGGTAGAGGTCGGCAACATTTTCAAGTTGGGACTGCGCTACTCAGACGCCATGGGGGCGGTCTTCCTGGACGAAACAGGCGCGAGCCGCCCGGTCATCATGGGATCGTACGGCATCGGGCTGGGCAGGCTGCTGGCGTGCGTCGTTGAAGAACACCATGATGAACACGGGCTGGTATGGCCGGTTTCCCTCGCCCCTTATCCTGTCCACCTGGTGGTCCTGCCCGGCCGGGAATTGGATACCGGTTCGATCGCTGCCGTTGTCGAGAGACAGCTGGTTGCAACCAGGCTTGAAGCGCTGGTGGATGACCGCGAGGAATCAGCGGGGGTAAAATTCAACGACGCGGACCTGATCGGTCTGCCTGTTCGGGTAACAGTGAGTGAACGGGCGTTCAAGCAAGGCGGGGTCGAGCTTAAGCTGCGCAAAACCGGTGAAACGCGCATTGTGGCTGTCGAGAACCTGGCAGATGAGATCAGCAGCGCTTTACACCAGTTGGAGTCCGATTGATGCGGACAAGCATAAGAAGGAAAGGGTAAACCAATATTTCATGAAAACCAACCAGGTTCGAGTTCCCATGTCGCTCCCCGATCTCACCGACGCTGACCGCCAGGCTGTGATGGAGGTATTGAATACACCCAATCTGAGCATGGGTCCGAAGGTGGATGCCTTTGAGGAAAGCGTTGCCCGCTATGTTGGCGCGAAACACGCCATCGCCGTCAACTCCGGCACGTCGGGGCTGCACCTGTGCGTGCGGGCGGCGGAAATTGGCGAGCGCGACCTGGTGATCACCACGCCCTTTTCCTTTGTCGCATCCACGAACGTACTGCTGTTTGAGAAAGCGCTGCCGGTTTTTGTGGATGTGGATCCGCTGACCGGTAACATGGACGTGGAGAAAGCGCTTGAAGCGGTGGAAGATCTGCGCAAGGGCGGCGCGGCTGGCGCGCGCTGGCTGGCACGCAAGGGCGCTGGTGTACACAACGCTCTCAAGGCAATTATCGCGGTAGACGTCTTTGGACAACCGCTGGATTATGATCCGCTGGTTAAAACAGCGGAGAAGTATGGCTTCAAGCTGATCGAGGATTCCTGTGAATCGCTCGGCGGGCGATACAAGTCACGCCCCACCGGGATGCTGGGGGATTACGGCGTTTTCGCGTTCTACCCCAATAAGCAGATCACCACGGGCGAAGGCGGGATGATTGTCACGGATGATGATAAAGCTGCCGGCTTGATGCGCGCGCTGCGCAACCAGGGGCGCGCTCCCGGCGACACCTGGCTGCAGCACACCCACCTGGGCTACAACTACAGGCTGGATGAAATGAGCGCGGCGCTCGGGCTGGCGCAAATGCAGCGGATCGAGGAATTGATCGCGAAGCGCCAGCGGGTGGCGAACTGGTACACCGAGAGACTGGTTCGTGTTGCAGGGGTAACACCGCCAGCGGTGGCGGTTCACACCACCCGCGTATCATGGTTTGTATATGTGATCCAGCTGGAAAAGTCGATCAACCGCGACCGGGTCGCAGATGGATTGAAGGAGAGAGGTATCCCGGTGCGGCCATATTTTCTGCCGATCCATTTGCAGCCTTACATGGTGGACCTCTTCGGCTATAAACCGGGTGATTACCCTGTGACCGAGCAAATGGGCAGGTGCGGGATGGCGCTGCCATTTTCCGGCATGATGACCGAAGAACAGGTCGACCTGGTCTGCCGGGAATTGGTGGACTGCATCGCGCAAGGGTAACCGGGCAGGAGCGACCATGTCGAATGGAAGGCAGGTTTTTCTGCCAGCGCGCACAACCGGGCTCATTCTGCACGCGGGGATCCTTCTGGTCCTGCTCGCCGGCGTGGCGACCTTATTGATCACCGCTTTCACCGGCGACATTGGCTGGAGGCTGCTGTTTTACCTGCTTGGCGCTGTGATCCTGGTCGCGCTCATCCCGTTCGCGGCGTACCGCGGCTACGCGCTGCTGCACGCCACCTACACCATTGAACGTGAGGGGCTGCGCGTCCGCTGGGGGCTGCGTTCTGAAGACCTGCCGCTGCCGGAAGTCACCTGGGTCCGCCCGGCAACCGATCTCAACATCCCCTTGAAGATGCCTCCGTTCTCAGTCCCGGGTGCGATCCTGGGATACTCGGAGCACCCCGAGCTGGGCAAAGTGGAGTTCATCGCCAGCAGCGTTCCCGAACTGGTGATCGTATCCTCGATCAATAAAACGCTGGTGTTATCTCCCGAGGAGCCGGTCGCGTTTTCAGACCGTTTTCAGCGCGCGATCGAAATGGGAAGCCTGTCGCCCATTGAGGCTTACACTGCCAAACCGGCGGCTTACCTGTCGCAGGTCATCGAAAGCCGCAGCGCGCGCGGGTTGATATTCCTGAGCATCGGATTAGTGATCGTCCTCCTGGCGGTGACCACCATCCTGTTCCCGCAGCAGAATTTCATTTCCTTGGGATATGACGCCAACGCGCTGCCGCTTGAACCCGTGCCATCCAGCCGGCTGCTGCTATTACCGGTGATCGGGATCCTGTTTGTAGTCATCAACCTGATCACAGGTCTCTATTTTCATCGCCGGTTGGAGACGCGCACCAGCTCCTATTTCCTGTGGGCAGCCGGCTCGGTGACGACCCTGCTACTGCTGCTCGCGGTGCTGTTGATGGTATTCCAAACGGGATAACGGCAGTTTCGTTGGACTATATCCAGCTCGCCCTTGGTTTCCTTATCGCCGCGGTCATCGCCGCGGTGGCGCGCCGCTTACGCGCGCTCAATACCAGCGGCGCCCTGGCCGCCTGGCTGCTGGGGACGGTGGTTTTTGGGCTGGGCGGTCTGCCCTGGGCGCTGGTTTTGATGATGTTCTTCGTCACGTCGTCCGGGCTTTCAAAGCTCTTCAAGTATCGAAAGCAGGTAATTGAGATAAATAATGAAAAAGGTTCACAACGGGATGCCTGGCAGGTGGCTGCCAATGGGGGAATGGCTGGACTTGCAGTCTTATTCCACCTTGTTTTTCCGGGTTCAGTGTATCCATGGGTGGCTTTTGCTTCGGCCTTCGCCGCGGCCAACGCGGATACCTGGGCGACCGAGCTTGGCTTTCTGAACAAAACCTCACCGCGCAGTATCAACAGCTGGAAAAAGATGCCTGCCGGCACGTCCGGGGCGGTCAGCCTGGCAGGCACACTGGCAGCCGCGGCAGGGGCTGCGGTCATCGGCCTCACGGCGTGGGCGTTCTGGCCGGAGTCGCCGGCCGTCAGCCAGCCGATATGGATGTATGCCCTGGTCATCTTCGGCGCGGGTGTGCTTGGCAGCCTGGTGGATTCACTGCTGGGAGCGACGGTCCAGGCAGTATACTGGTGCCCGCAATGTCTGAAGGAAACCGAAAAATCCCCATTGCATACCTGCGGCACGCCCACAAGCCAGCGCCGGGGATTGCGCTGGGTAGGCAATGACCTGGTGAATGTGGCGTGTACAACAAGCGGTGCGCTTCTGGGCTTGATGTTGATACTGTTCTTCATCTGAGCGGTTCAGGCACTTAACAAATCTGCAATAAGAAAACCAGTGCTTGTACTAAGTTGTATAATAAATCATAGTGGATTCAATGAGCGCAGTCTCTTTGAATATTTTTTCATCTTAATTCTGAACAAGGGGACGTGAATGACTTTGTTCCACCGGAACAGGAAACCGCACAGGTTAAAAGCGCAGGCGATGGTTGAACTGGCTTTGACGTTGCCGATATTCTTGTTGCTGGTGGTCGGAATTTTCGAAGCTGCCAGGTTGCTCTTTATATATACCACGGTGTTTTCAGCCAGCCGCGACGCGGTGCGCTACGCCGGAGCGGTGGGCAAGAACGCTGACGGGATCGAGTATTACCGCGATTGCGCGGGGATCGAAGAGCGCGCAAACCGAATTGGCATACTGGCGGAACTGGATGATATCGTCATTGAATATGATCATGGTCCTGACGATTATGGGGTAAGCCAGGTGTTTGCCACCTGCCCGCTGGCGGCTGACCGCGACCTGGCGTTGGGCGACCGGGTGATCGTTACGGTAACATCAGGCTACGACCCGCTTTTTTCATTTGTCAATCTCAACACCATCCCGATCACTTCGGTTAACGCCCGAACCGTGATCGTTGATCTGAACATTGAAGGCACACCGCCGAATACCAACACCCCCAAACCCCCGCCGACCGCCACGCGAACGGCCACATTAACTCCTACAGACACGCCAACGAATACCCCCACTTTCACTTCGACGCCCACCTTCACCAAGACGCCGACCTTTACCCAAACACCCAGCAACACGCCCACCATTACAAATACGCCAACAATTACCAATACACCTACCATCACGCTGACGCCGACCATCACGCTGACACCTTCGATCACCCTGACCCCATCCATCACGCTGACGCCGTCCATCACCCTCACCCCGACCGATACCTTGACCCCTTCAAACACGCCCACCGCTACGAATACGGTGACACCCTCGATCACACCCACCCCGACCATTACCAACACGCCAAAGCCCACGCGCACATCCACCAACACGAAGACGCCGACCCCCACGCAATGGCCGATCTGCGATCAGTTCAGTTTGTCCACGCCGTATTCGATCGCAAACTCATGGTACATCAGTATTTACAATCGTTCCACCGAGGATACGATCATTGATCACATCGACATCGAGTGGTACAACAGTTATTCCTCTGCCTTAACAAAACTTTCGTTTAGAGGCAATCCAATTTGGGTGCCTGCTGGTGATCCGGTGTTATCTCCGCAAGTATTAACTTTCTACGACATTTCACCCAGGTCGCGCACTGTCCCGGCTGGAGAATTGGCAGGCAGCCAATTACAATTCATTTTCACCAGCAATCTATTTGATGTTTACAAATTAAAGGTGTACCTCACTACCCAGGGTTGTTACGTGCAATACTTGAAATAATGGAGTGAACTTCATGGATACACTAAGACCAACGAAAAGGGAAAAAGGGCAGAGCCTGGTTGAGCTCACCGGTGCGCTGGTGGTGCTGCTGTTGCTGCTCTCTGGAATCGTTGACCTTGGGCGCGCATTTTTCACCCTGTTATCAATGCAGGACGCGGCTGAGGAAGGCGTGGTCTTCGGCACCAGCTTCCCGACCCATTGCAACCAGATCCGGGAACGGGTGCAGTACAACACAAGCAACAAGGTCTTGCCCGAGGACATCACGGTTGTGGTGACGATCGAAAATAACAACGGCGTCTATCAATCCTGTGAATCGATCGCCCCGTCGAACGTATATGCGGGTAAAGAAATGCGCATTGACATGACCCAAACTTTCAGGATCACCATGCCTTTCCTGGGAGCTTTCATCGGGCAATCGATCCCGCTGCATGCGACGGCAAACGGGACCATCTTACGACCACAGCCGCCTGACGAAGATTAGCGAGGTGAATGATGAACAGAAAAATGGAAAAAGGACAGATCCTGATCATCCTGGCGCTGGCGATGGTCGCCATCATCGGCATCACCGCCCTGGCGGTTGACGGGGGCATGGTTTACAGCGAGCGCCGGACCGACCAATCCACCGCGGATTCCGCCGCCCTGGCGGGCGCGGGAGCAGCCGCGCAGCTGCTCAAGGATTCGACAGTGAAGGGGAGCTGGTGCGGGAATTCCGCTACGCTATCTGATGAAGCCACCGCCGCAGCCGTCCAGGCAGCCAAGGATTCCGCCCTGGTGGACGATGTGATCCTTGCATCGCAGGACCTGAGCACAAAAAATGGCGTGCAGATATTCTGTCACGACTCCGGAGAGTATTACCTGGATGTCAAGGTGATGGTCACCACGGTAACCGACACGTATTTCGCGAAATTGCTTTCAAGGGATACGCTGACCACGACCGTGGAATCAACCGCCAGGGTCTATCCCAAGCGGCCTTTCGCCAACGGGTTGGGGCTGGTCACCGTTTCGCCGGATTGTTCCAATAAGGTTGGAGGTATGACCTTTGAAGGCGGGTCGAGCGTGGTGGTTAAGAATGCGGGCATCTTCTCCAATTCGTGCATCAAGGCAGATGCCAATAACATTTACATCGAATCGAGTGGAAGTGACTCCGGCATCTGGTACGTGCCTGATTACATGCATGATGGGTCCTATGTGGAATGCAAGGGATGCGACACCGCGGATATGGTCCCCGACCCGGAACCCGCGGCTGCACCCCTTGAAGACATTTTGCTCGATCCTCCCAAATGCGACCTATCCAAACCTTTTGTTAATGCGGCAGGCTCAGGAACACTATCTCCTGGCAACTATAATGGGATAACATCCAGCGGCGACCTGACGCTTTCACCGGGGTTGTATTGCCTGAAGGGCGGGTTTGAAAACACCAAGGGCAACGTAGTTGGGAATGATATTACCCTGTACTTCATGAACTCAACAACGGTCAAACTGAACAATAACTTCAATGAGAAGAAGATTGAAAACAGTTATGGTTTGACTCTTTCAGCTGCCAGCGGTGATAATTTTGGTAATCCACCGGCGGTGCGAGGGGTGTTGATGTATTTTGCTAAACCTTCAACTGTGCAGATCAATGGCGGCTCGAACAACCAGATCTCGGGGACGGTATACGCGCCCACCTCTGACATCACTTTGAATGGTGGTACCGACCTTGAAACACCACCGGTCTTGGCGACGCAAATCATAGCTTCCTTTATCAAGGTAAACGGCGGCGCAAACCTGGAGATGAATCTCGAAGGCGCTGAATTCCCCCAGACCCCCGCCCTCATCGATCTACTGAAATAGACGACTTGTCATAAACGCGAAACCACCCCGGTGAAAGCCGGGGTGGTTTTTATTTTTTCTTTTTGCCCTGGGATTTGGCGGGCGTGCCCACGTCCAGTCGGTAGCCCACACCGCGGCATGTGAGGATGTACTTTGGGCGGCGCGGGTTTTCCTCCAGCGCCTGCCGCAACCAGCTGATGTGCACGTCCAGCGAGCGGGTGTCGGCGGTGTAGTCGGTTTCCCACGCTTCGCTGAATAGCGCTTTGCGTTCCACCACTTCGCCGGCATGTTCCATCAGGATGCGCAGCAGGGTGGTGAGCCTGGGGGTCAGCTGGATCTGTTTGTCACCGCATAGGGCACGCTTCTCCGTGACGTCGAGCATGATTGGACCCGCTTCGAGGCCGCCGTTGTTGGTGATCGGCAGCAGACGCCGGATGCGGTTGATCAACTTTTGCATGGTAAACGGCAGCACAAGCACGGCGTCCGCTCCGTAATTGTCGTTCGGGTCGCTGTTTTGGTCGATCACCAGGATGAGGGGTAAATCGGGTTGCTTTTGCCGCAATGCCTGGCAGATACGCTTGCCGCTGGTGCGCATCGAAGAAGCGTCCACCACGATCAGGGCTGGAACAACATTGTCCAGCTGGATCAGCGCCGCGCTGCCGCTCGCCACGCTTTCCACCAGGTAGCCCTTTTTTGAAAGACCGGCCGCAAAGGAGGGGTGGTCTGTCCGCTTGCCTTCGATTAAAAGGATCCTAGGTTTTAACAAATTGATCGACCCAATCTTCCCTGTAAAAACAATAATACCCGGGACTTGCCTGATAATTTCGAGTTACACGTTTGCTTACGGCACCTGTGAATATCTCTCAGGCAGGCTGCATTTACGTAATGTGTAACGGGATATTCTCCCCGCCTTAAGATAGCGTTATTATACACTAATCTTAAGAAAAGCAAATCGCAGGAAAATGAATTCTTAAGAAATTGAAATGTCAGGGCATTTCGTTGCGCCTCAATTACTGGCGTGTTAGAATTATTCAAGGGGTTGGCGCGAATTTAATGGGAGGGTTCTTTGACCCAATTGGTAGAGGTGATCATCGATAGTGTGCGGGTAAGCCTGACCAACCAGCAACGCATCGTGCTGCTGCGCGAGAAGGTTGGTGAGCGGTTCCTGCCCATCTGGATCGGTCCATATGAGGCGGAGGCTATCACCATCTCGCTGCAGGAGATCGAGGTTGCCCGCCCGCAAACCCATGACCTGGTGCTGGGTGCCCTGGAAGCATTGAGCGCGAGGCTGCTGCGGGTGGAAGTGGTGGAACTGAAGGGGGATGTTTTTTACGGCAACCTGGTGGTCGAGCTGAACGGCGTGGTGCACGATGTGGACGCCCGTCCCTCGGATTCGATCGCCCTGGCGGTGCGCGCGCACGTGCCGATCCTGGTCAACCCGGATATTCTTGACAGCGCCGGCATCCTGCCGGAGACGGATATTCAATACGAAATACTGGATGGAACGCGGGAACCCGAATCGGAACACACAGAAGAAACAGAAACCAGCGACGCGCAGGAAAGGCTTTCATTGTTTGAAGATTTTCTCAAACAGGTGAACCTGGATGACCTGCCGGAGAATGATGAGGATCAGGACGAACCTCCCAATCCGGACAGTGATTCATCCTCCCAGTAAAACCAACTCTGATAGATCCCTGGAAAAGGAAGCACTATGGGAAATTTTCCGCCATACGAAGACGAATCCTCAACCGTCATCCAGTCCCAACCCAACAGTCGGGAAGCAGAAGAAGCAGTCCTGGGTTCGGTGCTGATCAATCCCGAATCGTATTTTGAGATCTCCCAGGTTATCATGCCGGATGACTTCTACATTATCCGCAACCAGTGGATCTGGAATTCTTATGTGCGCCTGCATGAAAGGCGTGTCCCGATCGATATCCTGACGGTCAGCGAAAGCCTGCAGGAGCAGGGGCAGCTGGAGGAAATTGGCGGCCAGGCTTACCTGCTGGCGCTGGTCAACCAGACGCCGACCTCGCTGCACGCTGAAGCTTACGCCCATATTGTTGAACAGACGTCCATCCGGCGCAAAATGCTGGCATCCGCCAACGAGATGGCCAGGCTGGCGTACGATGAAAGCAAGGAGATCAAGACCATTCTGGATGAAGCTGAAAAGCAGGTCTTTGGCCTGAGCGCGCGGCGCGTGAGGCACGACCTGGAATTTATCCAACAGGTGGTGAGCGATTATTACGACCACATCGATGAACTCTCCAAGCGGGACGAAGAGATCTTTGGTGTACCCACCGGTCTGACCGACCTCGATCACCTGTTGGGAGGTTTGCAGAAATCTGACCTGTTGATCGTCGCCGGTCGGCCGGGCTCAGGCAAGACGGGTTTCTTGTTGTCGATCGCCAAGAATGCCGCCCAGAAGCACAAGAAAAACGTGGCGATGTTCTCGCTGGAAATGTCCAACCAGCAGCTGGTTCAACGCCTGATCGCCCAGGAGACCGGTATTGACACGCACAGGCTTCGGACCGGCAAACTGAAGGATGAGGAATGGTCCGTGTTCACCCATGCCATCGACGTGCTGGCGGATACCCACATCTGGCTGGACGATACGCCGGCGATCACACCGCTGGCGCTGCGCACCAAGTGCCGCAGGCTGCACATGGAGCAGGGTCTTGATCTGATCCTGGTGGATTACCTGCAGTTGATGGGCAGCGACTCGCGCAACGAGAACCGTGTCCAGGAGGTATCCTACATCTCCCGCAGTCTGAAGGTGCTGGCGCGCGAGCTGGATGTACCGGTGCTGGCGGCTGCCCAGCTTTCACGCGCCGTGGAGCAGCGTGAGGGCAAGCGCCCGATGCTTTCAGACCTGCGGGAATCTGGCAGCCTGGAGCAGGATTCTGACATCGTCATGTTCATTCACCGCCCGGACAAGGATGAAAAGGACAATCCGCGGCAAAACATCGCGGAATTGATCGTGGCCAAACACAGGAACGGTCCCACTCACAGCGGTATCGAACTCGTCTTCCTTGAAAAACTCGCCAAGTTTGAAAACGCCATGCCGGCTGAGGAAGACCGCCATAAGAAACGACCCAGGTAAGCAGCCCGATGGACAAATTTAAAGGATTTAATAAGGACATCGACCACGCCGTGCCGGTCCCGGAGGCGTTCTTCACTGAACTTCTACCGGTGATCGACCACGCCGGTGAGCTGCGCGTGATCCTGTACACTTTTTGGCGCATTAACACCCAGGTGAAGGAACCGCGTTATTTGCGATTTACAGATTATCTGAAGGACGAGCGATTGATGGCTGCCTTCGGGCAGTCGAACGCCGCCCGGGAGAAGAACCTGGCGGACGCGCTGGAGCGCGCGTGTGGGCGCGGTGTTCTGCTGGACGCCTCGCTGGAGAATGAATCGTATTACTTCCTCAACAGCCCCCGCGGGAAGGCCGCGCGGGATGGGCTGGCGGGCGGAGCCTGGCAGCCAGGCGCCGATGACCACGCGTCTGTACGGCTGCAGCCGGAAAGGCCGAATATCTATGCCCTCTACGAGCAGAACATCGGCCCATTGACCCCCATCCTGGCTGAGACGCTGGAGGATGCCGAAAAGACTTACCCCCAGGAGTGGATCGAAGACGCGATCAGGATCGCCGTGACCAGGAATGCGCGCAACTGGCGCTTTGTTGACGCGATATTAAGATCTTGGAAGGAGAAGGGACGCGATGCAGCCGATAGGAGAACCTCTCAGGAAGATCGTAAACGCGACAGCGAAGGGAAATATGCCGACTTCATCAAGCATTGATCCGCAGGACAAATCCACAGAAAAGTGCCCGATCTGCGGCGGGGTGGGCTTTTTGCGGCGCGATTTACCAATTGATCATCCAGATTTTGGCAAACTGACGCCCTGCGTGTGCAAACAGAACGAGATGACACGCAGCGCGCAGGACAGGCTATACCGGATGAGCAACCTCGAAGCCTTTAAATCGATGACCTTTAACGATTTTTCCGTCCAGGGGCGGCTGGGATTGGGTGATGAACAAATTCGCTCGCTGCAGTACGCCTTGAGCCAGGCGCAGCAATTCGCCGCGTCGCCGCATGGCTGGCTGGTGCTGCGGGGAACGTACGGCTGCGGGAAAACGCACCTTGCCGCGGCGATCGCCAACACCTGTGTGGATTTTGGCATGCAGACCATCTTTCTCACCGTGCCGGACCTGCTCGACTGGCTGCGGTACTCTTACGGTTCAAATGATTCGAGCTTTGAGGACCGCTTTGAGGAGATTCGAAACATTGAACTGCTGGTTCTGGACGACCTTGGTTCGCAGAACTCGACCGGCTGGGCGGCCGAGAAATTGTTCCAGATCGTTGATTATCGCTATACCCGGAAACTGCCCACAGTGGTCACTTCCAACCTGGACCTTGAGGACCTGGATGACCGCATCAGGTCGCGCCTGCAGGATCCCGACCTGGTCACCTCCGTCCACATCCTGGCGCCGGATTACCGGTCGCCGGTCAAGGACAAACGCGACCCGCTGCATTACCAGCTCCAGTTGCTGAGCGACCGTTCTTTCGGGAATTTCAGCCTGCGCGAACCGGAGAGACTCCAGCCGGAGATCCAGGTTAACCTGGAAAATGTCTTCAGGGCTGCCCAGGAATTTGCCGAACATCCCCGCGGCTGGCTGGTGCTCACCGGCGGGTACGGTTGCGGCAAGACGCACCTGGCGGCTGCCATCGGCAATTACCGCAAGGGGATGGGAGATGACCCGGTATTCGTGGTGGTTCCCGACCTGCTTGATCACCTGCGGGCGACCTTCAGCCCGACCAGCAGCACATCGTACGATGACCTGTTCAACCGCGTAAAAACCGCGCCCATCCTGGTTTTGGATGATCTTGGTACTCAAAGCGCCACCCCGTGGGCGCGCGAAAAACTTTACCAGGTCTTCAACGAGCGCTACAACGCGCGTTTTCCAACCGTGATCACCATGTCGAGCAATCTTGAGGACCTCGACGCGCGCATCCGCAGCCGCATGCTCGACACCCGCGTGTGTGCCATCTACGAGATCCTGGCGCCGTCTTACCGCGGCGGTGTGGTCAAGCCCGAGCGCAGCCGAAGGAAAAATTAGACATCCCTCAACAAAGATCTGTCCCTGGCGGCTAAACCAGGGACAGAATATTTAATAGCTGACCAGAGCTATCTATAAAATTTTCGGGGAGGCATCGCGGCGGGTCAGACCGGGTCGACCTCAGAGGTGCAGCTGGGGCAGCGGCTGGCTTTGAGGGGGATCTGGCTCAGGCAGAACGGGCATTCGCGGGTGGCAGGCGCTTCCTCTTTCTTTTCAGCGGAGAGCTTGTTGATCAACTTGATGATGAAAAAGATCACAATTGCCACGATCAGAAAACTGATCAGGCTGTTTATGAACAGGCCATAGTTGATCGTCGGCGCACCGGCGGCCTGCGCATCAGCAAGCGAAGGATATTTGGTTTTCGAAAGGTTGATGTACAGCTTTGAAAAATCCACTTTCCCCAACAATAATCCGATCGGCGGCATGAGGACGTCGTTGACCAGGGATGTCACGATCGTGCCGAAAGCCCCGCCGATCACAACACCAATTGCCAGGTCTATCACATTTCCGCGCAGGATGAACTTCTTAAATTCCTCCAACATATTCCCTCCTATCGAGATAGAATTCAAACACGGTCTACTTTACTGGAATATGTGCTGGTTGTCAATAATTGTGAAAATAGTTGATTTTTATGCCCTTTGCGAATAGACATCGTTCTTTGTATAATTGGTGAAGATGAAGAAACGCCGGCTGTTGCTCACGATTTTAATGCTGTTGACCGTCGCCCTGGGAATGTCCGCTTCGGTGAATGCCCAATCCTCGGATTCCGTCTATGTCTCCGAAACCGGGCATTGGATCTGGGGCGAGTTCCTTCGCGCGTACAACAGCGTCTCAGATCCGCTTTTCTATTACGGTTATCCCATCACCGATGATTTTACCGACCCGGTCACCCGGACGCGTGTGCAATACTTCCAGAAGGCAAGGTTTGACCTGGTGGACACGGTCGAAGGTCCACAAATTCAGATGGCACCCCTTGGGCGGCTGCTGCATGAATCAGGAGCCCCCCTGGCGGATATCCCCAACGACGGTCCGACCTGCAGACCGTTCAATTCAGGGTATTCGGTGTGTTACGCGTTCCTGCAGTTCTACGACGCGTTTGATGGCCCCAACCGGTTTGGACTGCCCATTTCGGAAGTGGAAGTGGTGGACGGAAGGTACGTACAGTATTTTGACTACGTCCGCATGGAATGGTGGCCCGAAAAGCCGGCCGGCGAGCGCGTTCTTCTGACTGACCTGGGGAAGATCTATTTCGATAAAGTGGTGGCTGATCCGGAACTATTAAAAGCCAGCCCGCCTGCCAATATCAGCGGCAGCCTGTTGACCCCGCGGGTCAATGTATTCACGCTCAAATCCCTCATCGGCGCAGGCGAACAGCAGACGGTGTTTGTGGTTGTTCAAGACCAATACCTGAGGGCGGTTGATGGCGTGCAGGTGGGGGTGACCCTCTACTTCCCGGATGGCTCCACGGAATTCTACCGCCTGCCGGAAACCAATGAATACGGTATCAGCCAGTTCTCGTTCACCTCGCCCAGCCTGCCGGTGCGCTCGACGATCAACCTCACGGCAGAGATCGCCATCCGCGGTGAATCCGCTTCCGGCAAATCCTGGTTTCGCATCTGGTGGTAACCCGCCTTAACCGATCAAAAAACTGCCCCTCACGGATACGCGAGGGGCAGTTCGATTTTTATGAACTATTTTTCCAGGTTTTTGTAAAGCGTTTCGTAATCTGCCCGGTTGGGGGGGTCGAGATCGATAATCAGGGCGATCACGGGAAGGGCAGCTTCCTTGTGCTTTTCAACCAGCAGCTTTTCAGCCAGGGCATCCAGCTTTTTCACTGCGGTCTCTTTATCATCGTGCCTGGCGTAAAACTTCGCCAAACGACGCGGAAGTTCCGTGTTGTGCGGATTGTCGATCACGAGCCGGTCGAGGAAGCCCTCGATCTCTCCGCTCTTGCCGCTTGATTCGAGCAGCTGAATGTACGCGTCCACTTCATTGAGGGCGGGCTGCGAGAGGCCGAGCTTAAGGTAAAGGTCGACCAGTGCGGTCCTGGGGATTGACTCCATGGGCTGCAGGCTGCGCAGTTGCTCGAAGACCCTCACTGCCTCTTTCCAGTTCAGGCTCTGCAGTTCAACATCCGCCAGCCGGTTGAGGATCTTGACGGACCATTCGCGGGTCGCGATCGACTGCCGCGAGATCTTGAGCGCTGAGTGATACGCCTCGCGTGAACGGTCCAGGTCGGCCAGCAGGTAATGGGCGTTCGCCAGGTCAACGTATTGCTGGATCACATCTTCATCGCGCCCGATCGTCTTGAGCAGGTGGATCAGGCGGTGCCGGATATCGATATCCATCGGCGCCAGGCGGGTGACCTTGTGCAGCAGGCGGATCGCCTGCGGGGTATCGCCGCGGATGGTGTACAGGCGCGAGACCTGGCTGAATTTTTCGATCGCCTCGGGGATCCGGCCTTCGTTTACCAGTATTTCACCGATCTGGATGTGAAGCGGCAGGTAGGTGGGGGCGTACGTCAGCGAACGGAAAGCTTCCTCCATCGCCGTGCGATACTTCCCCTCACTGGCCAGCTGGCGCACCTCCGCGAGCGAATCGACGATCTGAGAGCTGGTGGAATCGATCAACATTTCGGCCAGCGGCAGCGGGGGGTTGCCCTCCGCTTGCGGCGGGAGTTGCTGGCGGGCAGCCTTCAGATACATGCGCCAATCCGGCCTGGTGAGCTGGGCATGGATGACTGTGCAGAGGTTGCGCAGGTCTTTTTCCTGGGTGATGTAGGACTGCGACTCGAAGATCGGGTCGTACAGCTGATACAGCTCATCCACTTCTTCCGGCGCAACGGTGACACCGTCAGCAAGTTTGAGTGCGTGCAGGTAATTCAGGCTGGCTTCTTTCAACTGACCGGTCTTATAAAAAATGTCACCGATCAATAGATATGATGCCAGGGCATATTTATTCGACCTGACTGATTTTTGCAGGAATTTCAATGCCTTTTGCTGGTCTTTTTGATTGACGAGGTAGCCAAGCAGGAAATTGGCCGCCTGGTGATTCAACCCGTGATCAACCGCCTGTTCGAGGTCCACAGCGGCTTCATCGTTTTGTCCCGCGGTGAAGCGGTCGATGCATTCACTGATGTGATGCTGGATCTTGCGGCGGTCGCGGGTTTGGTCAAGCTGGTTTTCGAAGGGGGTGTCTTCCCCCGGCGAGAGACTGGTGGCGATATCCCTGGCGCGGGAAGCTTCAACATCCTCAAACAGGAGGCCGGCGATCTCCTTAAGGGCAACCTGGCGGGTTTCGGTGGTGGCATCCACCCCGGCTCCGCCTTCCACTTCTTCCCCCCTGTCCATCTCGCGAACCTGGGCCATCCGCAATGCGCCGGTCCGGTCTGCCTTTCGTTCGATCATCGCCAGGGGCTTTTCATCTCTGACAGTCACGAGCGCATTCCTGATCTCGATGGAATCCGGGTTGATCTTTTGCGCGTATTCCAGGATCTGCTGGGCTTTGACGGGGTTACCAGAATGCTGGACCACCGCCGCCAGGTCAATGAACTCCGTGATGGCGTCCTGGACGCGGTTTAGCTTGTTATAGATCATCGCCAGGCGGGTGCGGGCTTCCTGGTTCTCGGGGTCGG
>CAYYBP010000012.1:0-4372 GCA_964470275.1 uncultured Anaerolinea sp. | reverse complement strand
TCGAACGGTCAATATCAAGTGCTTTTAGTTGAAGCTCAGCCGCTCGGCTGTAACTGGCGATCGCTTCCTGCAGCATTCCCTGGCGTTCGTGAATGCGCGAGATCCTCTCCATCGGCATGGGGTCGGCAGGATTCTGCTCAGACAGCTGCTGAAATATCTCCAATGATTCACGGAACCTTTTTTGATGGAAATAAGCCAGCCCAAGGCTTGACAGCCCCAGCGGGTGGTCAGGGCTCTCCACCAGGGCCTCGGTGTAGGCTGCCACGGCTTCATCCCAGTCATGATCCCATAGCGCAGCATGACCTTTATTTAACAGCGACTGAAGAATTGCAGATTCGGAGTTCATCGATCGACCTTGCTCCTTCTCAGGAAGGTAACACCTGCAGACTCCCCCAGTTTACCCCACTTCGCGCCTCAGTAAGCAAGGGGATATCAAGTTTGTAAGCTTCTTCCATCACCTGGCGCACGAGCACGGCGGTTTCCGGGATCTCCTTATCAGGGACTTCCAGGACAAGTTCATCGTGCACCTGTAGGAGCATTTTCGCATTTAATCGGCTGGAAGAAAGAGCTTTGGCAAGCTGGATCATGGCGATCTTCATGATGTCGGCGGCAGTACCCTGGATGGGCGCGTTGATCGCTTCGCGTTCTTCACGGTTGCGCATCATTTGATTCACCGGGTTGGCGAGGTTGGGGAAGTACCGCCGCCGGCCGAGCATGGTTTCCACGTATCCCTGGCGGGCCGCCAGCACGCGGATGTTGTCCAGGTATTTCTTGACGCCCGGGAAGTGCTCGAAATAATCTTTCACAAAGTTTTCGGCTTCGCCTAGCGTCAGGTCGGTGGAGCGGCTCAAGCCAAAAGCGGACATGCCGTAGATCAGCCCAAAATTGATCGCCTTGGCGTGGCGGCGCTGGTCTTTGGTTACCTCGGCAATGGGCACGTCGTAAATGGCCGCGGCGGTAGCCGCGTGAATATCCTGACCTTCGCGGAAAGCCTGCAGCATGGCCTGGTCGCCGGACATATGGGCGACGATGCGCAGCTCGATCTGCGAGTAATCCACCGAGAGCAGACTGTGACCGGGGGCGGCTACAAAGCCCAGGCGGACGCGCCTGCCGGTTTCGGTGCGGGTCGGGATGTTCTGCAGGTTGGGGTCTGAGGATGCCAGGCGTCCGGTAACTGAGCCGGCCTGGTTGAAGCTGGTGTGAACCCGGTGGGTGCGCGGGTTGATCTGCAACGGGAGGGCGTCGAGGTAGGTCGATTTTAGCTTGGAAAGCTCGCGGTATTCCAGCAGCAGGTCAACCGCCGGGTGTTGACCCTTCAACTCGTCCAAAACCGCCGCGGAGGTGGAAAAATGCCCGCTGCTGGTCTTCTTGTTGCGGTCAGGCGGCTCAAGTTTGAGTGTGTCAAACAATACGCGCGACAACTGCTGGGTGGAATTCAGGTTGAAGGAATACCCGACCGCCTGGTATACGCCATCTTCAATCTCTGCCAACCGGGTGCTGATTTCCCGGCTGAACTGAGAGAAGAAATCTCGATCAAGCGAGATACCTTCCTTTTCCATCTGTATGAGCACCGGCACCAGAGGCATTTCGATTTCCTCAAAAATCCGCGTGCACTTCAATCTGTCCATTTTCTCCCTGAGGGGAGCCACCAGGCGCAGGGTAACCTCAGCATCCGCGGCCGCGTACGGAGCAGCGGCAGCGACCGGCACCTGGTCCATCGTGAGCTGGTTCTTGCCCTTGCCGATTAGCTCTTCGATGTGGGTCATGCTGATGTCCAGCACGGAATCAGCCAGGTCTTTCAGTCCAAGGTTGTGAGAGGCCGGGTCTGTCAGCCATTCAGCGATCATCGAGTCAAAGGAAATGGGCGTGACATCAAGCCCGTGGGTGGATAACACCAGCGCGTCATACTTGATGTTGTGTCCCGCCTTGGCGATCTTCGGGTCGGTGAGAGCCGGGCGCAGGGCATCGATGACATCCTTTGTCTCAAGTTGATTTTCGCCTGTCTTGTGGCCCACCGGAATGTAGAACCCTTCGCCTTCCGCGATCGAGAGGGAAATTCCCACCAGGTCCGCGCGCAGGGGGTCGAGCGCGTTGGTCTCGGTATCGAGGGCGATCATGCTGCTTGTTGCGAGCGTCTCAACAAGACCACGTAATTTCTCGGGGCTGTCAACGATCTTCACATCGAGCGAATACGTGGAGGAGAGGCCGATCTCTTTGACCTCTTCGCCGAAGAGTGAAAGCTGAGGGGTGGTTTGTGATATCAGCGGGGCGGAAATAATCCGCAGGCGCGGAATGAGGGTGCGAAATTCAAGCTCACGGAACAGGTTCTCAACCGCCTGGACATTGATGTGATCGGTGCGGGCATCATCCAGTTTCAGCTTCACGCTCACATCCGTGCGGATGCGCGCCAGGTCCTGGCTCATGTAGGCAGCGTCTTTGCCGTTGCGCAGTTTTTCGCCGGTTTTGCCGGGGATTTCATCAATGTGTTCGTAGATTTCATCCAGGGTGGGGTATGTCTGCAGCAGGCTGACAGCGGTTTTTGGCCCGATCCCGGCGATGCCGGGGATGTTGTCGCTCTGGTCGCCCACCAGGGCTTTGTAATCCACCACCTGGTTGGGGTCAACTCCCAGGTATTCCTTTACGTCCGCTGTTGAGTAGTTTTTGGAGTCTGATAATTTGGACCCCGGCAGGCTGACGATGATCCGGTCATCGACGAGCTGCAGCAGGTCCCGGTCGCCGGTGATGATCTTGACGCCCAGGCCCTGTTCAACCGCCTGGATGGCGATGGTACCCAAGACATCATCGGCCTCCACGCCCTCCATCTCCAACCTTGGCAGATGGAACGCGTCGATCATTTGCTTGATGCGTTCGATCTGCGGGCGCAGGTCGTCGGGCATCTTTGCCCGGGTCGCTTTGTATTCGGGGAACAACTGGTTGCGGAAAGTTCTCCCGGTGTCAAATGCCACCGCCAGGTATTCGGGTTTATCCTGTTCAAGCAGTTTCATCAAGACGTTGGCAAAACCAAATATGCCCGCGGTCGGTTCGCCTGAACGTGTCTGCATGCGCTCACTCATTCCACCCGTGATGGCAAAGTAGGTGCGGTAGGCAAGCGCGTGCCCGTCAATTAAGTAAAGGATGGGAGGCATAATCTCTTTCCTTGGTCATGATCGGGACCAATCACATTTATTGAGGATTTCTGGCGCGGTCGATAAACGCTTTAATGATGCCGGGGGAAATAGACCACACACTGCTCATGATGAGATAACCGGGAGCCCAAAAATCCTGATCTTCGTTCTGCTGCTGCAGTTCAGGGAAGTTGGTGTACAGATGAGCGGAGGTCAGCTGGCGGATTTTCTCCACGGCTTCCAGCGGTGTCACTGTTCCCGGGATCGAAAAATGCCAGGATAAATATTGCGGCCGGATGGCAACCGCGTTCATCCGCCACCCCAGGCTTTGATGCAACTGCGGGAGGATGAAACCGAGCCGGTCGGCGAGGTCGCTTACCAGGTACTGCTGGGCATGCCGCGGAATGATCACCACGGCGTAATCCAGGCGGATCCCGGCCAGCCCCATCGGGGAGGTGCCAGGGGTTTCGGGTATTTCGGCTTCCAGGGTTGTTACAGCTTCTTCGCTTTTTTCTTCAATACCCTGTTTTTCGATGACGGGTTCTTCGGTGGGGTTCGGGCTGGGTTCTACTACTGGTGCGGGTGCCGCGTCGCTTGTTTCAGGTTCCGCTGGCGTGAGATCGAGCGGTGGAGAAACATCTTGTGGCTCGCTGTTTTCATCCGCGAGCGCGTCAGTTTGTGGTTCAGTCAACTCTTGCTGGGGCTGTGTATCTTCAGATCTAAGGCTGTCTCGTTCCTCGCCGGTTAAGGCATCTTCCAGGAGGTCTTCAGGCAGCGGTTCGGGAATTGGGGGCGACGCGAACAGGTCATTGAGGGATTCGATCAACGCCTTGGCTGAGAATGGTTTTGCCAGCACCTTGTGCGCCACGGTTTCCATTGCTTCGGGGTGAAAAGCGTCGTTTTCGGGGAGATACAGGAGGATCCGGGTACCGGGATGTTGATCGAGGAGGTCGTTGGTGAACCTGTCCGTCGGCAGGTCGCCATCCGCCGCGTCGAGGATGACCGCATCAAACTTGCGGTTCGTCACGGCATTCAGCGCCTGGTCGGACGATTGGACAGGCACGATAATAAAATCTGAATCGGCTTCCAGGCAGGATTCCAGTTGTTCAAGGAATTCGCTCTGTGTGGAGTAGATCAGGATTGTTTTTGGCATATAAAAAGTGTATCACGGGCATAGATGCGATGCAAGTAATTGTACTCGTTCAATACATATGAGACTTTTTCGAGGTTACCTCAGGGTAGTATTT
>CAYYBP010000011.1:0-31987 GCA_964470275.1 uncultured Anaerolinea sp. | reverse complement strand
CTGGCTGCCAAGACTACCCTGGCGTGGCTGATCTTCTCGGGCATCTTCGCCCCCAGTCTGTAGTCACGGTCCTCCAATTTCTCCAGGTGAGACTTTCACGCTCGTGAAAGTCTCACCTTGTATGTTAAGATTATCAGGGAGAGGTGTTCATGGACGACCTGAATGAGATTTTTTCAGAATTACGAGTTTTATTAACCCGCTACAGCCCGCCGTTTTCCGCGAAAACCGATACCCCGCGCTACTACGACTTGTGGTCGTTCAAAGACCTGGTGATCGAAGGGCGAAAACGCAAAGAGATCTTTTTCGCCGGGCTGATCATCCAGAAAAGCTACGTCGGTTTTTACTACATGCCGGTTTACGCCGAGCCGGAAGTGAAGCAGTTATTCAAGCCTGAGTTGCTGCGCCTGCTAAAAGGGAAGTCCTGCTTCCATATCAGGAAGCTCACGCCGGACCTCTTGAACCAAATCACCGAGGCGCTGGAAAGGGGCTACAGGTTGTACCAGGAGCGGGGCTGGGTTTAAGTATTCGTCTACTACAACAAGCATTCCTGCAAAAACCCCCGTGTTGCAAACGGGGGTTTGGATATTCAGTATCAAGCCCTATACAAGCGGCACCTGCTGGGTGATGCAGTGAATATTCCCTCCGCCCAGCAGGATTTCGCGCGAGTACACCCCCACCACCCTGCGCTCCGGCAGCAGGCGCTGCAGGGTCTCCAGGGCGATCTCATCCTGCGGGTCGCCGAAGATCGGCACGACCGCGCCACCGTTGCAGAAGAAGAAATTCACGTACGAAGCCGCCAGCCGGTCGCCTTCCTGCCGCGGCAGGGTGCCATCCACCGGTAGCACGCCTTCGCTTTCCGCGCGGGTAATGTACACTGGCGCGGGCAGGTGCAGACGGTGCACCTTCAGCCGGCGCCCGTGCGCGTCTGTGCTTGCCAGCAGGATCGCTTCGTTTTCATGCGAGATCTCGTACTGCGGGTCGGATGGGTCATCCGTCCACGCCAGCGCCACCTCGCCCGGGCGCAGGAAGCAGCAGATATTGTCCACATGCCCGTTGGTCTCGTCGAGATAGATGCCGCGCTCGAGCCAGATGATCTTCCCCACCCCAGTGTACTCGCGCAGATGCTCCTCGATCTGCTCCTGGTTGAGTTGCGGGTTGCGGTTCGGGTTGAGCAGACACTCGCGCGTGGTGAGCAGCGTGCCCTGTCCGTCGGTGTGGATCGACCCGCCCTCCAGGATCAGCGGGGCTTGATAACGGTCCACCCTTTCAATCTCGGCCACCTTTTGCGCCACCAGTTCATCCAGCGAAAAATCAGTATACAACCCGCCCCAGGCGTTAAAGCCCCAATCGACAGCGCGCAGGCTGGCGCCATCGCTCACGAAGGTCGGGCCGCAGTCGCGTGCCCAGCAATCGTTATATGACATTTCGACCACGCGCACTTCAGGCGGCAGCATTGAACGAGCGTTCAGGTACTGCTCCCGCAGCACGCCCACGGTGAACGGTTCAAAGCGGGCAATGGCTTCCGCCACCCGGGCAAATACCCCACGGGCGGGAACTGCCCCGTCACGCCAGTTATCCGGCCTATCCGGCCACAGCATCCACGCCCCGGCGTGTGGTTCGAACTCCCCAGGCATGCGGTAGCCGTCAGCGCGCGGGGTGGATTGGATCAAAGCGCTCATCGTCTCATCCTTTGAATCTTCTTATCCGTCAGTCCTCTGCCATCTTTTTCAAAAACTGCAGGACCTCTTCCTTTTGCTCTTTCTTCAAAGCTTTTTTCGGGCGTTTCAGGCGCGGATAGACCAGCCACACCAAGAGCCCTTTTTCGGTGTGCAGCCGGTTTTCGGCTTGATCATAGATGACAGATTGGGGTGAGTCCATCACCTCGTCGGTGGCTTCCACGCCCCGCGAAGCCGGCAGGCAGTGCATGAACTTGCAGTGCGCGGGGGCGTGTTTCATCAGGTCGCTGTTGACCTGGTATTTGGGCATGAACGCCGCCCTGCGCTCGGGGATCTCAGCCTCCTGGCCGACCCACCACCACAAATCGGTGTAGATGAAATCGGCGTCCTTCACCGCGTCGATGGGATCGTCTGTCACCCGCACACTGCTGCCGGAAACCCGGCAGTTCTCCTCGGCCCAGGCCAGCCACTGCTGCGGCGCCTGGTATTTCAACGGCGCGGCGTGGGTGAAGTGCATCCCCAGCCTGGTGCAGATCAACATCAGCGAATTCAGCACGTTGGTGGCGTCGCCCACGAAGGTCACTTTCAGGTCTTCAAGTTTTTTCCCGGGCTGCATGTGTTCCATCATCGTGAACACATCACACACCACCTGGGTGGGGTGGTTGTAATCCGTCAGCCCGTTGATGACGGGCACGGTGGCGTGCTCCGCCAGCCCGAGGATGGTCTCGTGCTTGAGCGTACGCGCCATGATCACGTCGACATAGCGCGAAATCACTTTGGCGGTATCGGCCAGCGATTCACGCACCCCCAGGTGAATTTCGCCGGGCTTGAGATACAGCGCGTGTCCGCCCAACTCGACCATTCCGACCTCAAACGAGATCCTGGTGCGGGTGGAGGGCTCCTCGAAAAGCATCGCCAGCGAGGCGTCCGGCAGCAATTTTGGGGTTGCCCCCTGCTTATCCGCCGCCTTGATCAGGCGGATCAATTCGATCAGGTCCAGCAATTCGGCTTTCGAGAAGTCCTGCGTGTCGATGAAGTGTTTGAGTTCCATTTAGGCTCCTTTTGTGATTGAGTCTTCGACAGTGTTAATTCTTTCTTCCGTTAATTCTACAATATTTAACCCGCGCTCCCTTGCCAGCGCAATGATTTTCTTGAAGAGGGGATGCGTCTCCCCTTCGCGGTGATGAAAATAGATCCTGTCATAGCCGGATAGTCGCGAGATGAAGTTCTCCAGCAGACGCTGGAATTCCTCCCGGGTAACACTGTCGGGCGGTTTGCTGTACCAGCGGATGCGCTCACCGGGGAAGACCACACCGTAATGATCCGAGAAGATCGCCCACTCCAGCCCTTTTCCGCGGCAGTATTGAATGAAGCGCTGCAATCCGGGCGAAGTGTACAGCTGGTCAGGGGTGACCTCTCCGCCTGACCGCTCGATGGCCGGGTCTTTGTCCCTGGAGCAATGCGTGAGGTAGATCTCTCTCACCCGGGTTTACTCCGCTACCACCTGCGCCTTGCGGTGAAAGAGCACCGGGAATAGCGGGATTGCCAGCAGCATCAACGCGGCAAAAATGTAAAATGTGAGCGGGTATCCGCCAGACTTGGCCAGCGCGCCGCCCACGCCCAACCCGATGCCCTGCCCGATATTGGTGACGGCCATCAGGATCGAGTACATAGAAGCCGCAATCGACGGTTGGGTATATTTCATCGCCAGGGCAAAGTAAACCGCCTGCGAAAGCCCGTACGCCAGCCCAAAGAACACCGCCACGGCCCACATCATTCCCCTGGAACTGGTAAGCGCCAGCAGCAGCATGGCGGGAATGACCATCAGAACGGAAAGCCACAGGGCTGTCATGTTGCCCAGCTTGTCCATCACCCGGCCGCCCGCCAGTGCGCCCACCACGCAGCCGATGCCCCACACCGTCGTCACCAGCCCGGCGGTGCCCAGGTCAATTCCAAGTTTTTGCGTGAAATGCGGGTTGGTGATCTGGTTCGCGCCCACAATGACCAGGAAGACCACCAGTCCAACCCCGGCCACTGCCAACACCTGCGCATTCTTGAAAGCCCCGAAAGCCGCCCAGTTGAAGCGCATCCCGGGAGTGCGCTTGATCTCCTTGATGAAAAACAGGAAGGGTATCGGGATAAGCGTGAGGGCTGCCAGGAAGTAGAACACCGCCGGCCAGGACACGTTCTGCGCGATGAACCCCGCCAGCGAAGCAGCGACGATCACCCCCACCGACCGGCCGCCAACCATGAACCCCTGCAGGATGCCCTTCTCGGACTCAGGGGTGATATCCAATGCCAGCCCGTCTGTGCAGGTGTCGTAAAACGCCATGCCCAGCTGCAGCAGGAATGCCATTCCCACGAAGACCCAATAGCTACGGCCTGGGTTGATGTTCGCCACCGCGATCAGACAGGCAAATTGCACAAAAAGCCCGATGAAAATATAAGGCTTGCGGTGTCCAAGCCCCAGCAGGTTGTAGCGGTCGCTCAACATGCCAAAGAGAATCTTGATCACGAAGGGGATCAGGGCAATGGTTGAAAAGATGCCCACATCCGCCATGTCCAGCCCGTTTTCGAGCATATACAGCGCGTTCAGTGAGGCAAAATAACCCAGGATGGTTCCCTGGGTAAAATAGAGCAGGGCGAACATGGTGAAACGGGTGAACTTGCTCTGTTGGGTCATTGTCTGTCCTGTTTTACTGAAATATATGCATAATTATACAGGAGTGCAAAAATCAATCATTGGAGGATGCATGGCAGAATCACTGGTGGGTAAAAATATCCTCGTAACTGGAGCCAGCTCGGGCATTGGCTACCAGGCGGCTTTAGACCTCGCGCGCGCCGGTGCCTTCGTCATCCTGCATGGCAGGGATGAGACGCGTTGTGAAAATGCGCGGGCAGCCATCCTTGAATCCAACCCCGGCGCGGCGGTGGCGTACCTCGTTGCGGATCTCTCCTCTCAGCGCCAGGTGCGGCGGCTGGCTGAAGAGGCAGGCGGACTGCTGGCGCAACACGGCGGTAAACTGGACGTGCTGGTCAATAACGCCGGGCTGTACTCCAGTTCGCGGGTGACGACCGAAGACGGAATCGAGCTGACCTTCGCGGTCAACCACCTGGCGCCGTTCCTGCTCACCCATTTGCTTCTTCCGGCCTTATCCCGCGCGCCTGAGGGGCGTGTGCTGGGCGTGAGTTCAGCATCCCATTACCATTCCTTTCTCTCCCCCTTGAAAGCGCACAATCCCGCGCTCTATATCGGTTTGCCCGCTTACGCCACCTCCAACCTCAGCCGGGTGCTGTTCAGTGCGGAATTTAACCGCCGCACCTCCAGCCCCAACCTGCACGCCTGGTCGATCGACCCGGGTCTGGTCGACACCGAGATCGGGCTCAAGGATAAGGGCAGGATCTCACGGTGGGTGTGGAAATCGCGCAAAAATCACGGAACCAGCACGGAAATACCTTCCCGCACCATCATGCACCTGGTTACTTCTCCTTTTAACCAGGTTGCATCAGACCTGTACTGGAAGGACAGCGCGCCCAAGCCCCCCAATCCCGCCTCGCGCGATCCGATGCTGGCTGCCAGGTTATGGGAACTCTCATGCCGGTTGTGCGGCATCAGCAATTATTTCAAGTAATACTTCAGCTGGAATCGCCAGAAAGAACGGCTAACCGAGTTTCACGCATCGCATGGAGATGGATCCCATGATCACCTTTTCGTTATAAAAGGTGACGCTGTCACCGGGTTGTTGAGCCCCAAGCACGTACAAAAGCGGCAGATAATGCTCAGCTGAGTTGACCGAGAGCTCGGCGGCCTTCCCGTGGCGCTGATAATTCACGATCTGATCATGTTCACCAGCCAGAATCCATTCCTTCAATTGGTCATCATACACGCTCGCCCAATCAAAGGCCGTCCCGTTCCACGAGATCATGCCCAGGTTGTGCACCATGTTCCCGCTGCCCAGGATCAGGATGCCCTGATCGCGCAGCCCCGCCAGTTCCCTGCCCAATTCGTAATGGAAGGCGGGCGGCTGCTCGCGGTTAAGGCTCAACTGCACCACAGGGATATCGGCCATCGGGTACATCCGGCACAGCACCGACCAGCTGCCGTGATCCAGCCCCCACCTCTCGTCACTGGTCACACTGATCGATTTCACCTGCTCTTTTACCAGTTCCACCAGTTCCTGTGATCCAGGCGCCGGGTACTGCATTTCGTTAAGCTCGCGCGGGAACCCGTAAAAATCATGGATCGTGCGCGGGGTTGACATCGCTGTCACCGCCGATCCCCGCGTTTCCCAGTGCGCGGAGATGCACAGGATCGCCCGCGGAACCGGCAGCGCCCTTCCAAGCTCCTGCCACGTCCGGCTGAACTCGTTATCCTCTATCGCGTTCATGGGGCTGCCATGCCCGATAAAGAGCACCGGCATGTGTTTAGCTGGCATCAGTGCGTCCTTTCTGCCTTACGGATAGAACGACGATCTTGGTGGAATGGTTGAACGGCGCGGGGTCCGCCGGAGGGGTTCCGGTGCGCGTATCCGGATAGCCGGTGAAGTCTTCCGGAATGGGGATGATCTCGTCGATGGATAAGTAGCCGCCGCTCCCCAGCTCCTCCAATGCACCGATGAAGTCTGCCCCGCCCAGGAACAGGGCGTTGTTGACCACCACCAGTTTTCCGCCGTCCTTCACCAATGGGCGCACCTTGTTGACCAGGCGCGCGCTCTCGGTCACCTGGTCAACCCTCCCCTTTTCCGTTACGGAAAAGTAGGGCGGATCCAGGATGACGATGTCGAAGGATTCCCGGCGCTGCTTCAACTGGCCTATACCCACGAAGAAATCCACCGGGATGGTTTTCATCGTCCCTGTGGCTGATGGATTCAACTGGGCAGATCGCTGCGCCAGCTCCAGGAACTTGCGGTTGCGGTCGATCTGCACCACGCGCGCCGCGCCGCCGGCCAGCGCCGCCACCCCCAGGCTGCCGGTGTAGGCAAACGTGTTCAGAACGTCCCTGTCCTGGCTGTTGCGCCTCAACCACGCCCGCAGGTTGCGCGTGTCGAGGTAGAAGCTGGAGTCCTGGTTCATCAGCAGGTCAAGCGCGTATACCACGCCGTTTTCGGTGATCCGGGTTGCCGGGCTGCTGCCGTGCAGGATCATGCCGCGTTTGAGGTTCTCATCACGCGCGGCGCGCTGCTTGGCGACCACACAATCCGCATGGGGAAGCTGCCGGGTGTAGAAATACCCCGCGGTTTTCAACAATGCTTCAGCCGCCTCGCCGCTGGTCTTTTGCGCCATCAGCAGTATGGTGCTGCCGTACAGGTCAGCGGTCAGCGAAGGGTACCCCTCAGTGAAACCGTTGAACAGGCGTAAGGAGCTGACACCCGCGTCATCCAACAGCGGCAGGCGTTTTTGCAGCGTCTTTTCGAGCAGCGGAAGCAGCGACTGCTGCCAGTTATCTTTCATCCGGTAATTGTAATCGATGCCATGACCGGCAGGTCTTGATTGTTGTTACAATAGAAAGACCTGCAGTATTTTCATCTTTACGCGAGGCAACCATGAACTCAACATTCACCCTGATCCACAACCGCCGGTCAGTGCGGAAATACACCGGCACCCCCATCAGCCCGCAGGAAAAGGAAGCCATCATCCAGGCGGCCATGCGCGCACCCACCGCCGGCAACTTGATGCTGTATTCGATCATCGAGGTGGAGGACCAGGCGCTGAAGGACAGGCTGGCGGTGACCTGTGACGCCCAGCCCTTCATTGCCAGCGCCCCTTACGTCCTGCTTTTCCTGGCGGATTACCAGCGCTGGGTGGATATTTTTGATTGGAGCGGCGCGCCCGAAACCTGCCTTGAAAAAGGGCTCCAGCCCCGCCCTCCGCAGGAAGGCGACCTGCTGCTGGCGTGCTGCGACGCGCTGATCGCCGCCCAAACGGCGGTTATCGCGGCAGAATCAATGGGCATCGGATCGTGCTACATTGGTGATATCCTTGAGCAGTGTGAAGAGCACCGTGAGATGTTCAATCTCCCGCGCTATACCTTCCCAATCACGCTGCTATGCTTCGGGCGGCCCCCAATTGAACATAACACCCCGAGTCTGCTCAAGCGCTTTGACCGCGATTTTATCGTTCACCGGGACCGCTACACATCCGTGCCCGGTAGTGACTTCCCGGCTATGCTGAGTCACGCATCAGGGCAATATCCCGGGGTTCGCGCGGATGACCAGGCAAAGCAGGCTGCCATTGGGATTTACTGCCGTAAATTTGTGTCTGATTTTTCCGTTGAAATGACCCGTTCTGTAAGGAAATGGATGGCTATCTGGAGAGGTGAAGTAGATTAACCGGAGGAAACCATGAGCGTAACCACCAGCCGCGCCAGCGGTGTTGCCGAGGTATTGATCGATCGCGAAAGCTGCACCGCCTGCGGCATATGCGTCCAAGTGTGCAAGGGCGGACCGTTGTACATGGAGGATAACCAGTTGCGGGTTGACCAATCGCAGGGATTCGGCTGCATCGCTTGCGGCGCCTGCGTTGCCGTTTGCCCCACGGATGCCATCCGCGTTTCCGGCCGCGACCTGTTCCCGGAAGACGTTATCCCTCTCCCTCCTGCCGCGGAGCGCAGCGCTTACGAGGCTTTCAACGCGCTTCTCGTCTCCCGCCGCAGCACGCGGGCATTTACCCGCCAGGAAGTCGAACCGGAGGTCATCGACCGCATACTTGCATCCGCCTCAACCGCCCCGGCCGGCATCCCGCCTTCAGATGTGAGCGTGCTCGTGTTCCGCTCGCGGGATTCGATCCCCGCCCTGCGCGATGACCTGATAGGCGCGATCAAGTACTGGCCAATGATATTTTCGCCCGGGCTGATGAAAATACTCCGTCCGTTCATTGGCAAGGCGAACGCGGATATGTTCGCCGGCTTCATCGGTCCAGCGGTGAAAAAATTTCTCGAAAAACATGCCGAAGGATTGGACTGGTTTTTCTACGATGCTCCGCTGGTGCTGTATTTCCACGGCTCTGTTTACAGCGACCCCGCCGATGTTGTTGTCGCTGCCACCCATGCCATGCTGGCGGGTCAGGCGCTGGGATTGGGCACGTGTATGCTGGGCTTCCCGGGGTATATCTTTCAGTACAGCAGATCGTTGCGGAGCAAGTACGCCCTGCCAAAATTGAGCCAGCCCGGACTGGCAGTGATCTTTGGCTACCCCAAATATCACGTGCTCAACGGGGTGAAACGCCGATTTAAAGAAATACGCGAGATCGCCTGATCATCCAAAGGTATAATTACCCCCCTGGTGACTCTCATGATGGATAACGAACCCTCGCTGATCGAATATCCGGTTGTCTTCCCGCTCAAAGTGATCGGGGTGGACGCGTTGGATTTTGAGCCTTTTGTGGTCGAGATCGTGCGCCGCCATGTGCCGGATTTATTGGAAGAAAATATTATCAGCCATTTATCAAACGGAAACCGTTACCGCTCGGTATCTTTCGAATTCATGGCTCAGAGCCGCGCCCAATTGGACGCTCTCTATGCTGAACTCAGCAGCCACCAGCGCGTTTTGATGATCCTGTAAGTCTTAATCCGATTTCTTTTTTACCGCGTGTCCGCCGAACTGATTGCGCATCGCCGCGACCAGTTTATCGGAATACGGTCCGCTCTGGCGTGACCGGATGCGCCGCTGCAGCGCCGCGGTTATCACCGGCGCGGCCACGTTGAGGTCGATGGCTTCAAACACAGTCCAGCGCCCCTCGCCTGAATCCGCGATGTATGCTTCAAGGTCTTCCAACCCCTGGTCTTCCTCCATCACGTTTTCGATCAGGTCCAGCAGCCACGACCGCACCACGCTTCCACGCTGCCAGATGCGCGACACCTGTAAAAGGTCAAGATCGAACTCCTGCTTGGATTTCAGTATCTCAAAGCCCTCGGCGTAAGCCTGCATCATCCCGTATTCAATTCCGTTGTGCACCATCTTGGTAAAGTGCCCCGCGCCGGCGGGACCTACCCGCCCCCAGCCCTGGTCGGGGGCTGGCGCCAGCGTCTCAAATATTGGCCGCAGGTACTCCGCGGTCTCCGCGTCCCCGCCGATCATCAGGCTGTAGCCTTCGGTCAACCCCCAGATACCCCCGCTGGTGCCAACATCCAGGAACCGAAGCCCGTGCTGCGCCAGCATTTCGGCGCGGCGCTTCGTGTCTTTGTAATTGGAGTTGCCCCCGTCGATGAGGATATCACCCTGGTCGAGCAATGGAATGAGGGAGAGGATGACGTTCTCGGTGACCTCGCCCGCCGGGACCATCAACCACACCACCCGCAGAGGTTTCAACATGCCCGCCAGCTCAGCGGATGAGTACGCGCCTTTGATCCCGAGCGCTTGCGCTTCCTTCACCGTCGCCGCGCTGTTGGCGGTGCCGATCACGCTGTGCCCACCCTGCAGCAGGCGCTGCGCCATGTTCATCCCCATTTTCCCCAGGCCGATCATCCCGATTTCCATGCTTTCCTCCGCAACACATCAATTATTCCCCAATTATAAACGCAGGAACGCAAACTAACCGGTCTGCAGCAAACGCCGGTTGAGCACCGTTAATTTTTTAATTGGTTTTTCAGTAGGAAAGCATGTTTTCCTGGCCAGCCAGGATGCGGCGAATGTTCTCGCGGTGGCGGATAAAGGCAAACAGCGCCAGGCTCACAGCGAGAAGCGCCAGCGCCGCCGGCTGACCGGAGATGACCGCGTAAAGCGCCATACCCAGCACGAACACCAGCGATCCCAGTGAGACCATGCGCGTGCTGCGCACCACCAGCAGGAAGACAAGCACACCGATCAGCGTGGGAACGGGGAAGAGCCCCATAAGGATGCCGGTGGAGGAGGCGATGCCCTTACCGCCGCGGAATTTCAGCAGGACCGGGAAGTCATGCCCGATAATCACTCCCAGCGCAGCCGCCGCCAGGCCGCTGTAGCCCCCCAGCCACATGCCGATGGAAACAGCCGCCAGCCCCTTGAGCGCGTCGAGCACAAAGACCAGCAGCCCGAAACGCCAGCCGAGCACGCGCATCACGTTGGTCGCGCCCGCGTTGCCGCTGCCCTTCTCGCGGATGTCAATACCGCCCGCCCGCTTGCCGACGATATAAGACGGGGAGATATTGCCCAGCGCATAACCCAGGAAGAAAATACCAGCCAATGTGAGGAGTGTCATAATAAACCATAACACCATCAGCAGGAGAATCGATACGTTTTTTGCGTGGTAATTACTTGCAATAGAATGACAGAGAATGGATATAATGACAGCATTCTGAGAAAAGGGACCCCGCGATGACCATACCCACCTCGATCGTAATCTTTGGCGCTTCCGGCGACCTCTCGCACCGCAAATTGATCCCGGCGCTGTACAACCTGTACAAGAAGAAACGCATGCCCGAACCCTTCAGGGTCTTTGGCACCGCCGGGCGGAGCTGGACGGATGAAGACCTGCGCGTTGTGGCGCGCGAGCAGCTGGAAAAGCTGCCCAACGCCAGTTTTGATCCTGAACTGTGGCGGGACTTTGCCTCCAGGCTCACGTACCAGCCGGGAAATGTCTCCATCCCGGATACCTTCCACCAGATTAACGCCGGCCTCTCCGCGCTTGAAAACGGACCGGCCAACCGGCTGTATTACCTGGCGACCCCGCCGGAATATTTTCTCGAAATAATTAACGGCCTGGCGTTTAGTGGCATGCTGGAGGAAAATGGCGGCTGGCGGCGGGTGGTCATCGAAAAGCCATTTGGTTCCGACCTCCAAAGCGCGATTTCGCTGAATCAAAGCATCCACGCGGTGCTCAACGAAAACCAGGTGTACCGCATCGACCATTACCTCGGCAAGGAAACCGTGCAGAACATCCTCGTCGCCAGGTTTGCCAATACCATATTTGAGCCGGTGTGGAACCGCAATTACATCGACAATGTGCAGATTACGGTCGCGGAAACGGTGGGGGTGGGTACACGCGCCCGTTATTATGACAAAGCCGGCGTCATCCGCGATATGTTCCAGAACCACCTGATCCAACTTCTCACCCTGGTCGCCATGGAGCCGACCAGCTCGTACAACGCTGACGCCCTGCGCGACGAGAAGATCAAGGTCATCCGCGCCATCCGCCCCATCGCCGCCAGCGACGCGAAAACGAACAGCGTGGTCGGGCAGTACCGGGGTTACCTGCAGGAAGCCAACGTCTCAGAGGGCTCCCGCACTCCCACTTACGCCATGGTGCGCTTCTTCATCGACAACTGGCGCTGGCAGGGCGTGCCTTTCTACCTGCGTTCCGGCAAAAAGCTCGAGGACAAGGTCAGCGAGATCATCATTCAATTCAAAAAGCCGCCGCACATGATCTTCTCTGTCTCAGAAGACCTCGAAGGCTCTTCCAACTTGCTGGCGATGTGCCTGCAGCCCGACGAGGGCATTCACGTGCGGTTCGAGACCAAGGTGCCCGATACCGTCGCCCAAACTCGCTCGGTGAATATGAAATACCACTACAGCGATGTCTTTGACCAGAAGGACATCCCTGAAGCCTACGAACGCCTGCTGCTGGACGTGTTAACCGGCGACGCGTCCCTCTTTACCCGCGCCGACCAGACCGAACTCTCGTGGGCGTTGTTCGACCCCATCATCGCCGGGTGGGAGGATCCCATTGCGCCCGCTCCTGAACCATACGAACCGGGTAGTTGGGGTCCTGCATCCAGCCTGCGCTTCCTTAAGGCTGAAGGGTACCAATGGGTGAACATCTGCGGAGAAAACTGCGTTGAACCAGACGAGGCTCAGCCTGACGGCGATTGACCGGTTGGCGGCCTGCAAACGAGACATACCAGAATATTCCTGCTCACCGGATCGCTAATGGTGATATAATCATATTCGTATTCTTGAATATGAGTGTTTCTGCGAGGGATTGAATGAGTGTCTTGGATTGGTTGATCAAGTTTCTCCAGGGCGGGCTTGGAAGCCTGGCATCCTACCTGGCAGCCCATGTGCTTTTGTGCCTGCTGCCCGCCTTCTTCATCGCCGGAGCGATGTCTGCCCTGATCCCGCGTGAATCAATCATGCGCTTTCTTGGCCGCAAAGCCCCCAAATATGTGTCTTACCCGGCTGCCGCCGCGGCGGGTTCCCTGCTGGCGGTTTGTTCCTGCACCATCGTGCCTCTTTTTGCCGGTATTTACAAGAAGGGCGCCGGGCTCGGTCCGGCGATCACCTTCCTGTTTTTCGCTCCGGCCGCCAACATCCTTGCGCTCTCGTATACCGGGGTGACGATCGGCGCCGACCTGGCGTTCGCCCGCCTGTTTCTCTCGCTGGCATTCGGCATCGGCATCGGGATGATCATGGCGCTCATTTTCAACAAAGAGGACGCCGCGCGCGAAAGCAAGGCGGATGACGCCTTCTCGCAGCACGGTTCCATGCGCCCTGCGCGCACAATCTTCCTGCTTCTCATGGTAGCGTTGCTGCTCTCCGGCACCCTCAAGCTGGGGTTTCTCACCGATACCTATACCTCCATCTCTCTACCCATCAGGGGCGTGGATACTCTTCAAAACATCCTATACACGCTCATCCCGTTCGACCCCGCCAGGGGCGAGGAGGGTGTCAGCGCCCAGGGGCTTTTCCTGGTTCTGTTGTTGCTTTTAATTGGCCTGTCTGCCTGGCGTGGTTTCGAAAAGATCCACCAGGGAGAGAATGCGTGGACACGCATCACTTTTGGGATCATCATATTCACCCTGCTGGTCGCTTCCACCCGCTGGGAACCGCGCGCCGGCGCGGTGGATATTCTTCTCACCGGCCGAACCTTCGCTGTGGCAATCCTGATGCTCGTCCTGGGGGTGATCGCTGGTAAAAAACTTGACCAGGAGGAACGTACTGATTGGATCTGGGAATCCTGGCGCTTCGTGAAGCAGATCTTCCCCCTGCTCATCGTGGGAGTGTTCGCGGTGGGCATCATCCGCGTGCTCATCAAACCCGAATGGATCGAGTTCCTGGCCGGTCAGAACACGTTGATAGGCAACCTGGCGGGTGTCGTGTTTGGGGTGTTCATGTACTTCCCGACGCTGGTGGAAGTGCCGATCGCCAAGATGTTTCTCAGCCTGGGGATGCACCGCGGCCCCTTGCTGGCATACCTGATGGCTGACCCAGAATTGAGCCTGCAGAGCATTCTTATCACCGCCACTATCATCGGAAAAACGAAAGCCTGGGTGTATGTGTTTTGGGTTGCGCTTTTTAGCACGCTGGCGGGTTTGCTCTACGGCGCCTGGGTTGACGGCACCAGTATCTGGTTAATCGTCCTTTACCTGGTGCTGTTGCTATTGGTACTGGCTGGGGTTTTATGGCTGGTGAACCGGCGCGGAAAGCAGAGCGCAGTATGAAACAAAAAAATCAGGCGTTTGCCTGATTTTTTTCTTTGCTTACCTGGCGCAACCGCAGCCGACATTACCCTTTAGAATTTCGCGCCAATCTCCGATCACATCATGCGTCCAGCAGTCATCCGCCCCGGCCGCTTCGCGCATCACCAGCGCGAGGATGTAACTTAACTCCTCAACGGTCGCCCCGGCATCCAGCGCGCCGTTGAAATGTTTGAGCACACAGGGTTTTGACCTGGCTTTAATTGACAGCGCAAAACAAATGAACTGATACGTTTTTTCATCGATGAAGCGCTTCTCCTTGTACAGGTCATCCATTTCATCCAGTTTTTGGCTGAATTCCGGGAAAAACTCCGCCAGCATTCTCATGTGTTCCTCCGATTTGTGATAGTGTTTATAAGCTCAGGGAGCCAGGATCTTTTTGATCTCCTCGGTTCCCAGCACGCGCCCCGAAGATCTGACCTTTTCATCGACTACCAGGGCTGGAGTTTTCATCACCCCATAATCAATGATGGTATTAATGTCCTTTACTTCTTCAATTGAAGCTTCCAGCCCGAGTTCCGCCAATGCCAGTTCGGTGTTTTCGAGAAGCTTTTTACAGTTGGCGCATCCTCCGCCAAGGATCTTAATGTTCATTCGCTCTCCTGAGGATCTTTATATTCGTAATTCAGAATATATTATACAACCGCTTGGAGAGAATCACAATATCCATGGGTGGATTGCATAGGTCGTCAGTCTTTTTTGGGGTTTGCGGGTGGAATGGATTTACATGAAAACTCCGCCGGGAGCTCCGGGTGGCATTGCGGGCAGGGGCAGTTATCCAGCGGCCGGTGCGAAATTTCTTGAATTTCATCTACGGAAATACCGGCGATAAGGGCAGCCTGTTCGATCAGGTTTACCAGTCTCTTTTCGGCCAGTTTATAGTAAATAAAGCGGCTTTTTCGTGTCGTTTTCACCCAGCCCGCTTCCCGCAGCGCCATCAGGTGCTGCGAGATGGCAGCCTGGCGCAGACCGAGGGCGGCCACCAGGTGACACACACACGCGGGTTGTTCGCGCAAAACAAGCAGGATCTGGATGCGAGCCGGCTGGCTGAGCTGGTTGAACAGCCCGGCGATCATATTTTCTCCGGCGCGTTTTGATTCTTCTGAGGTCATAAGGTAATTATAACTTCCGGTATTTATTGCTACAAGGCGCGGCGAGCGCGTTAATCTTCCCACCGGGTGAGAATACCAGCGGAGGACATATTTCAATTGGTGAAGGTGATCCTGTTCCCCGGAACATCGCGCAGCGGCGTATGGCGGCGGAGATATTCTTCCAGCACATCGGGCAGGATCGTGGGGATGTCATATTCCACCTCTTTATCCGCCATGGGCAGGTAATCCAGGATCTCCGAGATCTCATAATCGGAGACCACCGCTGTGATGATCTCATCCGGGTCAATTTCCCGGCTGTCGATCATAATATCAACCGCCTGTGGCGGGGCTCCGTGCGCGACCACCCGCATTCCAGCCACGTGCGGCATGCCGTTCATGCGACCGCGCATCTGGGGCGGCTTATGGATGATGCTCTCCGGTTGTAAAGCCTTCATGAAGAACTGCTCCAGTTGCCTGCCGCTGACCCTGATCCTGCCCGGATTTCCGGTGGAGCGGTTGACGCTAAACAACTCACCTTTTGTGAGGTTTCCGGCCTTCAACCCCTCCTCCCAATGCAACCCCATCACGAAAGACACCTGGGCATCTGGGAAATGCGCCAGCAGCGCATCCGCCAAAAGGTTGCCCGCCCGGCATTCTTCGCCTTCCAAGTACTCCATGTCGCGCTCCAATATCCCGACCGGGATCTCCATGATCGCGCGGGCGCGTTGTTTTTCCCGTTCAATCGCGGATAAAACCCGCTCATCATCCGGGATGGATCCTTCTACCGGGATCAACTGTGATGAATGACTCAGGATGGTTCCACTTTCTGCGTCGATCTCCAGGTCCAGCCTGCCCAGCACCTCGCCGTATTGACCCGCCTGGGTGATGATGGTCCTGTTCACCACCAGCGGCGGATCGATGCGATCATGCGAGTGCCCGCCAATGATCAGATTAATCCCATCCACAGTTGCAGCCAGTTTAATGTCCCGCTTCTGCCCCAGGTGCGAGAGCAGAAGGATTATTTCCGCCCCATCTGTTTTAGCGCTTTCGATCAATCCCGGCAATAAAGTTTCTGGAGGGACCACATCAACATTGAAGACACTGTACGCGTCCATGCGGTCATCTGTAAACCCGATCACCGCGAGCTGCATACCGGCGATGTCTAGGATCACGGATGGCACCAAACCGGCGGGAATGGAGCCGTCTTTCCAATGCATGTTGGCGCACAGGATCGGCTTGCCGAAGCTGAGCGCCAGCCCCTCGATCGCCTGGATGCCATACCGGAAGGGAATGGCGTTGCCAAGCGCCACCTGGTCGCAGCCCGCCGCCCGCAGGATGGCATCCATCGCCGAGCCCTGGGTGAGAGCGCTTTCCAGCAGGATGGAGTCCTCGCAGTCTCCCGCGTCGAAATAGAGACAGTATCCGCCGGCCGCCTCTACCTCGTGGCGGATGCGGTTGACCAGGGCGCCGATCTTCGCTACCTGTCCCACCCGACCATGCAGGTCATTGGAATGCAGCAGCGTGAGATGAATGGGAGCCATCGCTCCTTACTTCATGATCCCGCACACGTTCAAAAATTCTGCCCGCAGGGCGGGTTCATCCGCGTACACGCCACGAAAAACAGTGGTGCGCGTGGCGGGCGAGATCTCGCGCACGCCGCGCATCTCCACACACATATGCTTGGCGCGCATAAATACCGCCACGCCATGCGGGCGCATTAACGTTTCAAGAGTATCAGCGATCTGGTAGCCGATGCGCTCCTGCACCGCGAAACGCTTGGTATACAGGCGCACCAGGCGGGTGAGCTTTGAAATCCCGAGGATGCGCTCGTCCGCCACGTACCCCAGGTAAGCCTCTCCGTAGAACGGGAAGACATGGTGCTCGCACAACGAATGGAAGTGAATGGGTCCTTCGATCACCTGGCTTAAGCGGCAGTCCGGCTCCCCGCGGCATTCCCTTGGGAAGGATTTGATCAGTTTTGGGTCGCCTTCATAGCCGCTGGTTGATTCGAGCATGGCTTCAATGAAGCGGCGCGGGGTTTCATGCGTGGACGGGGTGTTAATGTCCATCCCCATCGCGCTGAAGATCTCCGCCATGTACCCCTCAAATTTCTTGATCTCTTCGGGGCTGATCTGGCGTCTATTCAACTGTAATAATTCTTCCACGCTAAAGTCGTCTGCGGATGTGTCATTCATGATCTATCAATTCTCCATGTAAATAATATTTTGTTCTCAATTAGATTCAACAGCTTTTCAAGTCCGCGATGGATCGTTTTCACGCCTCGTTGGTAAGCCCGTACCATTCGCCGCCCGTGAAATCTGACAGGAACAGGTCCCTGTCCTCTTTTTCCGGGATCTTTTCTCCGGCCAGCCTTGCCTTAAGGAAATACTCCAGCGCGGTATCCGGGTACCCGCGCGCCGCGCTGACCCGGGCGTAGATCTCGTAGGCATACGCCACATCGAACTCCGTCATTTCGGTTGGCTGGGTCTTTGTCAATTGAAGACAAGTTTTGGCATGCTCACAGGCTTCCTCAAAGTTCTCCACCTCGAGGTACGCGCGCGCGATCAGGTACTCAGCCCTCTGCATGTTGATCGCGTAACCGCTTTGCTGCCAATGATAATACGAAGCATAAGCTGCCGCGATCATCTGCGCGTCTTGCTGTTTGGTACGGTTCGGCATCCCCATCATGTCCCATGCCTCCCCATTTGCCGAAGTGGCAAAGTAGCGGTGGGCTTCATCCAGTGTGTACTTTTTTTCTTCAACCATCATCTGCCTCCCATATCCATCACCGCAATACTCTCCTCCAGACGTTGAGTGGAATCTGATTAGATATTAACATATTTTTTAAGATACAAGCCCATAAATAATCCCCGGCAGAAAAAAGTATAAGGTTTTATTACAACGTTGGTCATAAAATGACGTATATGAGTTATGAGTGCTGAATCAAGGCAGATTCCTGAGGGCGAACTTTCTTTCCAGTTCATACAAGCATCTGGACCCGGGGGGCAAAACGTCAACAAGGTCGCGACGGCTGTTCAGCTGAGATTTAACGTGAATCGCTCAACCGCCCTCACCGATGAGATCAAAGCCCGGCTGCTTCGCCTGGCGGGGAAAAGGGTGACCGAGGAGGGCGTACTGGTGATAGAAGCGCGCCGCTACCGCTCGCAGGAAGCCAACCGGCTGGATGCCATCGCGCGGCTGAACCATCTTGTTGAGAAAGCCTCCCTGCCGCCTGCCGTGCGCAGACCCACCCGCCCCGGCGCTGCCGCGCGAGAAGCCAGGATGGCGTTTAAGAAAAAACGCTCTGAGGTCAAACAATCCCGTCGGAAGGTTTCGAATGAACTGGAGTAAACTGCTGATTGCAGACTTGTTTTAAGGTTGCAGGCAACGAAAACATCCTATAATAAGTAAGTTGACTCATCAATCATCTGGTAGAACAAAGGAGAGAAAAATGTGGTACTACACGCTTAACAATCAACAGGTTGGACCCGTGGATGAAGCCGAGATCAAGAAACTGGTCGAAGCGGGAAGCATTACCCACGGGACGCTCGTTTGGACCAACGGTATGGCCAATTGGCTGCCCGTCGGGCAAACCCCGCTCGCGTCGCTGCTTGGCTCAATCCCCCCGCCTGTAGCAAAGGGATACACCGCTCCTGCTTTGTATGAAAAACCCGAAGTTACCACGCTCAGAAAGCTGTTTATGTGGTTCTGGATCAGTTTGATCGGAATTCTCCTGGGAGGTATCGGTATCATCCCGGCCGCAATCCTGTTCTTCATCATCGTCTGGAAAGCCTGGAAACTCGTTCAACACGAAGGCATCCGCGCCACCCCCGACCAGGCTGTCTCCGGCTGCTTCATTCCCGGCTGGAATTATTACTGGATGTTCCCGGCTTTCAGGGGTCTGGCGAAAGAATTCAATGACCTGTTTGACCGCGAGAACATCGCTCACGAGAAATTCGATCTGCGCCTGCCAACCTGGATGCTGATCTGCCTGTTCGGCAGCGCCATCACCTTTGGCGTTTCTCTGATCGCCTTCATCGTCCTGTGGATCATGTACACCAAGAAGATCACGGACGCGTCCATCGCTGTGGTCAACAAAGCTTAATTTGTCTTACTTGCACACCAAAACCCGCCCTTTCGGGCGGGTTTTTTATATCGTTATCTATGTTTTATGAACCGGCGATCATTCCGGCAGTTGCGAGGTTGAAGAGCCAGCCGGGAGCGAGCGCTACCCCAACCAATATGAGCGCGGTGATCACAGCCACCAGGACTGTCAATCGCCCCTGAGAGGCTGTGGCGTCGCCTTCCTGGAAATACATCTTGATGACCACACGCAGGTAATAGAAAGCCGACGCGAGCGAAGTCAACAGACCGATCACTGCCAGCCAGATATACCCGCCCTCGATCGCCGTGCGGAAGAGATAGAACTTGCCCCAGAATCCCAGCGTGAGGGGCAGGCCGGTGAAAGACAGCATGAACACGGTCATCGCCGCCGCCAGGATGGGGGAGGCTTTGCCAAGTCCGGTGATGTCGCTGATGGCTGTGCCGCTGCCATCCTTCTTTTCGATCGCTTCGACCACCGCCCACGCTCCCAGTGAGGCCATCGCGTACGCGGAAAGGTAGAAGAGCGCTGACGCGGTTGAATTCAGCCGCACGACCTCGTTGCCAAACGAAACGAACGCCATCAGGATATATCCGGCGTGCGCGATGCTTGAATAGGCGAGCATCCGCTTGAGGTTGGTTTGCGCCACCGCCACCACGTTCCCGACCAGCATCGTCAAGACCGCCAGCACCCAGAATACCGAGGTGAATTCATTCGATAGGATGGTGAAATCAAGCGAGAACACGCGGATCAGCGCGGCGAACCCGGCGGCTTTTGCGCCCACCGACATAAACGCCGTAACGGTGGATGGCGCGCCTTCATACACGTCCGGCGTCCAGCTGTGGAAGGGTACGGCCGATACCTTGAACCCGAAGCCGCCCACCAGCATGGCGCACCCGATCACGAGCAACAAGCGGTTGGCTTCACCCGCATCCACCGCGCGCATCACCCCGTACAGGTTGGTCGTTTGCGTGGCGCCGTACACCAGCGCGATGCCAAACAACACCAGCGCGGAAGCGAAAGTGCCCAGCAGGAAGTATTTCAACGCAGCTTCCTTGGATTCCAGCCGCGTGTGCGCCATACCTGCCATGATGTACAACGGGATCGAAAGCAGTTCGAGGGCGAGGAAAACGATCACCAGATCGCCCGCGGACGCCATCAACATCATGCCGCTGGTGCTCAACATGATCAGCGGGTAGTACTCGCCCTGCCGGATGCCGACCTTTCTCAGGTAATCATACGCGATGCCGATCGAAAGAATACCGCTGACCGCGAAGAGAATGTTGAGAAAAACGCTGAACCCGTCCACGCGGATCATCTCGCTGAACGTCGATGAATACTGCCTCGATTGCATTACCGTGAGCACCAGCGCAGCGATCAACCCAACCACTGCCAGAATCGGAGTGATCACCGGGTAGCGTTTATATGTCCATGCTTCCACCAACAGGGTGACCAGCGCCAAAACCACCAGTACGAGCACCGGAAGTATGGAATTGAGATCGATCTGGGTCATATTTTCACCTTCCGTTAATGGACAGCCTGGAGTAGCGCCACCAGTTTTTCAACCGCCGGCGACATGAGGGCGAAGAATGGTTTGGGGTACAGCCCGATCCAGAACGCCAGGATGAGGATGGGCGCCAGGGTGAGCACCTCGCGGATACTGACATCCTTGAGGGTTTCATTTTCCTCGTGTGTCACCGGTCCCAGGAACACCTCCTGAAACATGTGCAGCAGGTAGACCGCCGCCAGGATCACCCCCAGGGTTGCCACCCCGGCGAACCATGGCGAGCCCAGCACGGTTGAATTGAACGCCCCGAGCAAAATGGTAAATTCGCCCACAAACCCGTTCAAACCGGGCAAACCGACCGAGGAGAGCATGGTCACCAGCATCAGCCCGCCCATGACGGGCAGCACCCGCCACAGCCCGCCGAAATCCTTCATCAGGCGGGTATGGCGTCGTTCGTATAACAAACCAACGATCAGGAAGAGCGCTCCGGTGGAAAGCCCGTGGTTGACCATCTGCAGGATCGCACCCTGCAAGCCCTGCAGGTTGAGCGCGAATATCCCCAGCACCACGAAACCAAGGTGACTGATGGAGGAATACGCCACAAGGCGTTTGGCGTCCTTTTGCCTGAAAGCCACCATCGCGCCGTACAGGATGCCGATCACCGCCAGCGCTGCCATCCACGGGGCGAGTTTGAGGGTCGCCTCAGGGAAAAGCGGCAGGTTGAAGCGCAGGAAGCCGTAAGCCCCCATCTTGAGCAGCACGCCCGCCAGGATGACAGACCCGGCGGTGGGCGCTTCGGTGTGGGCATCGGGCAGCCAGGAGTGCAGCGGCCACATCGGCACCTTGATGGCAAACGCCAGCCCAAAGGCCCCGAACAGCCACAGCTGCGCGGTGAGCGGTATGGCGCTGCCTGTGAGCCTGGTGAGGTCAAAGCCGCCGTACTGCAGCCCCACCCACAGGATGCCCGCCAGCATCAACAGCGAGCCCGCCATGGTGTACAACACGAACTTGATCGCCGCGTACACCCGGTTTTTGCTTCCCCACATGCCGATCAGGAAATACATCGGGATGAGGGTGATCTCCCAAAATATATAGAACAACACCATGTCCAGCGAAAGGAAGACGCCCATCATGCCCGTTTCCAGCAGCAGGAAGAACGCCATAAAGCCGGCGACCTTTTCATCGATCGCTTTCCAGGCAGAAAGGATGGCAATGGGCGTAAGGAACGCCGTCAACAGCACCATCAGGATGCTGATGCCGTCCACGCCAAGGTGGAAGGAGATCTGGTTGCCGCCGAGCGTGAACCAGGGCTGATTGATCGCCAGCTGGATATCGCCGTTGCCGGCATCAAACAGCGAGAGCATCCACAGCGATAATCCAAAGGTTGCCAGGGATGTACCAAGCGCCGTCCAACGGATGGCGTTCTTCCAGGATCTTCTGAACAGCAGGATCAGAACGATGCCCAGAAGCGGGAAAAAGGTGACAAGCAGAAGGGGATTAATGGCTGAAGTCATCGCCCGTCCTTTACCTTAAGAATAGATACGTCAGGATCGCCGCCAGACCGACAAGCATCCACAGCGCGTACGAACGGATGTAGCCGTTCTCCAGTTTCCGCAGTCCTTCAGCCAGCGCGCGCGTACCAGAGGCCAGCCCGCCGCCGATGCGGTCGATCACTCCCAGGTCAACCGGGTCAGCCATGAACTGCGCGAAGGCTTTATACGGGTTGAGGATCAGCGCCTGGTAAATTTCATCCACCCACCACTTGCGCTCCATACCGGAATAAAGGATCCCGAGATCCTTTTTGAGTACGTCTGGTTCGCCTACGCGCGTATCGCGACGGGTGTAGACCAGCCACGCTGCGCCCAGTCCAAGCAGCGCCAGCAGCAGGGAGAGGCCCGCCACCAGCCATATAAACTCGGCTGGTTTCCCTTCTCCAATGGTATGGGATAACCAGTGCTCAAGCGTGTGCAATCCCGGCAGGTTGAGCGCGCCCCCGATGACCGACAGGACCGCCAGGATGACCAGGGGAAGCGTCACGACCAGCGGACTCTCAGTTGCGCCGTCAACCGTGTGAGTGCGCGGCTTACCGAAGAAGATCATCACGATCTGCCTCCCCATGTAAAAGGCGGTCAGAAAGGCCGTGATCACCAACAAAATGAAAATTGCTGTGTGCCCGTGGAAGGCCGCTGCCAGGATCTCGTCCTTTGAAAAGAACCCTGCCAGTGGAGCAATTCCTGAGAGCGCCAGCGCGCCGGCGAGAAATACCCAGAACGTGACCGGCATTTTCTTGCGCAGGCCGCCCATATTGCGCATATCCTGCGGGTCGACCTCTTCACCGTGACCGGCGTGGTGCAGCCCCCGCTCCACCCCCTGGATGACCGAACCGGCCGCCAGGAAGAGCAGACCCTTGAAGAAGGCGTGTGTGGTGAGGTGGAACATGCCCGCCACGGTTGCTCCCATCCCCATGGCCGCCACCATAAAGCCCAGCTGGCTGATCGTGGAGTACGCCAGCACCTTCTTGATATCATACTGACCCAGGGCGATGGTCGCCGCAAATAGGGCGGTGATCGTGCCGATCCACATCACGGTGGTTTGCGCCGCCGGCACCAGCGTGTAAAGCGCCATGCTGCGCGCGATCAGGTACACGCCGGCGGTGACCATCGTCGCCGCGTGGATCAAGGCCGAAACCGGCGTCGGACCCGCCATGGCATCGGGCAGCCACACGAAGAGCGGGATCTGCGCCGATTTGCCGGTAACACCCAGCAGCATGAAAAGCGTGATCAAGAGCATCATTCCCGGATGCGCGGCCGCCACTTCAGCAGCCTTGCCGAAGACCTCGTTGAACTTCAGTGAACCGAAGGCACCAAAGATAAGGAACATGGCGATGAGCAGCCCGAAATCACCGATGCGGTTTGTAATGAAGGCTTTCTTACCGGCTTCTGCATTGCCGGTGCCGTTATTGCCTTTTTCAAACCAGAAACCGATCAACAGGTACGAGCAGAGACCCACGCCTTCCCAGCCCACGAAGAGCATCAGGAAATTGTCAGCGCTGACCAGGATCATCATGGCCGCGATGAACAGGTTCAAATAGACGAAGAAGCGGGTAAAACGCCCCGTGTCGCCGTTGTGGCGCACGTCGTTGTGCATGTAACCGATCGAGTAAATGTGGATCAACAACCCGACCCCCGATACCACCAGCATCATCAGCACCGAAAGCGTGTCCACGCGGAACGCCCATTCGACCTTGAGGCTGCCGACGCTGATCCACTCTCCCAGCGTCACGGTCGCTCCCCCGGGCTGCGCCGCCAGCGCGGATGCCAGCAGGATGGCTACCACGAACGCCAGGCCGGTCGCCAGGCTGCCAACCACCCCGCTGAAGACCTCCCCGAATCGTTTGCCGACCAGCAGGTTGATGACCAGTCCGATGACCGGCAGAAAGACAACCCAGGGAGCGAGATTCATGATTTGACCAGATTCCATTCAGTTCACATCCTTTCCCGGGTTGATCAGCCTTTCAGGCTGTGCATCTCATCGATGCTGATGCTCTTTTTAGCGCGGAACAATTCCACGATCAGCGCCAGCCCAACCGCGGCTTCTGCCGCGGCCGTGACCATCACAAAAATCACAATCACCTGTCCATCAAGGTTCTGGAAGTGGTTGGAGAAGGTGATGAACAACAGGTTCGCCGCGTTAAACATCACTTCCAGCGACATCAGGATCACAATGGCGTTCTTGTGCAGAATGAATCCGACAATACCAATACAAAAAAGGATGACTGCGAGACCCAGTGGATACATTATTGGAAACATCAATCACCTCCCTGCTTGCTTTCCTTGCGGGTGAGCACCACCGCCCCGATCGCCGCCACCAGCAGGATGATGGACGTGATCTCAAAGGGTAGAGAAAACTTCTGAAAGAGCACCAGGCCGAGATTCCTGGGGTCCACCATTTGCTCGCTCCCCGCCAGGGTTGCCGCCGCGGGGCCAAAGCGGGTGATGAGGACATAAATTCCCTCGACAACCAGGGCAGCCCCCAGCACGATCGCCAGCGGGCGGTGCCATTTCAATGGCTCCTTCGGGTCCAGGTGATGAGTGCCCAGTAGCATGATGACGAACAGCACCAGGATCATGATCGCCCCGGCGTAGACCGCTATCTGCGAGAAGGCGATGAAAGGCGCGCCCATGATGAGGTAGAGCACCGCTATGGAAAGAAAATTCAACACCAGGAAAAGCGCCGAGTAGACCGTGTTGCGGCTGACCAGCATGGCAACCGCCGCGGCTATGGCGATGATCCCGAGTATGATAAATACCAGCAAACCAGGCGTCATTCCTGCCTCCTCAATCGATGGGGTCTTTCATTTCAGGTACTGAACGGGTAAACTCGCCCGGCCGGGTTACCTGCGGGGTGGGCTTGCCGCCCTCCGGCACCTTCACCAGCAACTGCTCCTTGGTGTAAATGGCGCTTTCACGGTCGGTGAACGATAGTTCATAATACTTTTCAAGTACGATCGCTTCAGTTGGGCAGGCGTCTTCACAGAAGCCGCAATAAATGCAGCGTAGCAGGTTGATCTCGTAGGTGCTGGCGTATCTCTCGCCCGGGGAATAGCGCTCTTCGTCCGTGTTCTCCGCCGCTTCCACAAAAATCGCGTCCGCCGGGCAGGCGGCTGCACACAGGGCGCAGCCAATGCACTTTTCCAGCCCGTTTTCGTAGCGTTTCAGCTCATGCCGTCCGCGGTATCTTTCCCATACAGGGCGCCGCTGTTCGGGGTACTGTATGGTGACCGGTTTTTCAAATAGTGATTTAAATGTCGTGAGCAATCCGCGAAGCATTCTCAACCTCCGATTAAAACGATGACCAGCGCGGTCACCATCACGTTCAACAGCGCCAGCGGGAAGAGGATTTTCCAGCCGAATGCCATCATCCGGTCATAGCGGAACCGCGGCCAGGTTGCCCTTACCCAGATGAACCAGAAGAGCAGAATGACCACCTTGATCACCAAATAGATCGGTCCCAGCCATGGATACGTGCTCACTCCTGGCCCCCAATACCCGCCCAGGAAGAGCGACGCGCCGATCATCGATACCGCCACCATCTTGATGTACTCCGCCATGTAGAACAGGGCAAACTTCATGCCCGAGTACTCGGTGATGAAGCCGGCGGTCAGTTCGTGCTCGGCTTCAGGCATATCAAACGGCGAGCGGTTGATCTCGGCGTTGGCGCCTATGAGGTAAATGACCGCTCCCAAGGGCTGCAGCACCACGAACCACAGGTTCTTTTGCGCGTTGACAATATCGTTCATGCTCATCGAGCCCGCGATCAGCACCGGTCCTACATACGCCAGACCAAGCGCGAGTTCGTAACTGATCATCGAGGCCGTGGCGCGTAGCGCTCCCATTGTGGAATACTTGTTATTGGATGACCATCCAGCCAGCGTGATACCGTAAATGGATATCGCGGTGACGGTCAACAAGTAGAGCACACCCACGTTGATATCCGCGACCTGCAGGCTGAACTCACGCCCGAAAAGCCTGATCGGCGGACCCAGCGGGATAACCCCGGTGATAATCAGCGCCGGGATGACCGTGAGCACGGGAGCAAGAATGAAGAGGATCCTGTCGGCGTTTGCCGGGACGAGCTCTTCTTTAAATATCAACTTGAAAGCGTCAGCGATCGGCTGCAGCAGCCCGCCCGGACCAGCGCGGTTGGGACCGATGCGCACCTGCATCCGCGCCAGCAGTTTACGCTCAAAAAGCGTCACATAGGCAAAGCCGAATGTAAGCCCAAGGATCAGGCCGAGCGATTTCACAAACCATTCAAGAAACAATCCAAATGTCATAGCATTCCTCGCCTATACGGCTTGCGCCGCTGGTTTGAGTAGCCGCAATTTGACAGCCATTGGCGAGCTCAACAGCGCTCCCATGCTGCGGGTGACCAGCACCACTCCCTGGGGCTGCCACGGGTCAAGGTCCACCACCCCTTCGATCTGCCTGCCGTCCAGCTCAAGCGCCACGTTGCTCCCTTTTTCCACTTTGAATAGGGCAGCGTCTTCCGGGTGGAGGCTGAACAGGTTGCGCGCGACGCGCCCCTGCAACATCCCTGAAGGCGTGACGGTTCCGCCCCGGTCGTAAAGGCGCGTGACCGGCACCGCCAGCAGGCTGCCTTTTTCAACAACAATCGGGTCATCCTTCACGCCCTCCGCGGGTAGCGGCAGCATCCCATCCGCCAGCGGCAGGGTCACGCCAAGGCCGAACTTGTTGTCGTAAGTGGCGCCGCCGTAATACATTCCCTTGCGGCCGACGATCGGCCATTGTTCATGCACCGACCGGACCGCCTGCATGGTCAGGTCTTTGAACGTGGGTACATTTTCGGTCATGGTGGTAAAGAGCGATTCTCCGTCCATCCCTTCCAGCTGCACGCCGGCCGTTTCTGCGATGGCGAGAGTGATGTGGTGATCGCTGCGGGTGCCATCGGGCGCCAGAACCGCCGGCTCGTAGGCCTGCAGGCGCCTTTCGCCTGAGACCACCGTGCCCTCGCGTTCCATCACCGCCTGCGCCGGCAGGACGATGTCCGCCAGCCTGGCGGTTTCGGTGAGGAAGAGGTCCTGCACGATGACAAACCCGGCGCGCTGCAGTGAGGTCTTCAGTTCAGGGTCTTCGCTGGCCGGGTCCGCCCCGGCGATGTAGACCCCCATCGCCGCGCTGATCGTTTCGGGCAGGTTCTTGTCGGTTCTGAATCCGATCTCCCACGCTCCCTGGTCATTCCCTTTTTGCCAGACCGCGATCAATCCGCTGTTCGCTTTACCGCGGTGGCCGCTCTTTTGCAGCCAGGAGGCCAGCGCCTGCGCCACCCGGTCTGAAGCGGATAATCCTAATCCCTCGCTGCCGTAGAGGATCACCAGGTTTTCGGCATCTTTTACCGCATGGCTGATGTCGGTGTTTGCTATCATTTTGTCGATCGCCTGAAGCTCTTCCCCGTAGGCGTAGCGCATCGACTGGGCGGCGTATTTGTCAAGCCGCGTCTTGCGCGGGTTGGCGACCACCAGGGTTGCGCCGCGTTCGGCCGCCTGTTTGACGCGCAGCCACCAGATGGGTGCTTCCTGGTGCAGGTCTGAGGCGAACACCACGATCACCGCGCCGCTGCCCAGGCTACCCAGGTTGGAACCCGGCGGCATGCCTGCCAGCGAGACCATGTCGCCTCCGCTGATGGTGGTGTGAAGGATCGCCTTTCCCTCCGCTTTATCGGTGAACTGCTTGAGCGTGAACAGGTCTTCATTGCTCAACCTGCCGCTGGCGATGACCGCCAGCCGCGACCCGGCTGCGCGGACCTTCTCTCCTGCCAGCCTGATGGCTTCCTCCCAGCTGGTTTCCACCAGTTCGCCATCTTTCCTGACCAGGGGTTTGGTCAACCGATCAGGGCTTTCATAATAATGGTAGGTGAAGCGCCCCTTGTCGCAGATCCAGATCTCGTTCACTTCCTCGTTCTGGCGCGGCATGACGCGCTTGATGACCATCCGTCCGCCGCTTTTCGCTTCACGGCGTGTATTGTAGGTGATATTGCAGCCCACCGGGCACTGGGTGCAGATGGAATCCTTCGCCTGCATCTCCCACGGGCGCGCGCCGAAGCGGAAATCCGCGGTGGTCAGCGCCCCGACCGGGCAGATATCGGTGGTGTTCCCCGAGAAGATGGAATCAAAGCCCGGCTCTGAATACGAAATGATCTCCAGCGCGCGGCCGCGGTCGTAGAACCCGATCACCGAGTCATCCACCACCTGGTCCTGGAAGCGTACGCACCGCCCGCACTGGATGCAGCGTTCGCGGTCAAGGATGATGAGATCTCCAAGGGGTACTTGTTTGGCGTTGTGTTTCTTCTCGCTGAATTCGAAGCGGCTCTCTGAGGGACCAAATTTCATGGTCAGATTCTGCAGCGGGCATTCGCCGCCCTTGTCGCATACCGGGCAATCCAGCGGGTGCGAGGTGAGCAGGAACTCAAGGATATCCTTGCGCGCCTCCATCACTTTGTCTGTTGCCCCCCACACCACCATCCCCTCAGACACCGGCGTGGTGCAGGCGGTTTCCAACTTCGGGCCGAACGCGACTTTTAGTGTGCCGTCCTCGTTGAGAACCGGCTTGCCGGTCGTCCTGTCCATCTGCGGTCTGCCCACGTCCACCAGGCAGAGGCGGCACATGCCAGCGGGTTTGAGCTTGGGATGGTAACAGAAGACCGGGATGACAATCCCGACTTTCTTCGCTGCGTCCACGATCAGGGTTCCTTCCGGAACCGTCACGCTGCGGCCGTCGATCTTTAAGGTGACTTGTTTTTCCATCCGCTCATTTCTCCAGGCGGGCTTCGAAATCAGCCCGGAAATTGTCGATCGCAGAGATTACTGATACTGTCGAGAACTCGCCCAGGGCGCACAGGCACTTGTTCTGCATCTGGCTGGCAATGGATTTCAGCAGGTCGATATCTCCTTTGCGCGCCCTGCCGCTCTCGATCCTGTCTGTAACGCGGCTCATCCAATACGTGCCCTCGCGGCAGGGAGTGCACTTGCCGCAGGATTCGTGTTTGAAGAAGTGCGTGGTGCCGTGCACCAGCGCACTGGCGTTGACGGTTTCATCCAATATGATCACCGAGGCTGAGCCCAGGGCGCAGCCCAGGTTCGGGACAGACTCGTAATCCATTGGTGTATCCAGGGCTTCTTCGGTCGCCGGGATCAGCGCGGAGGAAGCCCCCGCCGGCATGATGGCTTTGATGCGGACGTCGTTGATGATGCCCTCGCCGTGTGTGTAGATCAACTCACGGAAGGTGGTTCCGAGGGGCAATTCATAATTGCCGGGTTTTTTCACCCTGCCGGAAAGGCTGAAGATCTTGGTGCCGGGGCTTTTCTCAGTCCCCAGGCCACGGAAATACGCCGCGCCTTTGCCGATGATGATCGGCAGGTTGGTGAGCGTTTCGACATTGTTGATCACGGTCGGCAGCTGGAACAACCCTTCAATCGCGGGGAAGGGCGGGCGCAGCCTTGGCTGGCCGATCCTGCCTTCGATCGATTCGAGAAGCGCGGTTTCCTCGCCGCAGATATATGCGCCGGCGCCGAGGTGGGTAAATATTCGCAGTGAATAGTCCTTGCCGAACAGGTTGTCGCCCAGGTAGCCCGCGCGGGTCAAGTCGGCGATCTTTTCATCCAGCCGCCGGGCGATCTGGGAGAACTCGCCGCGCAGGTAGACGTACGCCGAGCGCGCGCGCACCGCGTAAGACGCCAGCATCAGCCCCTCAAGGAATTGGAACGGGTTGAATTCCAGGATCTCCCTGTCTTTGAAGGTGCCGGGCTCCGATTCATCCGCGTTGGCGACCACGTAGTGCGGCCAGATGGTGTTGGGAAGGAAGGACCACTTGACGCCGGTGGGGAATCCCGCCCCGCCGCGTCCGCGCAGCCCCGAGAGTTTGACTTCGTTGGTGATCTCCTCGGGGGTCAGCGAGGTAACCGCTTTCTTCCAGGCTTCAAACCCGCCATGCTCGATATACGTGGAAAGCTGGTTCAAACCGGGAATTTCGCGGTGGCGTAAAAGGAAGAGTTCAGTCATGGCTGCCTCCATCGCCATTATCGGCTGTTTTGACCGCGCGTTTGTGAACGGTCATGGAAGCCATCATCGAGCGCAGCCAGTCCAGCGTTTTGCGAGCGGTCTGATTTTCATGAAACTCGATCTCATCGCCGATCTGCGACTGGAACATCGGCGCGCGGTCGCAGGCTGCCAGGCATTTCACCTCTTCGATGGTCACCAGGCCGTCCGGCGTGGTCTCGCCGGGTTTGATGCCCATCTCCCGGCAAACCTCCAGCAGGTATTCACGCGCGCCGCGCATTTCGCAGGCGATGTCGGTGCAAACCTGCACGCGGATGCGGCCTTCCTGCTTGTCGTGGAACAGGGTGTAAAAACCCACGATCGAAGCCACCTCGGTGATGTCCACGTCGCTGATCTCAGCCACCTCGCTCATCGCTTCGCGCGAGATGTAACCCGCGTTCTGTTGAACAAGGTGCAGCAGCGGCATGATGGCCGCCCGTTTCTGATCCTGCGGGTACCTGGCGAGGATCGACTCAATTTCGTTGGGATGTTTCTTCAGGAGTTGGTTCACCGGTCACAGTCTCCCATCACGATATCTATGCTTCCGATAATTCCGACCATGTCCGCCACGAAGTGACCTTTGGCGATGACCGGCAGCGCGTGCAGCAGCGGGCCGGAGGGGGTGCGGTAATGCACGCGGTACGGTTTCGGCGTGCCGTTCGACTCGAGGAACACGCCCATCTCGCCGCGCGGGCTCTCAACCGTCGCGTAGACCGACCCTTTCGGCGGGGTAAAGCCTTCCGTCCACAGCTTGAAGTGGTGGATCAGGGCTTCCATGCTCGCACCGATTTCGGAACGCGGCGGCGGGACGAACTTGTAATTGGGGACCCGCACCGGGCCGTAAGGCATTTTATCCAACGCCTGCTCAATGATGCGGATCGACTGGCGCATTTCCTCCAGCCGAACCAGGTAGCGCGCGTAGCAGTCGCCTTCGGTCTGGGTGGGGATATCAAAATCATACTGCTCGATCCCGCAATACGGGTTCGCCTTGCGCACGTCATGTGCCAGCCCGGTCGCCCGCAAGGTGGGGCCTGTCACGTCGTACGCCAGGCAGGTTTTGGTATCGATGGGGCCGATCCCGCGCGTGCGGTCGAGAAAGAGCGGGTTTTTGGTTAGCATGGATTCATATTCGATCATGCGCCGGGGGATTTCCTTCACGATCCTGCGCACCAGGCTTTCAAATTGGGCCGGCACATCGCGCCACAGCCCGCCCGGGCGGATATAGGTGGTCATCATGCGCGCGCCCGAGACCAGCTCGAACACATCGAGGATCATCTCGCGTTCGCGCATGGTGTACAGGAAGGTGGACAGCGCCGCCAGGTCCATCGCGGAGGTGCCCAGCCATAGCAGGTGCCCCTGGATGCGCGACAGCTCGGTGAGGATGACGCGGATGGCGTCGGCGCGCGGAGGGGGTTTGAGGCCGGTCAGTTTTTCCACCGCCAGGGTGTACACCAGTGTGTTGCCCATCGAGAACATGTAATCCATGCGGTCGGTCAACACTTCAGCCTTCTGGTAGGTCTTGGCTTCCATGTTCTTCTCGATGCCGGTGTGCAGGTAGCCCACGTCGGGGATGCAGTTGACGATGATTTCGCCGTCCAGCTCAAGGACC
>CAYYBP010000010.1:29165-33441 GCA_964470275.1 uncultured Anaerolinea sp. | reverse complement strand
ACCGGTATCCCACACCATGCAGGGCATCCCGGAGCTGCGCGAGGCCGTCAGGTCCGGCGGCGCCGGTTTTCTCACGGGATTTCAGTTCCGTTTTCACCCCGGTTTGATCCAGCTGAAGGAATGGCTCAAGAACGGCACCATCGGTGAAGTCACCGGGATCCGCTCTGTATGGGGAGAATACCTGCCCGGTTGGCACCCGTGGGAGAATTACCGCGAAAGTTACAGCGCGCGGGCAGACCTGGGCGGGGGTGTGGTGAACACCCTGTGCCACCCGCTGGACTACCTGCGCTGGATGTTTGGAGATGTGCAGGAGCTCTTCGCGGTCACTTCCAACCACGGGCTGCAGCTTCCCGTGGAAGACAGCGCGGATATCCTGCTGCGCTTCAAGAGTGGGCCGACCGCCAATGTACACCTCGATTACCTGCTGCGGCCCGGGCAGCACTCACTCCACGTCACCGGCACTGAAGGCAGCATCGATTGGGACAACGCCAGCGGAATCGCCCGCAAGTTCGATGCCCGGATCGGTGCGTGGGAGGAATCCCCGCTGCCTGCCGGATTTGAACGCAACGTTCTTTTCATGGCAGAAACCGCGCATTTCCTGCGCGTTGCGCGCCGCGAAGAAGCCCCCATTTGCACGCTTGAAGACGGCATCGCCGCCCTTGAGTTGACCCTGGCGGTGCACCGCTCATCCCGCGAGGGAGTTCTGGTAAAATTCTAGCTGTCCCGGAGGAAGCATGTCTGAAATCTTCGAAAAATTTTCCCTCAAAGAAAAGGTTGCCCTGGTCACCGGGGGAGCCGGGCTGCTCGGCAAGGAGTTTTGCCTTACCCTGGCCCAGGCCGGGGCGGTGGTATATGCCGCTGACCTCAACGGCGCGGCGGCTGAACAGGTGGCGGACGGATTACGCAGCGCGGGCTACCAGGCGTTCAGCATCCAGCTGGACGTGACGGACCCGGCTTCTACCAGCGCCGCGGCAGAGCGGATCGTCAGGGAATCCGGAAGGATCGACGTGCTGGTGAACAGCGCCGCCATGGATCCCAAGTTCGACCCGCAGCACGCCGAGACCAGCCGGAATACCTTCGAGGACTATCCCCTCAAATCCTGGCGGGACGCGGTCAACGTCAACCTCACCGGTCCTTTTCTCATCACGCAGGCGGTGGTGAAACACATGGTCAATCAGAAAAAAGGCTCGATCATCAACATCTGCTCCACCTACGGATTGGGCGGGCCAGACCAGCGCATTTATGAAAAACCGGGCAAACCCACGGTCTACAAGCCCGTATATTACACCGTCACCAAGGCTGGCATTCTCGGGTTGACCAAGTACCTGGCAACGTATTACGCCGGCACAGAAATCCGGGTCAATGCCCTCACGCCCGGCGGGGTGTTTTACGGGCACGATGACGATTTCGTCAGGAATTATTCGGCGCGCACCGTGATCGGGCGGATGGCGCACAAGGATGAGATGAACGGTGCGCTGCTCTTCCTGGCGTCTGACGCGTCCTCATACATGACCGGCGGAAACCTGGTCGTGGATGGAGGATGGACAGCGTGGTAAAGAAAACCGAAGTGCTGGCGGTCGTGCCTGCCCGCGGCGGCTCCAAGGGCATTCCGCGCAAGAACATGAAACTTTTCGCGGGTTACCCGCTGATCGCCTACAGCATCGCCGCGGCCGTTCAATCGCAGGCGGTCACCCGAGTGATCGTCTCAACCGATGACGAGGAGATCGCTGTGGTTGCCAGGCAATGGGGAGCCGAAACCCCCTTCCTGAGACCGCCTGAACTGGCGCAGGATGGAACCACGGACCTGCCGGTGTTCCAGCACGCGCTTAACTGGCTGAAGGACAGGGAAGGTTATTCACCTGACCTGGTGATCCATCTGCGGCCGACCTCGCCCATCCGTCCGCGCCGCTGCGTGGACGAAGCCGTTGACCTGCTGCTGCAGCACCCGGAAGCTGATTCGGTGCGCGGGGTGGTTCCCAGCGGGCAGAACCCGTACAAGATGTGGCGCGTCAAGGCTGAAGGCGAGCCGATGACCCCTCTTTTGACCCTGGAAGGCGTGGCCGAACCTTTCAACGCGCCGCGCCAGGTGCTGCCTCCAACCTTCTGGCAGACGGGGCATATCGACGTCATCCATCCCGCGGTCATCCTCGAGCAGGCATCAATGTGCGGCAGGAAGATCCTGCCCTACCTGATCGACGCGCGTTACACGGTGGATATCGACACTCCCTTTGATTGGATCCGCTATGAGTGGCTGGTGCGGAACGGCGGGCTGGAGATGGCGGACCCTGCCAGCAAACGCCGTGCCTTCCCACGCAAGGTCTCGCTGGTGGTGATGGATTTCGACGGTGTGCTGACCGACAACCTGGTGTGGGTCGACGAGCACGGCACGGAACGTGTGGCGTCATCGCGCGGCGACAGCATGGGCATCCGATTGGTTCGAGAAAATCTGCCGATCGATTTTATGGTGATCTCCACCGAGACCAACCCGGTGGTCGCCACCCGCTGCCGAAAACTCAACCTGGAGGTCTTCCAGGGGATCAATGACAAACCCTCCGTGCTCAGGGAGGCTTTGAAACTGAAGAACATACCACCCGAGGAGGTCGTCTTCATCGGCAACGATGTCAACGACGTAGGCTGTTTCGACCTGGCAGGCTACGCGGTTTGCCCGGCTGACGCTGAACCCGCGGTCCAGCGCCGCGCGGACCTGGTGCTCACCCGCAAGGGCGGCAAGGGCGCCGTGCGCGATTTTTGCGACCTCCTGCTTGAGCATTTTGTTAGTTAATTCGTTACAGATAGAGGAGCTTATAATGGCCAGAGAAGTGAAGATCGGAAACAGGTGGATCGGGGATGGACACCCGGCATACGTGGTGGCGGAGATTGGCATCAACCATAACGGCGACCTTGATATCGCCAAAGAGCTTGTCCAGGCCGCCAAACACGCCGGCGTCGACGCGGTAAAACTGCAAAAACGCACGCCGGAATTATGCGTTCCACCCGAACAGCGCGGCCAGATGCGTGAAACCCCCTGGGGCTACATCTCTTATCTCGATTACCGGTACAAGGTTGAATTTAGTGAGGAGCAGTACGATGAGCTCGACCGCTACGCCAGGGAAGTGGGCATCGACTGGTTCGCATCCGTCTGGGATGAACCCTCGGTGGATTTCCTCGAAAAATACCAGCCCATCTGCTACAAGATCCCCTCTGCCTCGCTGACCGATTTCAGCCTGCTGCGCCACCTGCGGAAAACCGGGCGCCCGCTGATCCTCTCCACCGGTATGTCGACCCAGGAGCAGATCAAGGAAGCCGTCATGCTCATCGGCGAGGAGAACCTCATCATCACTCACGCCACCAGCGCCTACCCGTGCGACCCCAACGAACTGAACCTGAAGATGATCCAGACCCTGCGCAACCTGTTCAGCTGCCCGATCGGTTACTCGGGGCACGAAGTCGGGCTGGTCACGTCTGCCGTGGCGGTCGCCATGGGCGCCTGCCTGGTGGAACGCCACATCACGCTTGACCGGGCGCTGTGGGGCTCAGACCAGGCCGCGTCGGTTGAACCTGGCGGATTCGAACGGCTCGTCAAGTACATCCGTGTGACCGAAATGGCCGTGGGCGACGGCGAGAAAAAAGTTTACGACAGTGAACTGCCGTCGTTGAGAAAACTAAGGCGAATCCTGGATTGAAATCTGCGCATGTCCGGCTCAGGCAAGCGGTTGCCCAGCGCATCACCCATCACCGGGCAAACCGCCGCTGGCAAAAGCTGACCGCCGGGGTGGTTGAGAGCACCCCTTTGTCGTCAGACCTGCGACCGGTGGTGTTCTTTAACGCGTCCACGCGCCTGCAGGCGATGAGCCTGAACGCCGCGTTCTCCCTGTTAAGCGCGCTTGGTGTGCGAACGCAGGGAGTGCCGGTCATCCTATTCGCCTGCAAGCGGGGGATGACACGCTGCGTGCTGGGAAGCAACCGTGACCAATTTGAAACCACGCCGCCATGTGAAGCCTGCGTGCGCCAGAGCCGCGCAGTATTCACCAACCTGCCAACCCGTTGGTTTGAATACGAAGAAGACCATGCTCTCAATGAGCAAATTGCTGACCTATCCGTTACGCAATTACAAGCTGTAGAACACCAGGGGGTTCCGCTTGGCGCGTTCGCGCTCAACTCGCTGCGCTGGATGCTGAGGCGGCACACACTGGCGGATGACGGATCCACCCGCGCGTTCTTTCACGCTTACATTCTTTCTGCGTGGAATGTGTACCGCCAGGCAAAGCTACTCCTC
>CAYYBP010000010.1:7623-29155 GCA_964470275.1 uncultured Anaerolinea sp. | reverse complement strand
AGGATGTCAACCCGCAGGCGGTGGTTCTATTCAACGGGATGTTCTTTCCCGAAGCCGCGGTCCGGCACGCCTGCGTCGAAGCCGGCGTGCGCGTGATCACCCACGAGGTGGGGCTGCGCCCGATGACCGCCTTCTTCACCGACGGGCAGGCGACTGCTTACCCCATGCATATCCCGGCGGATTTTGAACTCACCCCGGAAATGGAACAGAAGCTGGATGCGTACCTCAACGCGCGCCTGAGCGGTGACTTCACCATGGCGGGTATTCGCTTCTGGCCGGAGATGCAGCGGTTGAGCCCCGAGTTTACCGAGAAAGCGCGCCGGTTCAAACACATCGTACCGGTTTTCACCAACGTCATTTTTGACACAAGCCAGGTGCACGCCAACACGATCTTCAGCGATATGTTTGCCTGGCTCGAGCATGTGCGCTGTGCCGCAGCACACCACCCGGAGACCTTGTTTGTCATCCGCGCCCATCCCGATGAATGCCGCCCCGGCAAAGAGAGCCGTGAATCTGTGGCGGATTGGGTGAAGCAAAACGGTGTTGAGAATCTGCCCAACGTGGTTTTTTTCGACGCGAACGAATACGTCAGCTCTTACGAATTGATCCAGCAGGCGCACCTGGTAATGGTCTACAATTCTACGATCGGGCTGGAAGCCGCGCTGATGGGCAAACCGGTGCTCGCCGGCGGAAAGGCGCGCTTCACCCAGCTTGAGACCGCCTACCTGCCGCAAAATCTTCATCAGTTCCAGGCGCTGCTGGACCAATTCCTGTCAACCCCGCATATTGAGACTCCGGCCATCTTCAAGCGCGACGCGCGCCGTTTTCTGTACTACCAGCTGTTCGTCACCTCGCTCGAGTTCCAGGATTTTCTCGAGGAGGACGGGGTATGGAAAGGCTACGTTCAACTCCGGAAAATCCAGGCCAGCCAGCTGAGACCTGAAAACTCACCAACCATGCAGATCGTGCTGGATGGTATCCTCAACCAGGGAGGTTTTACCGCCGCCCCATGAACCAACCGGTGTGTTCCATCATCATCCGCGCGTATAACGAAGAAGCCCACATCGGGCGCCTGCTGAAGGGCATCCTTGAGCAGACAGTGACCGATCGGGAGATCATCCTGGTCGATTCCGGTTCAACCGATCGCACCAGGCAGATCGCCGAAAAGTACCCGGTGAAGATCATCGCTATAGAGCCGCAGGAATTCACCTTTGGCCGAGCGCTCAACCTGGGCATCTCGGCCGCCCGCGCGCCGCTGATCGTGATGGCCAGCGCCCATGTGTACCCGGTGTACCCGGACTGGCTGGGAAAACTGCTTGAACCCTTCTCCTCAGACGATACCGCCCTGACCTATGGCAAACAGCGCGGCGCGCCCGGCAGTCATTTTTCGGAACAGCAGATCTTCCTTCACTGGTACGCGGATGTATCCGTCTCCCGGCAGGATCACCCGTTCTGCAACAACGCCAACGCCGCCATTCGCAAGAGCCTGTGGCAGAAGCACCCCTACGACGAAACCTTGCCGGGCCTGGAAGACCTTGAATGGGGAAAATGGGCGCAGGAGCAGGGGCACAGCATCGCTTACAGCGCGCTCGCCGAGATCATCCACGTTCACAATGAATCGCTTTCCGGGATCTACAACCGCTACAAACGCGAAGCGATGGCATTCAAGCGCATTTATCCGCACGAGAGTTTTAGCCGGCGCGACCTCATGCGCCTTCTCACGCAAAACGTGCGCAGCGACTGGCGTGAAGCGCACCAGTTGAACGTGATCGATAAATACTGGTTCAAGATCATCAGCTTCCGCTGGCGGCAATTCTACGGCACCTACCAGGGCTACCGCCAATCCGGTCCGCTCACCTGGAAGCTGAAGCAGGCTTTCTATTATCCGCATAAAGCCCACGCCGGCGCGAAACCGGTTCACCGGCGGGATGTAGAGCCGATTAAGTATAATTAGCACCAATACAAATGGAAAACAAGGAGTTGAAATGCCGACTGTAACGGTGGTTTTCACCACCCTCGCCAGATCGATCGCCGGAACTGATCAGCTCAAGCTGGAACTGCCTGAGGATGCCACATACCGCGATATCGTGCGGCAGCTCGCCGCCCGCTACCCGGATTTTCTTGGATTGCTGATTGCAGAAGACCGTGAAACCTTCCTGAGTTCGAACATGTTTATTATTGATGGTGACCTTGCGACGCCCGCGATGGTGATGGAATCGAAACCCAAAGACGGCGAGGTCATCCACCTGATGTCCGTCATCACTGGCGGGTAGCGGCATGCTCAATTGGAGGAGCAATGACTGAACACAAACACCAACCAACGGTCGCAGCCCTGGTGCCGATGCGGCATCATTCTCAGCGCGTCCCCGGCAAGAATATGCGCCTCCTGGATGGAAAACCGCTTTACCATCACATTATCAAGACCCTGCTGGATGTGCCTGAACTCAACAGCATTGTTGTGGATACCGACAGCTCCGAGATCATCTCCGGGCTGAACGCTGCCTTCCCGACCGTGAAGGTCATCGACCGCCCCGGGCATTTAAGGGCGGATGATGTCTCGATGAACACCATCCTGCTGCATGATATCAGCCAGGTGAAGGCGGATTTTTACCTGCAGACCCATTCCACCAACCCGCTGCTGAAAGCGGAAACCATCTCATGCGCCATCCGGGCGTTCCTCGGTGCTTACCCCGCCAATGACTCGCTCTTCTCAGTCACGCGCCTGCAAACCAGGCTTTACGACGCGCGCGGAAAAGCCCTCAATCACGACCCGCGGGTGCTCATCCAGACCCAGGACCTGCCGCCCGTGTACGAGGAGAACTCCTGCATCTACCTTTTTTCAGCGGATTCCCTGCGGAAAAACGGCACGCGTATCGGGGACACTCCCATTCTCTTCGAGATCGACCCGGATGAAGCCCTGGACATCGATGAGGAATTTGATTTCACGCTCGTAGACCTGATGATCAAGGCCAGGCGCTCCTAAAAGTGAAAAAGGCAATCCCGCTCGCCCTGGTCGGCCAGATCGGCCTGTTCCTGCTGGGTATCGCCGGCAGCCTGTACGCGGCCATGACCCCGGCGAACAGCATGGTCAACTGGTATCGCGCGGATGACGCGTTTTACTACTACAAGGTCGCGCAAAATGTGCTCGCCGGTCACGGCTTCACCTTTGACCAGGTGAACCTGAGCAACGGGTTTCACCCCCTGTGGATGGTCGTCTGCCTGGGGGTTTTCTGGCTCTCGCGTTTTCACCTGCTTCTGCCGCTACGGATCCTGATCATTATCAGCGGCCTGCTGAACGGCGCCACCGGCGTGCTGCTTTTCCGGCTGCTGCGCAAATACCTCCATCCGGCGGCGGCGGTGCTGGGCGCTTCGGTTTGGATGCTGCTGCCGTCCATCTACCATGACCACATTGTCCACGGCATGGAATCCGCCCTGAGCGCGCTTTTGATCGTATGGCTGCTGTCGAAAAGCGTTGAAATCATGCAGGCAAACGACCGCCGCCCGGTGAGCCTGTTGCTGCTCGGGCTGCTTGGCGCGCTGACCATCCTCAGCCGGCTTGACACTGTGTTCATCGTCGCCGCCATTGGGGTGTTCGTGGTGTTCAGGATCACGCGCATCCCGCGGGTTCTGGTGGTCGATCTTGTGCTGATGCTGCTGGCAGCCGTTTTCGCCTGGGTCACGCGTTTCGGCACTGCGCCAACCGTGTGGAACAACTATTCCATCTACCCGCTCCTGCTCACCGGCCTGGTGATCAAACCGCTCATCCTGTTCCTGCTGGGGTTCTACTCACCGGTACGGAATATGCGCAGAGGCGTCTTCATTGTGCGGCTTGCCGTGGCGTTCCTCCTCATCGGGCTGCTGGAATACGGTGTGCTGCTCCTGCTTCAGGCGATCGGCTTCAACCTGCTGGTTGCGCGTTCTCTCATTCTGCTGGACCTGTTGTATGCGGCGCTCTTCATCACCCTCCACCGTGTATTGCGCAAAACCCGGGATACAAGCCCGGCGCAGCCCGCCTGGAAAACATTTTCCAGCTGGATGAAAGGCAACCTGAAACAGCTGCTGCGCGATGGCGGGCTTTTTAGCCTGCCGGTCGTCTTGCTCATCGGCGCGTACATGCTTGCCAACAAGCTCATCTTCGGCACCTTCTCCCCCATCAGCGGGCAGGTGAAAACCTGGTGGGGCTCGCTAACCAACACGGTCTACATGCAGAACGAGACCCTCGTCGGTCTATTGGGGTTAAACCCCGGCAGCGGCAACAGCCCGTGGTCGCTGCTAACCACCCTGGTGGCAGATATCGCGGTCTTCCTGCGCAACCTGTTTACACGCGATTCCAATGACCTGCCCATTGTCCTCTTCCTGGTGCTCATGTTCATCATCTTTGCCGCCCTCGTCCTGCTGCTGTCGCGCAAGAACGGTTACCTCGCCCGCAAATCCTTCAACCTGCTCGTGCCCGCCCTGATCATTGGCTGTTTTCTGCAGATCAGTTATTACGCCGCCAGGGGGTATGGGCACACCCGCAGCTGGTACTGGGTGGCGGAAGCCCTGGTGCTGGTGATGCTTGGCGCCTTGTTCGCCTCGCGCCTGTTTGAAAAGCTTGGGCAGTGGACCCGTTCCGGGGTGTTAACCCGCATCCTTCTGGTACTGATGACGGTCGTGGTCTTTCTGATGCACACGCGCTACCTGGTGCGGCAGTTCCCGCTGACAGTCGCGCCTGAAATGGAAACCCGATACCTGGCGCAGGCTCTGGCACTCGAGGAATACACCGAGGAAGGATCGCTGATCGGCATGACCGGCGGAGGGATGACAGCCTACTTCGTACGCAACCGCACGGTCGTCAACCTCGACGGGTTGATCAACAGCGTCGAGTACTTCAACGCCCTGAAAGCCGGTAAAGCGGCCGAATTTCTCGACCGCATGGGACTGGATTACGTTTTCGGCAACTACTACATGCTGCTGGACTCCAACCCCTACCAGGGAATCTTTCACAACCGGCTCAAGCGCATCATGGCGATCGAACTGCAGGACAGGTTCGTGCTTTACCGCTACCTGCCAAAAAGCCGTTAAGCCGGCGCATATCCCTGCGCGGAAGGTTATAATATTCACAACTCGAGGTAAAGGTTAAAATCATGCCCGTCGTCTTATTAACCGCGCCATACATGCTGCCCTTTTTACAGCGCTTCAAACCGGTATTTGACCATTACGGTTTGGAGTTGATCACCCCGCACGTCAATGAGCGTATGGAGGAGATCGACCTGCTGTCTTACGCCGGCAGGTTCGACGGCACCATCTGCGGTGACGACCGCTACACCACCCACGTGCTGGAGCAATGCGTGCCGCGCTTGAAGGTCGTCTCCAAGTGGGGCACCGGCACAGATTCGATCGACCGCGCAGCCTGCGAACGGCTGGGGGTGAGATTGATGAACACCCCGAACGCCTTTACGCAGCCGGTCGCGGACAGCGTGATGGGCTACATCCTGGCCTTCGCCCGCAACCTGCCATGGATGGACCGCGCCATCAAGTCCGGCGAGTGGATGAAGATCCCCGGGCGGGCGCTAAACGAATGCACCCTGGGCGTTATCGGGGTGGGGAACATCGGTAAAGCCGTGCTGCGGCGCGCCGCGGGCTTCGGTATGACCCTGCTGGGCAATGACATTGTTCCCATCCCGGCTGAGTTCCTGTCACAATTCAACGTTGCCAGCGTTTCGCTGGAGGAACTGCTCGGCAGGTCGGATTTCATCAGCGTGAACTGCGACCTCAACCCGACCTCGCTGCATCTCATGAACCGTGACCGGCTCGCCCTGGTAAAACCGGGCGCTATTTTGATCAACACAGCCCGCGGTCCGATCGTGGATGAGAAAGACCTGGTGGAAGCACTGCAGCAGAAGAAGCTCGCTGGCGCCGCGCTCGATGTGTTCGAAGACGAACCCATTCCGGCCGGCTCTGCACTGCTGAAAATGGATAACGTCCTGCTGGCGCCGCACAACTCGAACTCAAGCCCGAAAGCCTGGGAAAACGTGCACTGGAACACGATCCGCAACCTGCTGGTTGGGCTGTCGATCGACCCCGCTGACCTGGACGACTGGAAAGCGCGGGTATAGAAAGGATTGAGCATGAGCAAACAGGATCCAACTGTTTTGATCACCGGCAGCGCCGGCGGGATCGGCAGGGCGTGCGTGGCGCTGTTCGCCGAAAAAGGCTGGCGTGTGATCGGCGTCGATAAGAACGAGTTTGGGGACGGCTTTCCGGCAGGCGGCTTGTTCATCCGCGCGGATATCGCGCAGGCGGACCAGTTCCCTGCGATCCACGAGAAAGTCGCGGCCTTCACCTCCAGCCTGAAAGCGCTTGTCAACAACGCGGCGCTGCAGGTATCCAAACCCCTGGTGGATACCTCGGTTGAAGAGTGGGACATGGTCATCGCCACCAATCTGCGGCCGACCTTCCTGAATGCCAAGTATTTCTTCGATCTGCTGTCCCGCGCCGGAGACAGCGCAATCGTGAATGTCTCCTCGGTGCACGCCGTGCAAACCTCGACAAATATCGCCGCGTACGCCGCGAGCAAGGGCGGCATCCTGGCGCTCACCCGTGCGATGGCGATCGAGTTCGCTGCCCATAACATCCGCGTCAACGCGGTGCTGCCGGGGGCGGTGGATACCCCCATGCTGCGCAGCGGTCTCGACCGCGGTCATTTATCCGGTCCGACGGTCAGCGAGCGCCTCGACAACCTGGCGCGCAAGACCGTTAATGGACGCATCGGCACCCCGGCCGAGATCGCCCAGGCGGTGTACTTCCTGGCGGATGGCAGCACGTCATCCTTCATGACCGGGCAGGCGCTGATCGTTGACGGCGGCGCCACCGCAAGATTGAGCACGGAGTAGATCACTTGCGCAGCCGGGTAAAGCAACTCCTCCCCGCGCCCATACTGGACCTGTACCGCGGCGCCCGCGACCAAGTGACGGCCGCGTCTGAATGGCCGGTTGCCAGGTTCCATCCGTGGCGGGTGGATTCCATCCGCAAACTGCGGGCGTTACAGGATACCCACCAGGGTGAACGCTGCGTGATCATCGGCAACGGACCGAGCCTGAAAAAGACCAACCTCAGCAGGCTGAAGAATGTCTTCACCATCGGGATGAACCGCTTCTATATGGCATTTGATGATCTCGGCTTCACCACCTCGATCCTGCTGACGGTCAACGACCTGGTGATCGAGCAGTGCGCTGAAGATCTGAGGAAGCTTCCGATCCCCACATTCGTCTCATGGCGCGGGCGCAAACATATTCAGCCGGCGGAAAACCTGCACTACCTCCACACCTCTTATATTCTGCCGCGCTTCAACGGAGACGCCACCGGCAGGTTATGGGAAGGCGCGACTGTCACGTTCGTCGCCATGCAGCTGGCGTATTTCCTGGGTTTCAGGCAGGCCATCCTGATCGGCGTGGATCATAACTTCACCACCCAGGGCACCCCCAACACCACCGTGGTTTCAACCGGCGACGATCCCAACCACTTCCACCCGGGGTACTTCGGCAAGGGCTTCCGCTGGCAGCTGCCGGACCTGCAGACATCAGAAATCGCGTATGAGATGGCCTGGCGGGCATACCAGGCGGACGGGCGGGAGATCCTTGACGCGACCGTGGGCGGAAAACTGACCGTGTTCCCGAAGGTGGATTTCAACTCCATACTGTGATGAACGATCTTCCGCTGGTATCCGTTGTTACCCCATCCTATAACCAGGCCGCCTTCCTGGAGAAGACCATCCGGTCGGTTCTCGAGCAGGAGTACCCGCGCATCGAGTACATGGTGGTCGACGGTGCTTCCACTGACGGCAGCGTGGAGATCATCCAGAAATTCGTCCCGCGGCTGGCATGGTGGGTATCAGAGAAGGACAACGGCCAGGCCGAGGCGATCAACAAGGGGCTGGCCCGGGCTGCGGGCGAGGTGGTCGCCTGGCTCAACTCGGATGATTTTTACCAGCCGGGCGCGATCGCAAATGCGGTGCGCGCGCTGCAGCAGCACCCTGAAGCCGGCTTCGTTTACGGTGATGTCGAGGTGGTGAACCAGGCGGGGGAGACCACCAACCTGCTGCGCTATGGGGACTGGGGGCTCAAGAACCTGATGGAAATTAAGATCATCGGTCAGCCAGCGGTCTTCATGCGCCGGGCGGCGCTGGAAAAGGCGGGACTGCTCGATCCCACTTATCACCTGCTGCTCGACCACCAGCTATGGCTGCGGCTGGCGATGAAAGGCGGGATGCAGCACGTACCGCAGACCTGGGCAGGCGCTCATTATCACCCGGGCAGCAAGAACATGGCGCTGGCGGCAGAATTTGGCAAGGAAGCCGAGCGCATCGTACAGTGGATGGAAACGCAGCCTGACCTTGCCGCGCTTTTTGCCCATAATGAAAAACGCATCCGCGCCGGGGCTGAGCGCCTGAACGCCTTCTACCTGTTCGATGCCGGCGATTACCGCGCCGCGCTCAAAGCCTACCGCCGCAGCCTAGCGCTGCATCCGGCGGCTGCGTCACAGGATTGGTACCGCATCCTTTTTGCCGCCCTCGCCCCGCTGGGGCTTGAGAAATTGAAACAGAACTACCTGGATAACCGCAAAAAGAGACTCTCCACAGCTGGTAAGCCCGGGAGCCGAGGTGATTGATGGCTGAAACTGAAACAAACCAGACCGCGCTGTTCCTCAAACCAACCCGGTTCGTGGTCATCCTCCTGCTGGTGCTGTTCCTGCTGGCGGGTGTGGGGGTGCGCCTGATCGACCTGACTGACCTGCCGCTGGATTTCGCCACCACCCGGCAGCTGCATTCCTACATCATGGCGCGCGGGTATTATTACGAGATGGACACGCCCGCCACGCGCGCGTTGCCCGAGGAAATTCGCGCGTTCGGCATAGAAACCGGCCGGAATGAACCTCAAATTGAACCCCCGATCCTTGAGTACCTGGTGGCTTTCACGTACCGGCTGGCCGGCGGGGAGAACATGCTCTTCGCCAAGCTGTATTCCATCCTGTTCTGGGTGATCGGCGGCATCCCACTCTTTTTGCTCGTCAAAAAAGTGACCACGCTCAACGGGGCTTACGCGGCGCTGGCGTTGTACCTGTTCAATCCCTTCGGCATTCTCGCCAGCCGCAGTTTTCAACCTGACCCGCTGATGGTGATGTTCATCCTCTGGTCGCTGTATTTTCAATTTGAATGGGCTAAAAAGGACACCCTCAGGCTGGCGATCCTGACGGGAGTGTTCACCGGTATTGCCATATTGATCAAGATGCCGGCGGTCTTCTTTGTGGGGATCACGCTGGTGGGCATTGTGCTGGCAAAAGGACTCAAGAGCTCGATCCGCAACTGGCATGTCTACCTGGTGGCTGCCCTTTCCATCCTCCCCCCGCTGATCTTCTACGTGGCCAGCGCGACGCTGGGAGGCAACGCGGGCGCGCTGCTCGGGGTCAGATGGGTGCCGGCGCTTTTCAGCGACCCGAAGTGGTACCTCAAGTGGCTGATGATGGCCAAGTTCGTGGTCGGCTTTTACCCGATCATCATCGCGCTGCTGGGATTTTTCTTCATCAAGGACAGGCTGTACCGGATCATTTTCTTCTGCATGTGGCTGGGGTACATCCTTTACGGGTTCATGTTCGCTTATCACATCTACACGCATGATTATTATCATCTGCCGCTCATCCCCATCATCGCACTGGGCTTCGGCGCGGTCGTAAGCGTGATCTTCGAACAACTGGAGAAGCGGCCGCTACGCTGGCTTTCCCGCGTGCTGGTGATGGGATTGTTCCTGTTCTCGGTGGGGTTGTGCGTGATGAAGGCGCGCGGCGACATGATCGGCAGCAGCTACCGCCATGAAGCCAAATACTGGAAGGACCTGGGCGAGCTGATCGGTCATCGCTCCTCGGTGATCGCGCTGACGCATGACTATGGTTACCGTCTGAATTATTGGGGCTTCATTCAGCCCGACCTTTGGCCGACCCAGGGCGACCTGACCGTGAAGGAATTGATCGGTTCAACCGACCCGGAATTTGAGACCCTTTTCAAGACGGTGACGGAAGGCAAGCAGTATTTCCTGGTGACGCTCCTGCCAGATTTCGAATCGCAGCAGAACCTGTATGAATACCTGTTCGCCAACTACCCTTACCAGCAGGGCGATGGTTTCTACCTGTTCGACTTGCTCCGACCCCTGACGACGGGCAGCAAATGATGACCGGGAAACCGCTCGTTTCTATTGTCACTCCTTCATTTAATCAATCCATCTTCCTGGAAGATACGATCCGGTCAGTGCTCGACCAGGACTACGGGAACATAGAGTACATCCTGATTGACGGCGGTTCGACGGATGGCAGCCTGGAGATTATCCGCAAATACGCGGACCGGCTCGCCTACTGGGTATCGGAAAAGGATCTGGGTCAGACAGATGCACTGAACAAGGGCTTCGCCGCCGCCCATGGCAGCGTCCTCGCCTGGCTGAATTCAGACGATACCTACAACCCGGGCGCCATCAGCGAAGCCGTGGATTACCTTACAGCCCACCCGGATACCGGGATGGTCTACGCTGACCTCGACTTCATCGATGAAAATAACCGCGTCATCGGCCGGTTCCCGGCTGCCCAGACCGACCTTCAGCGCCTGCGGCGCGGGTACGTGCACATCCCCCAGCCTGCATCGTTCTTCAGGGCAGAACACTGGCGTAAGGTGGGTCCGCTCGACCCCACCTTTTACTTCGCCATGGATTACGACCTGTGGGTGCGGCTGGCCGCGGTGACCCGGCTGCAGTACCTCCCCGGTCGTGTGTGGGCGAACTTCAGGCTGCACTCGGCTGGTAAAACTGTCGCGGCGGATGACCGCTGCTGGCCGGAGATGCTGCGCGTGCACTACCGCGATGGGGGCAAAGCGCTTTCACCGATCGTGCTCAAGTACCTGGTAAGAAAACTCGCCGCTCCCCTGGTCAACTGGAAGCGGCGGCGAATGTTTGAGAAATAGGGCGCTGGAGATAATCCAGCGCTTTTTGTCAGATCACGCCCAGTTTTTTGGCGGTTTTTTCGAAAGCCGCCAGACCCTGGTCAAGATCCTCGCGCGAGTGGGCAGCTGAGATCATCACCCGGATGCGCGCTTTGCCCTGCGGAACGGTTGGAAAGCCCAGCGCCATCGCGAACACGCTCTCGTTGAACAATTCACGGCTGAACTGGTGCGCCAGGGCGGCTTCACCGAGCATGACCGGGGTGATGGGGGTGACGCTCTTGCCGATGTCGAGCCCCATCTGCTGCAGTTTTGCTTTGAAGTACTTCGCGTTGTCCCATAACCGGTCAACCAGTTCGGTTGAATTTTCCAGCAGGTCAACCGCCGCGATGCAGGCGGCCACGTCAGCCGGAGGTGTGGCGGAAGAAAAGAGGAAGGGGCGCCCGCGTTGGCGCAGCCATTCGATGATGCGCGCGTTACCCGCGACGATGCCGCCGACCACCCCAAAAGCCTTGGATAAGGTCCCGACTTCAATATCCACCTTGCCATGCAGCCCAAAATGATCCACGATCCCGCGCCCGCCGCGTCCGACCACGCCCTCACCGTGCGCGTCGTCCACCATCAACATGACGTCGTGGCGGCTGGTGACCTCGTAGATTCTGTCCAGCGGCGCCAGGTCACCGTCCATGCTGAAGACGCCGTCGGTGATCACCAACGCGCGGCGGTAGGTGCCGGCGTTCTCTTTGATCACCCGCTCCAGGTCCACAACGTTGGCGTGGGCGTACCGCTCGATCCTGGCGCCTGAGAGGCGGCAGCCATCGATGATGCTGGCGTGATTCAACTCGTCAGAGATGATCACGTCTTCCTTCCCCACCAGCACCGGGATGACAGCCGTATTGGCGGAAAAGCCCGACTGCAGCGTGAGAGCGGCTTCGACGCCTTTGAACTTAGCCAGCCTGCGCTCCAGTTCGGTGTGGATTTCCATCGTGCCGGCGATCGAGCGCACCGCGCCGGGTCCCACCCCGTATTTTCTCAGCGCGTTTCCGGCAGCCTCAACCAGCTTAGGATGGTTCGCCAGCCCCAGGTAGTTGTTCGAGCAGAAATTCAACACCTTCTTTCCATCCACCACCAGCCAGGCTCCCTGGGCAGACCCCAGCGTGCGGATGTTGTTGTACAGACCGGCGCTGCGGAGCGCTTCCAGTTCATCATCGACCCAGTTCAAGCGAGTGCTCATGATCACCTCTTCAGGGAATTTTTCAGGCGGAATTACACGCCCAGTTCAAATTATACATCCGCGGCTTGTTCCACGAGGATGCCCATCTCGTTCAATATTTTCACGATCGTCTCCTGCTGTTTGAGCTGCAAGAGGAGCGTTGTGGGGTTTAAGACCTCGATGGTTAAGCCAGCAGCAGACTTGGCGCCCAGAAATTCACTACAGGTCCGGGCGTCTTTGAAGCGCAGCAGCCGCTCCGTGTGCAAAGCCGCCTCCGGTCCGCTGCGGTTCCAACGGTCGACCATCCGTCGGGTTTCGGGCGGAACGCTGGTGCTGTACTCCTTCTGGATCAGCTGCAGCAGGTTGGCGACTTTCAATCCCTGCTCAGACGCGGCGTTCAACGATCCCGGCGTCAGCAGGTAGTGGCTTTCGCCGCGCTGGATCGAGACCAATTCACAGCACCTCGCCACCTGGTAGCGCAGCGCGCGCGGGGTTTGTGGTGGGATGAAGATGTGGGTGACATCCTTGATGCGCAGGGTGTGGTTTTCAGACAAACCCGTGGCGGGGGTTCCACCCGAGAGCAGGGCCGCGGTCTTTTCCACCAGGCGGAAGGCGGTGAACCTGCCATCCGCGCTGCCGCGTGCCAGGTCGATGATGCCAAGCCAATGCAGCGGTCCGGTGACCAGGAAGTAGATCAATGCCCCTTCCACCTGCTCCCAATGCGCGAAACCGCGCAGGTACCCGTTGGTCGCCGCGTCGCGAATGAACCACGAGTCATAGTCCCCGGCCGGGCGTTGAAAATCGGGTGTGTGCGCCTTAATCATCGCGAGCAGAGAGGAAAGGCTCCACCAGGTGCCCGGGTCAAGGTCAGCTAGCAACCCGGTGAGCAGCCGGCGCGGAAGACGCGGGTCGTTTCGCCAATTGCCCTCAAAGACCAAACCGGGCAGCATGCGCAATTCATTGATGCCTGTCGAATCGAGCCAGCCGTTGAACAGGTGCGCCAGCGCCTGGTCGCGGTCAAGCGCGAAAAACGCTTTCAGTTTCTCGGGGTCCGGCTGCCATGTTTCGTCGACCAGCTCGACGGATAAAAGCAGCGGGCTGAGGAATTCCACGGGGATCCCGCCGCCAGCGGCTGCCAGGGCGGTTGGGGCGCGTCGCATGCGCAGAGTGGCCAACAGGTCTGTGACCAGGTCCAGCAGCAAGGTGTCTGCCAGCACGATATGGCGCGGCTCCTGGTTGACAGCCGGGCGCAGCGCGGCGGCTGCCGGCTGGCTGGACGCCGGCGTGACTGATTCAAGAAACTCATCCGGAATATAGGCAAATTCAACCGGTTCTGAGCCTGTTTTCAAGAACGCCCTGCCGATCAATCCGGCATACCACAGGACTTCCGAGACCGAAACAGGGTTGAGATCAGGTTCCTCGCGCGCGCGGCGGGCGGGACCAAACACACGGATCTCCCCGTTGACCCGCGAGAACTCCGCCCAGGTTTGCCGGCCGCCTATGGATGAAAGCTGGTTAAAAGCCTGCCTGGCTTCGGGGGAAAGGGTGTCAAGCAGCGTGTAAAGCAGCCCCTTCTCCTGCAGCCGGGTGTAAAGGTCCGCCCTGGCACTCTCTACGTCGCGCTGACTGATGGAAACACCCCAGCGCCTGGCGATACGTTCCAGGAAGTCAAGGTCATAATTGAGAAGGGTTGGTTTTAAACCGGGCATAACTCGCTCAGCAAGTGGAGATAAAAAGATTATACTAAACTTGATATACTTGTAAGGTATCCAGGCAACATTCGATAAATTGACGCTTGCCTATCTTGTATGTATAATCTTAGCAATCCCGTTTGACAGGAAAAGGGCCGGCGAATGACACTCAAGGGAAATTTAAAGGACTTTTCGTTTATCCAGTTGCTTCACCTGATCAACCTGGCGAAGAAATCTGGAGCGTTGTACGTGGAGCGCGCCGGTGAATCTTCCAGGGCGGTCTTTCGGGATGGTAAACTGGCGTACTTTGAAACCAGCGTCGAAAAGCCTTCCCTCTTGAAGATCCTGGCGGGAAAAAAGCTCATCACAAACCGCCAGCAGACCCTCCTCAACACCAACCTGAAAGACCGCACGGACCGGGAAGCCGGCATCTACCTTGAAAACGCGGGGTACACCACCCTCGACCAGGTACAGGACGTTCTCAAAGGAGACGCGGCGGAAAAGTTCAAGGAGCTGTTCAACTGGACCGAAGGCAGCTTCAGGTTCGAGTCGGGCGAGCTCACCCCCGAAGAAAAGATCCCCGTGCAGATGGAGCTGGAAAACCTGATCGTCGAGGGGTCGCGCCAGGTGCACGAGATCGAGGAATTGATGGCAGAGATCCCGAGCCTGGAGATGGCGTTGAAGTTCGCCGAGCGCCCGGGCACGGACCTGCGCAATATCAGCCTCGACGCCACCGAATGGAAGGTCATCACCTTTATCAACCCGAAGAATACCATCCAGCAGATCGCGCAGGCGACCCACCTGGATGAGATCGAAATTCGCCGTGTTGTGTACACCCTGCTGCAAGCCGGCCTGGTGGAATTGATCCGCCCCGGAGGTGTTCCGGTTCCTCTTCCCGGCAAGATCGTACCAATCAAGAACAAGGAGGAACACCGGTCTATTGTGAAACGGCTGATCGAACGCATCCGTTCGATCTAACGCTTGCAGGCGGACCCCATCATGCAAACTCAAACCGTCAAGATCGTTGTTACCGGGCCATTCAATTCCGGCAAAACCGAGTTCATCCGTTCGGTGAGCGAGATCGATGTTGTCTCAACTGAAAAGAGGATCACCTCGCCCTCAGAGATGGTGAAGCCATCCACCACGGTGGCCATGGACTTCGGCCGGATCACGGTGGATGATGACCTGGTGCTTTTCCTGTTCGGCACGCCAGGCCAAAAACGGTTCGATTTCATGTGGGAGATCCTTTCGGAGGGCATGCTCGGGTTCATCGTGATGGTCGACAGCGCCCGACCCGAAACCTTCCGCGAAGCCCGCAGCATCCTTGAAACCTTCCACGCCTACGCCCCCACTCCCTACCTGGTGGCCGCCAACAAACAGGACATGTACGACGCCTGGGATATCGAGGATATGCGCGTGGCGCTGCGGCTCGACCCGCAGGTCAAGATTCTGCCGTGTGTGGCTCGCAAGAAAAACTCGGTAAAGAGCGTGCTGCTCGAATTGCTTTACAACATCCTTGAAGAGATGGACAGCCCCCAACCAGGAGAAGAGGTCGACCCATCCGTGGTGGATGATGCGGGGTAAGGAAACCAACCACCAGGAGAAGGATATCGCGGTTATGGGGGTGGTCGAGATCATTGGCGAGGATGCGCTCGACGCTTTCCTCGGTAAGGTCGCGGATACTCCTCAAGATCTGACGGTGCGCGGAATTCTGCGCCGGGCGGGAAGGGCGGGCTTTTATTACTGGCTGAAGCAGCAGCTAACCAGGAGATGGTTCGGGGCGGATTTCCGTTTTGCCCCGGTGAAGAAAAAAATCTCCTCCGGTTTTGCAGACATTTGCACCTCGTTCGAGGCGGAGCATGGCGCCCTGGTCAAGCTGGATAACCAGGCCAACGCCTGGCAGTTCGTGCTTGACAACCGGCTTGCCGGGCAGGCCGCACCGGCGCTGACCTGCGACTATATTGCCGGGTTCTTACAGGAATTCGCCAGCTGGGCCGGGCTCGGAAAAGCCTACCAGGTGCGTGAAGAAACCTGCGTCCTGCGCGGTGACCCCGCCTGCCGCATCGTGATCCTCAAAAACCCGCTTGATTGAAGGCAACCGAAGCGGCCAAATCCCATAAAGAAAATGAAAGAAATCTATAAGTATGAGTGAAGAGGTGTTTATTTGCGTGGATGTGGAGACCGCCGGGCCGATCCCCGGCGAATTTGCCATGCTTTCGATCGGCGCCTGCCTGGTGTGGGATATCGCCGAGACCTTTTATGTTGAATTACAGCCTGATCGGCAGAATAGCGATCCCGGCGCGATGGCGATCAGCGGGCTTGATCTGAAAACGCTGCAGCAGACCGGTGTCGAACCCCGCCAGGCGCTGCTTGACTTTGAAACCTGGATCAAGGGTGTGACACCGCCCGGATCATTGCCGGTATTCGTGGCTTTCAACGCACCGTTTGACTGGATGTTCATCAATGATTATTTTCACCGCTACCTGGGTGCGAACCCCTTCGGGCACAGCGCGCTGGATATCAAAGCCTATTTCATGGGTCAGATGGGGGTCAACTGGTCAGAAACGTCGATGGGCGCAATATCTCGGCACTTCCTCGAAGAACGCCGCCTCACCCATAACGCGCTGCGCGATGCGCAGGACCAGGCCGAGATCTTCCAGAAGATCCTGCGCTTGAACCCGAAATTCCTGGTATCCGAATAAAATTATCCAAATTATCCTATTTCAACAGGGCTGTTTTTTGTTATACTGATTGCAGCAGTGTATTGTGTCAATTATTGAAAAGGAGATGAGCATGGCACAAAAAACCGAAAGTCAACAGTCAGACCTCAAACGGATCATGGAATCAGCCAAAAGGCTGGGAGTGGAGATCGAAGAGGAAGAAGCCCTGCAATGGCTGACGAACATGGCGGTTTACAAGGAGAGCGGCGAGATCTCGGTGGACACCCGCAGCGGCGTCTTTGGTCACAAGATGACGATGCTCGACTTCAGCCCCAAGGACCTGGAATACTTCAGGCGTATTGGAAAGGTGGTTGAATTCGAAGACATCCCCGGCAAGGTTGAGACCGCGCTGGCGCTTTCTGGTTCTTCAGCGCAATCCAAGATCCAATCCTACCCCGGCGATTGCGATTACTTTGAACGCATTAACATCATCTCCCCCACCCGAGCTGAAGCCTGCCAAATCCTGGCGGAGATCATGCGCAAGAAAGCCCTCGATTTTCTGCAAGGACCAACCTACCAGCTGATCGAGATCAAATTTGGCCAACACCCGAGGGATATTGTCATCAATGGACGCGAGATCAAAGCGGGCTCGCCCATTTCCTGGCACCCTGACCAGGTCAAAGCCGGCAAGATCGATGGGTTTACGAAGGAAGGCGAACAGATTACGGTCGCCTGGGACGAGGTCAGGGAGAACCCCGGCTGGTGCAAACTCGATTGGGTGGTCGCGGACCCCGTCCGCAAGCAGCTGGCAAACGCCAGCAACATGCTGGATGTGACCTGGGAGGACACCGCTGGTGAGATCACCCCGCTCGACGGCTTCCTCGACCCGTATTTCCAGGAGGTGTACCTCGACGCGGCATCGGTGCCCATATTCTCCAAGCTCGCCCAACACGTTTCCGCGGACGCACTTGAAGATTACGTTTCAGCGCTTGAGAGGGAAGTCTACAAGTATCTCACCAAAGACGTGAATTACGGCAAGGTTGCCAAGCGCATGTACAACATCTTCAGACTCACCGGCAAATACGAAGAAGCCGCGTTCCTGCGAGAATTATTCGATGAGCCCGCAACGATCCTGTACCAGATCTGGTCGCTTATCCGCACTATCGATGATGCCTACATCCCGGACTCATCCATCACGCATGACCAATTGGTGGCGTCGACCGACAACCTGATATACGAGGTCATTGACGCGCTCGAAGGTGATCAGGAGACCGAAATCGTCAGACACCTGATGAAGCTGCGCGACGCGCTCTCTCAACCAGAAGCCCACGAAACGCTTACAGCGGAAGCAGAGGCTGCCCGCGCTATGGTGATCAATATTGTCAACAACTTCTTCTATGAGCGGCTCGTTTCGCTGCCTTCCATCAAGGACTACATGGACGAGGTGCAAACCAGCCATCATTAACACGATTTAGAACGATCAGCAGACGGTCTTAACCGGTTGGATAAGACCGTCTTTTTTGAAACACGATTGGGAATGCGCCGTATATCTATTAAGCATAGGGGCGATGGTGTAAAGTGAAACGCGCCTATAAATGGTAGAATTTAGATTGTCCATGGAAGTCTTCCCCGATGGTGGCTGCCTGGATAGAATGGTGGATTTTTTGGATCACAAGAATAAAAAGATCGCAACCGGGTTGGCAATCGAGCTCTATCTCGACCCGCGAACCGAGCAGGAGATCCGCGAATTCCGCGAGAAGATCTACCAGGCGGGTGTTACACCCGTGCTGGGATTGATGAACGATAAACCGCATGTCAGCCTGGCGGTCATCCCTGCCCGAGATCCACAGGAGATCCTGCGTCTCACCGCGGTATTCGCCCCTGCCATTTCGCGCATGAGCGTCCACTTCAGCGCGATCGGGTTCTTCCCAACGCCTGATAACGTCCTTTTTCTTTATCCCGCCCCCAGCGCTGAACTCTTGGATGCGCATGCCAGGTTTCATGAAATCCTGGTAAAGAACGGTATCGAATCCTCGCGCTACTACGACCCCGCGAAATGGGTGCCCCATCTCACGCTCGAAATCAACCTGCCGGATGACGATTTCCACCTTGCCATCAGCGCCGCCCAAAAATTGTTCACGCCGCTGCACGGGAGTTTTACCAGCATTGGCGTGGTGGCCTTCCGGCCGATCGAATACCTTGACCATTTTGACTTGAAGGAAATTGAATAATGCCTGAGAATGTTACCCCACCCCCGGACGACCGCGTACGTGAAGCGGTGGACCGCAACAAGACCAGGGCGGAAGAATATCTTCACGACCCGGATAAATCCCAGCAATTACTTGAAGAAGCCTTAAAGAAAGCCAACCGCAACCAGGCTTCGCACCAGTTCCAAACTGATTTCTGGTCTGAACTCAAAGCCTTCTTCCGGCTGCTGCAGGCTTACATCCGGCGGGAGTACACGGTCATCCCCTGGGCGTCGATCGTGATGGTGACCGCCGCGATCATTTACTTCGTCTCACCCATCGACCTCATCCTGGATTGGATCCCGCTGGCTGGCTTTATCGATGACGCGGCCGTGCTGGTCTTCGTTTTGCGCCAGGTCAAGATCGACCTGGCAAAATTCCAGGAGTGGGAGCAGACTCGCGACCCCTCGCAGCAAATCATTGACCTGTAATCGAATTTCGGTTATTGAGATATAATTAGTCCTAATTAAACAAAAGAAGGAGACGGAATGAAAAAGAATCTTGTAGTGGTAACAGCCATTGCTCTGGTATTGATTTTTTCATTGACTGCCTGCGGAGCGTTGAAGGATATTAAGAACATGGGGGACGCGTTCATGACGGCGCTGAAGACTGGCGACCACGCCACCTCCTACCAGATGCTCTCTGAGGACGTCAAAGCCGAAGTCGGCGGAGAGGCTGGCTGGGCAGAATGGGCGGCCATCCGCAACTTCGACAGCTGGAAGTTCAACAGCAATTCAATTGAAAACGACACCGCCACACTTGAAGGCACCGCCAAGCTCGACGGAGAGGATTACGCGGTGACCCTGATCTTCGAGAAATTCAACGAGGCCTGGAAGATCACCGGGATCAGTTTCCAGTAAGCTCATAAAGTGGAGGCCAAAACCTCCACTTTTTTTATCCACCTTTCCGCTCTATCACTCCAATCGACAGTGTTTCATATTCTTTCCAACTTTTTTGTTGGTCTTTTGATAGACCTGTGCAATAATTAACCAGTAGATCCTCGCGGATCAACAGAATTATCAAGGAGATGCCCATGAATACACCCGTCACATGCCCATCCTGCGGCACCCAACTCACACCTGAAGCGCGTTTCTGCCCGGTCTGCGGAAAGCCTGTCAGCGCCAACGCGCCGATCCCACCGCCGCTGCCCATCACACCGCCGGCCCAAGCGACGCCAGCGATTCCCCCGCCCGGGCAGCCTTTCCCGCCCATCGTGCCTCCAGTCCAAGCGACGCCAGCGATCCCCCCGCCCGGGCAGCCCTTCCCGCCCATCGCACCGCCGATCCAAGCGACGCCAGCGATCCCCCCACCCGGGCAGCCTTTCCCGCCCGTCGCGCCACCAATCCAACCGCCCGCCGCGGGAATCGCGCCGCCATCCATTCCCCTTTCCTCTGAAAAGGTGTTGTGCGTGATCGGCATGGTGACCAAGAAAACCGGGGTCTTTTCCTCTGACCTTTACCACATGGTGGTGACCGACCGCCGGTTGATCTTCGCGCGGCAGACCAAGGAAATGCAATCCGCGGATGTGAACCGGGCGCGCGAACAGGCCAAACAGGCGGGCAAGGGGGTTTTCGGGCAGATCGGCGCACAAATGGGCACCCACCACGGCGATAAATACCTCTCGGTCGCTCCAGACCTGATCCTGAGAGAGAATCCACAGAATTTTGCCATCGACCTCAACCAGGTCACCAAGATCGCCACCTACCACGCGGATTTTGAGGATAACTCACCGGACACGATGGAAGTGATCACCCCGGGGCAGAAGTACAAATTCAACATCCAGAACGCCTACAACGTCGAAAGGGAATTGAAGCAATACCTGGGGCAGAAAGTGAAATAGACCCTCTAAACAAACGGGAGCCTCGCGGCTCCCGTTTGTTTTAGTAAAGATCTGCTGCTTCGAATTGACTGTTGTATATCGAAGCGTAAAAACCATCGCGCCCCAACAGCTCTTCGTGCGTCCCCTGTTCCACGATATCCCCGTTGTTCATCACCAGGATCCAATCCGCGTTGCGGATGGTGGACAGCCGGTGAGCGATGATGAACGAGGTCCGTCCGATCATCAGGTTATCCATCGCCTTTTGGATGAGCACCTCGGTACGGGTATCCACCGAGGAAGTCGCCTCGTCAAGGATCAGCATCCTCGGGCGTGAGAGCACGGCGCGCGCAATCGTTAACAACTGCTTTTGACCCTGTGAGATATTTGAGGTCTCTTCATCCAGCACCATGTTGTAGCCGTCCGGCAGGGTGCGGATGAAGTGGTCCACGTTCGCCGTGCGCGCCGCTGAATAAACCTCATCGTCGCTGGCGTCGAGTTGACCGTAGCGGATGTTCTCCATGATGCTGGCGTTGTACAACCAGGCGTCCTGCAGCACCATGCCGAACATGTCGCGTAAATCATTGCGGGTGAAATCGCGGATATCGTGCCCATCCACCAGGATGGCGCCGCTCTGGATGTCATAGTAGCGCATGAGCAGTTTGACCATGGTGGTCTTGCCCGCCCCGGTGGGTCCGACGATGGCGATCTTCTGACCGGGTTTGATGTCGGCCGAGAAATTGTTGATGATGGTCTTTTCAGGGTTATAACCAAAGTGCACGTTTCTGAATTCCACATGCCCCTGCACGCTGCCGGGCGCAACCGGGTCGGCTGTGTCCGCGGGTTCTTCGGCTTCCTCAAGGAATTCAAACACGCGTTCGGAGGCAGCCGCCGTCTGCTGCAGCACGTTTGAAATATTGGCGATCTGGATGATGGGCTGGGTAAAGTT
>CAYYBP010000010.1:0-7613 GCA_964470275.1 uncultured Anaerolinea sp. | reverse complement strand
CTGGATATCCCCGACCGTGATCAGGTTGCGGAAGGCCAACGCTCCCCCGAGCACGGCGACCGCCACATAACCAAGGTTGCCGACGAAGTTCATGATCGGCATCATCAAGCCGGAGATGAACTGAGACTTCCAGGCGGAAGAGTAGAGTGTGTTGTTCATGGTGTCGAACTTTTCGACGCTTTTTTGTTCGCCGTTGAACGCCTTGACAACAACATGCCCGCCGTACATTTCTTCTACATGCCCGTTCACGTGCCCCAGGTAATCCTGCTGTTGTTTGAAGTATTTTTGCGAATACTTGACGACAACGCTGATAAAGAGACCGGCGAGCGGCAGCATTACCAGCGCAACCAGCGTCATGATCCAGCTGATCGAAAACATCATCACCAGCACACCGATCATGGTGATGACCGATGTGATGATCTGGGTCAGGCTCTGGCTGAGGGTCTGGCTGACGGTATCCACATCATTGGTTACCCGTGACAACACCTCGCCCTGGCTGGTCGAATCAAAGTAGCGCAACGGCAGGCGGTTGATCTTTTCAGAGATCTCCCTGCGGAAGCGGTATGTAAGCTTCATCGCCACCCCGGTCATGATCCAGCCCTGGATGAATCCGAACGCGGCTGAAGCGACGTAAAGCCCGGCGAGCATTACCAGGATGTTGCCGATGTAGGTGAAGTCAATACCGGTGCCGGTTCCAGCTATCTGCGCGATCACTCCCTCAAAAAGCTTGGTGGTGGCTTTGCCCAGGATCTTGGGACCGATGATGTTGAAGACCGTTGAGGCGATCGCGAAGATAAACACAACCAGGAAATGCCACTTGTAGGGGGTCAGATACCCCAGCAGCTTTTTCATCGTTCCCCTGAAGTTGCGCGCTTTTTCACCGCCGCGCATCATCCCCGGCGGACCCCCGCCCATCGGTCCGCGGTGCTGCGTTGGTCTGGATTGAGAGGTTTGGCTGGTCTGGTTCATCGTGACAGCTCCTCTCCGGTGAGTTGTGAAGACACCATCTCGCGGTAGGTTTCGCAGCTCCGCATCAGTTCTTCGTGCGTGCCTTTGCCGACCATTTCGCCTTCGTCGAGCACTACAATTTGTTCCGCGTTCTTAATGGTTGAAACGCGCTGGGTGACGATGATCATCGTGCTTTTTCCTGTTTCCTTTTTAAGCGCCTGTCGCAGCGCGGCGTCTGTTTTGAAATCCAGCGCTGAGAGCGCGTCATCGAAGATGTAGATAGCCGGTTTCTTCACCAGCGCCCTGGCGATCGCCAGCCGCTGTTTCTGCCCTCCGGAGACGTTCGTGCCGCCCTGCGAGATCGGCGCGTCCATTCTTCCATCCATCTCGGCGATGAAACCGGCAGCCTGGGAGATCCTGGCGGCCGCCTGGAGCTCTTCATCACTCGCATTTTCATCCCCGAAGCGCAGGTTGCTCTCAATGGTGCCCGTGAAGAGAATACCGCGCTGCGGGATGAATCCAATGCGTTCGCGCAGGTCTTCCTGCGTTACCTCGCGCACATCCCGCCCGTCCACGTAAATCGCGCCCTCCGTTGCATCAAAAAAGCGCGGGATGAGGTTGATGAGCGTGGACTTGCCGGATCCGGTGGAACCGATAATCGCGGTGGTCTCGCCCGGTTTGGCCGTGAAATTCACGTTGCAGATCACGTTCTCCTCAGCATTGGGGTAGCGGAAGGAGACGTTGCGGAACTCCACCAGCCCGCGGCTGTTGGTATCAAATGATTTGGGCTCCACCGGATCCTTGATGACCGGTTCAACCCTCAGCACTTCGTCGATACGCCGGCCGGAAATGGCGGCGCGCGGCAGGAAGATGAACATCATCGAGATCATCAGGAAGGAGAAGACCACCTGCATGGCGTACTGCAGAAAGGCCATCATGTCGCCCACCTGGATGGTGGAGGCTGCCACCTGCTTGCTGCCCACCCAGATGACAAGCAGCGAAAGACCGCTCATCACCAGGGTCATGAACGGAAAGAGAATGGTCATAACCCGCCCGACAAAGAGTGAATTCTTCGTCAGGTCGACGTTGGCTTTGTCAAAACGATCCAGTTCAAAACCCTGGGTGTTAAAGGCGCGGATGACCATCAGTCCTGACAGGCTCTCGCGCGTCACCAGGTTCAGGCGGTCGACCAGTTTTTGCATAAGATTGAAGCGCGGCAGGGTGATCGTGAACAGGACGACGACCATCACCAGCAGCGCCGCCACTCCCACCGCGATGATCCACGTCATCGAGGGGCTGGTTTGCACGGCGCGGATGATGGCGCCGATCGCCATGATGGGGGCGAAAAAGACCATGCGCATCATCATAGTGGTGATCATCTGCACCTGGGTCACGTCGTTGGTGGAGCGTGTGATGAGCGACGCGGTGGAAAAGGTCTCAAACTCAGCCTTGGAAAAGCTAGACACCTTCTTGAAGATGTCGCGCCGCAGGTCGCGCGCCACGCCCGCGCCGGTTCGCGCGGACAGGTAACTGATGATGATCGTGCAGAATACCACCAGCAGCGTGAGCAATAGCATGATCCCGCCCACCCTCAGGATGTAATTCGTTTGTGTCTTTTGCGGGTTCGCGCCAAGCGCGCTGTACTCTGCCTTCACCGCGGCGTTGGCAGCCTGGGTGATCACCCGGCTGTCCATTTTGGCAAAAGCCGTGTTCACCGCGCCAGTGATGGACTGAAGCTGAGCAGGAGGCAGCTGCTTGAGCAGGGCGAAGACATCTGTTCCGGCTGGAATTTTTGTCAGGTCCATGCCGGTCTGCTGGCTGAGGGCTGCCGCCTTTTGGGGGTCGGCGCTCGCCTGTTCCAGCGTGTATACCGCCAGCAGCGCCTTGCCGGTGATCGGGTTCAATTGCGCCACCTGGTCTTTGCTGAGATCATTGAGGCGGTAGACCTCAGTACTGTCAATCAGCGGGAAGCGCTTGAGGATTGCTGCCGCGTCAGATGCGGCGGCATCAAAGCGGGTGTAGGCAGCCTCGACAAATGCCTTCTCATCGGGTGTCATGAAGAGGAACATCTTATCAAGCTCCGACTTGCGGATCACCTGTGGCAGCGCGTTTTCAACCCCGCCCTGCTGGATGCCCACGTTCACAATATCCGACATGTAGTTTGGTAGCGCCAGTTCTGACATCGCCTGGGTGAAAAGCAACACCAGCACGATGGCCACGAAAAGCGTGTAGGGTTTTAAATATCTAAGTATTCGCAACATTCAATCAATGACTCCTCAATAAAATGACGTTTATCCGGAGCTATCCGGTGGTTTTGGATCCGTGAAAGATAGCAGGCATTGGCGCAGCCTTGCCAGCAATTCCAGCAGGTAATCGCGTTCAGTATCGTCGAGGCAGGAGGTGATGCTATTCATGTACTCAAACCGCAGCGGCGCGGTGGAAAGCACAAGGTCGCGTCCGGCAGGCGTGATGCGCACCAGGGCGGCGCGCCTGTCGGCGGGGTCGGGGTTACGTTCGACCCATCCGCTTTCCTCCAGCCCTTTGAGCAGGGCGGTTATGGTGTTCTTATTCACGCTCTGGTAGTGGCTGAGACGGGTAGGGTTGATACCGGCTTTGTTGCCCTTCTCATCCTCGCGCAGCAGCCGCAGCAGGATGCCCAGCCGCGGACCTGAAAGCTCGCCGTATTCCGGCGCGCGCGCCACCGCCAGCTCGAACAGTTTGCCCAGCACCCTGAGGTCGTGGGCGATCTCGATGCCGCGGGTGTCTCTGCCGCCTGCCATTTCCTGCAGATGGACACGAAACTGTTGAATTGAATCGCCTGGTTCAGTCAAACTATACCTACCTCATTTTTTAGTACGATGGCGAACTATACTACTGATTGCCCCGGCTGTCCAGTGATGTGTATCATTTTTCTTCGTAATTTGCAGGGAATCGCGGGATGCCGGTTTTCATTTATGTCAATTCCCGGGTGCTCACGTATAATCAACGGGAACACGGTGCCAGCTGCCGACGTCATACCTGAAAGACAAGAAAAAGGTCAACCTTGAAAAAGATACTTCTCCTCGCCGCTATAATATTTATCATGCTCGCTTCCGCCGGATGCGGCGGTTTACTTCCGCAGGAACCAGCAATCACCGCCACCTACCCGCCGCCGATCACCACCGAGCCGCAGGCTCCGCCCGCCACGCCTACCCCCACCGCCGCGCTGCCCACCGAAGCGCCGACCGCCGCGGTCAGCCCCACTCCTTTCAATGGGATGGACGCGCGGGTAACCCTCGACGGGTTATTCCTGCGTGAAGGGCCAGGCTTTCTTCATCCCGCCCTCGAGATGTACAACGAGAATGACCATGTTGAAGCATGGGGGCGCGCGCCCGGCTGGAGCTGGGTGTATGTGAAGACCGCCGACGACGTTCATGGATGGATGAAACTGGAATTGCTCGAACTGGCTGGGGATTATTATGATCTGCCCGAGGTGACCCCCGATGACTTCGTGATCGTCAAGGGTCACGTCTACACCCCGTCCGGCGATCCCGCGTCGCACATCACTCTGTCTCTCACCCCGCCCGGTGGAGACTCCGCGGATGAGGACGCCGCCACCACCGATAATGAAGGGCGTTTCTACTTCTTCCTGCCCGATGGCAGCCGCGGAACCTGGACGCTGGCGGCCGGCGCTTATGGCTGCGAAAGCAGCGCGGTGAACGCTTCGTGCAGCCTGGTCGGCGCCTTCCCGCCCGCCCGCGAGGTGGATGTTGTTGAAAGCGGCGACGTGTGGATCAACCTGCAAATCATCAATTAACGCTTGCACGTGAACCCTTTTACAATAAATATGATGACCAGACTAACTGATAACGAATTACTTGCAATTTTCGACCGGGAAGTGCGCCGCGAGTGCGAGTGGACGCGGATGCGGCGCGAGGTGTTGCCGGCTGTTGTGCGCTATACCGAGGAGGGGCGCCTGGACGGAGGCGGCTTCATCTCGTGGTCAGGGTTGACCACCGTTGTCGCCGATGGCGAAATCGAAAGCCAGATGGCTCATTTCCGGGCGCTCGGGATGGAATTGGAATGGAAACTTTACACCCATGACCAACCCGCTGACCTGGGTGAGCGGTTAAACCGCCACGGGTTTAAACCAGGTGAGACGGGAGCATTGATGGTCATGGATATCCGTGACCTGCGGGATGACTTCTGGCAAATGGATATCACAAAAGTATTCCGGGTCACAACCAGCGAAGGAGTGGATGCGATCATTCAAATGGAGAATGAGGTATGGGGGAAAGACCTTGCGCGTGTTGGAGAAGGGTTAAAGAATGATATGCGTGAAACCCCGGACCTGCTCAGTGTCTTTGCTATTTGGGATGGCGGGCGGGTGGTCAGCGCCGCCTGGACCTTTTATCTCAAACCAACCTCATTCGCCAGTCTGTGGGGCGGATCCACTTTGAAAGAATACCGGAAACAAGGGCTCTACCGCTCGCTGCTGGTCGCGCGGGCGCTTGAAGCCCGCGAGAGGGGATACCGCTTCCTGCAGGTGGATGCCAGCCCCGATAGCCAACCCATCCTGGCGAAAAACGGTTTCAGATGCCTGGGGTACTCAACGCCTTACGAGTGGAAACCTGGGGATGATTCGTGATTGGATAATGAGTTGAAAGTTCATTTTTAAACCAAATTTATCTTATAACTTTCAGTAATCTCAAAAACTACTTTTTGATCAGCAAAATGAAATAAAGACGCTTCGGCGGCGTCTTTATTTCTATTCCCCAAGAAAATCACCAGGAACTTAAGTCAGTTTGTTGCCGCATTCCGGGCAGAACTTTGCGCCCTTGGTCTCCGCGCCGCACTGCGGGCAGTGGGTGACCACGGGAGCTTTTTCGATCTTCTCGCCGCAGTTCGGGCAGAACTTGGCGCCCATCGTTTCGCTGCCACATTTCGGGCATTTCTCCACCGCGGGTTGAACCATGGGGGTGCCGCATTCCGGGCAAAACCTGGTGCCCGCCGCCGCCAGCGTACCGTCTTTGGGACATTTCGCCAGTTTCTGGCTTGCAGAAGCAGCATTCTTAGCCGCCTCGCTCACCGACTGCACGACGCCGCCCAATCCGAGGGCAGAGGCAAATCCTTTCAACGCCGCACCCGCCTGCTCGCCCCTCGATCCTTCGATCTCTGCCGCGCGCGGGCTGTCTTCGTTGCAGTACCCGCTCACGGTGTCAAAATCAGACAGGCAGACGATGCGCAGGCAGGTGGGGCATTCCCTGAAATTCACCTGCACCTTGCGCCAGGCGGCCTCGATCTTTTCGGGGGAAAGGCTGGTGGTATAGCGCTGGTCCTCACCTACCACGTTATCCGCCACGGAGCCGCCAACCAATGGCACCTTGCGCAGCAGGCCGCCGAGCGCGGAGCGGCCAAGATCCTGCTTGATGGTGCCGCCAAGGTCGGGCTGAGAGCGGTATTCGCGGTCGCAGGTTTCACAGTAGAAGACGACGTATGGACCGATGCCATCGTTTCGGACATCATAACGGGGCATTCTTGAAATGGGTGACACGGCTGCCTCCTTGAGGATTTACGGATGATTTTAATGATACATATACTATAGTGACCCGCTTGGAAAAGTCAAGACCTGATTGGCAGACCTGATTGGCAGTGCGTGTGTTCAGTTACCTCTTTTTCGAATTTTCGTGCATAATTAATTTAAGGAAAACACGCTCATGAACACACTTTACTACGGCGACAATCTCAACATCCTGCGGGATCACATCAAGGATGAGACGGTGGACCTCATCTACCTTGACCCGCCCTTCAACAGCAACCGCTCGTACAACGTGCTTTTCAAGGACGAGAGCGGAATTTCCTCGGACGCGCAGATAGCCGCCTTTGACGACTCGTGGCACTGGGGGGAGACCGCCGAGCGCACCTACCAGGACATTGTGCAAAACGCGCCGATGGACGTGGCGCGCATGATCGGCGCGCTGCGCGAATTCATCGGCAGCAACCAGATGATGGCCTACCTGGTGATGATGGCGGCGCGCCTGGTGGAGCTGCACCGCGTGCTCAAGCCGACCGGCTCGCTTTACCTGCACTGCGACCCCACTGCCAGCCACTATTTGAAGATATTGCTGGATATGATTTTTGGGATTGAGAATTTCCAAAATGAATTGGTATGGAAAAGAACTAGTGCCCACAATGATCCAGAGCGATTCGGTAGAAACACTGACTCAATTTTGTACTTTAGTAAAACTCGGAACAAAATATGGAACAACGTGTATTCAAAACATTCTGAAGAATACTTACAAAGATTTAAAAATAAGGACGAGAATGGTAGAAAGTGGGCAGATTTTGATTTAACAGGTGCAGGTCAAGGTCCTGCAAGATTATTTGGAGCGCGCGGTGTAGTTGATCCGCCTATAGGTAGACATTGGATGTACGATCAAACTGGTATTGACGACTTAATAAACAAGGAAAAGATTCATTGGACATCTAACAATCGCCCACGATTGAAACTCTACATCGATGAATCAAAAGGAGCTCTGCTTCAATCCTTGTGGGAGGATATTCCACCAATTAATTCCCAATCAGCCGAACGCCTGGGTTACCCTACTCAGAAACCCCTCGCCCTGCTCGAGCGCATCATCCAGGCTTCCTCCAACCCCGGCGACCTGGTGCTCGACCCCTTTTCG
>CAYYBP010000009.1:0-37056 GCA_964470275.1 uncultured Anaerolinea sp. | reverse complement strand
GGTTTCGACCACCTTGTCCAAGCTGACGCCCTCTGGTAATGGTGATCCCACAGACATCTCAACACCATCACGCAGCAGGTTTTTCTTGCGGATCTCCACTGGGTCCATCTTGAGAATCTCGGCTAATTTATTGATCTGAGATTCCGCGACAAACGCGCCCTGCGGTCCGCCAAAACCGCGAAACGCCCCGCCGGGTATGTTATTGGTGTAAACGGCACGACTATCTACGCGCACATTAGGAATATCATACGGACCGGTACACATAAGTGTCGCGTTCGCCAGCACCTTGGGAGATGTATAAATGTAAGCTCCACCATCGGCAGTGATATCCACCTGGGACGCGACCAACTTCCCATCCCGCGTGGCGCCCAGCCTGGCCTTCAGATAGTACGCGTGGCGTTTGTGGTGCCCAATGATCGATTCCTCGCGCGACCAGACAATCTTTACCGGTCGTCGGATCCCCTTCTCTTTCAAACGCATCACCGCCAATGCCAGGATGATCTGAACCGACATATCCTCCCGGCCGCCGAAGGCTCCGCCGATTGCCGGATAAATGACGCGAATCATCTCCTTATCCATGTTTAAGGAATGCGCAATTTGTTCCTGGTCTTCGTGTGTCCACTGACCTGCCACGATTACAGTAATTCTGTCTTCTTCATCCAGGTACCCCACTCCAGCTTCAGGCTGCAAGAATGCGTGTTCCTGGACTGGTGTGCGATATTCAGCCTCAACGATCACATCAGCCTGCCGAAAAGCCTTATCAACATCACCTTTGCGAATTTTATTGTGCACGAACTCGTTTGTGCCCCGTTCTGGGTGCAAGAAATTCGTTTTTGTTTCGAGGGCTTCGAAAGGATTGCTGATGACAGGCAGATCGTGATACGCGACCTTGATCAAATCTCTGGCGGTTTCCGCAGCCTCAACATTCTCTGCGATCACACACGCGACCTGGTCCCCCACAAAACGCACCCGGTTGGCGTATTTCTTGTTGGATCCTGGCCCGCAGAGCACCGGCTGGTCGGGATAACCTAAGCCATATTCGTTGTTGGGGACATCTTTAGCGGTCAGGATCAAGACCACCCCGGGTAATTTTTCAGCAATGGTGGTATCAATATCGATTACTTCGGCGTGCGGACGACCCGCAAATAGTACCTTCATGTACAACTGAGTGTCAAAAACAAAATCTCCGGGGTATTGGGCTTTGCCCGTTACCTTCGCGTATGCATCGACCCTGTGAATATTCTTCCCGATCGCAGTCATAGGTTTTACTCCATGGTTCTATGTCTTCAGCGTTTTTGGACTCGTTCTGGGGGCACGTCATAGGGTCCATATTTTGACGGACCCAGTAGTTTATTGACGAAAAAAGTAATTATCGCGAGAATTGCCGCAATGATGAAGAGAATGATGGCTGCGTATACGAGCTTCGCGAGTAATAACGGGTCTTTGGGGTTATTTTTCAGCATCAATTCCTGGGGCACGATCATCCATTTAAATTGCTCCTGGTTTTCAAATAACAGGGTTGAAACAATGAAAGAAACCACCGGTAAAACGACTGCCATGATGCACCCGATCCCCCGCCAGATCGGGTGGAGGGGAAGTTTATCTGGGGCTGTGGGCAGCTCCTTGCGAAACATGTTATGTTTGGCCATGGTTTCCTCCATTTGCTGCGATTTCGATGGCCTTGATAATCTTGTAATAGCCTGTGCAGCGGCAAAGATTCCCGGAAAACGCCTGTTTAATCTCATCCGTGTCCGGTTGAGGTTTTTCTTCCAATAGTTTGACCCCCGACATCACAAAGCCCGGGGTACAATACCCGCATTGGACGGCTCCAGCGCTAATGAAAGCCTCCTGGACCGGATGGAGATGCTCCGCTGGAGAGATCCCCTCTATGGTTTCAACATGCGCCATGTGCGCTCTGGGGGCAGGCACAAGGCAGGACATGACCGCTTTTCCATCAAGGTAAACGGTGCAGGCGCCGCATTCGCCTTCCTTGCAGCCTTCCTTGCTGCCGGTTAACTTGGCGTCTTCCCTTATGAGATCAAGGAGGTTTTTACGATGAGAGTTGAAAAACTCGTACTTCCTGCCATTGATCGTGGTCTGGATCGGATTTTCATGGTCGATCAGGTGTGTTTCCATGAGAAGATCCTTATCAATCCATCTGCCTTCGAGTGTGACGGGTTGATCAGGCACCTGGCAGTAAGCCAATTCCGGATCATGAATACTTTCGAGGCATCTTTTCACCACCAGCGATGCCATTTCGCGGCGGTATAGACTGGATGATCGGATGTCATCGATTGGGGAGATCTCCTCAAGACGACTTGAAAAGTCGAACTCCGCGATCTCAGCCCAGTTTTTTCCAGCAAGTGCTTTTTCCATCGTGATCAACCGGACGATGGTCGGGGCAACTGCTCCCACAGCGATGCGAATAGCTGAAACGCCCTCTTCCTCCGATTCTGCCACCACCGCCGCATTTACCAGAGAGATGGCTTGCGCGTTGCGAAGCGCCAGTTTGTAGAACGCGCTTGATGAGTTTTTGTGCTCACGGATGATGATCTCCCTGACAAGTTCACCTTGTTTTAGAATTGTCCGTCTGACACCCGTGTAAAAATCTCTAACTTTAACGTCCCGTTCACCAGATTGTGAGACCAGGTGAAGTTCTGCATCAAGCGCAACCAGGGCAGGAATTGTGTCATTTGCTGGAGAGGCAGTGACTAGGTTGCCAGCGATAGTACCTCGGTTGCGAATTTGAGGCGACCCGACCTGGTAACAGGCTTCAACAAGGCACCTGGCGTGTGTTTTAAGCAATTGAGACGAGGCGACCTGATTATGGGAGACAAGCGCGCCGATGTGAATATCCCCATTTTCAGACTGGGTGATCGAATCCAGCCCTGTGATCCTGGAAAGATCGATCAGAATCGGTTTGTCTTTGTGCAATCCACGTTCCATTTCAAGGAAAAGGTCTGTTGCACCTGCGACATAGAGTGATTCCTCAGGATACCTGGAGAAGATTTCCAGAGCTTCGGGTAAACTCGCAACAGTGAAATATTTAGCCCACATAATTCCCTTTGCTCCTTTGATAATTGTGTAATATATCGCTCAATCCTCTAACAAACCCAGAACAACCGGAAGAAGTTGTTTCTTTCTGGAGACAACCCCTTCTGCAAGCCGCGTGCTGTCTGGCTGCGGGATATAAGGCAGATCATTCAGTAACGCCGGCGGGTTGGAGAGTATGATCCGGCTTGAACCTCTGACCACATCGGTGACCATCAGCATCGCGAAATCGATACTTTTACTCAAACGCAGGTTGTCTAGCGCCTGGGAAAGGGGTTCCAGTTGTTTGGATACCTCGTTCAGGTCACTGACTTCAACCTGGGAAATGGCAAATGACTTACCGCCAGCTGTGTACAGCTTCATATCACCGGTCACGATCTCCTGCGCAGAGCGATTGCCCAATCCTGCGCTTGCAGAAAGCACCTTTTCACCGAAGGTCTTGATTTTCTCATTCGCCAACGGACTTCCAAGGACGAAAGCCCAACGGGATAAACGTTCCGCGGCTTCTTTATCCCGCTCTGTTGTCGTTGGTGAGGTTAAGATTAAGGTGTCTGATAACAATCCCGCGAGCATCATCCCCGATATCTCAGGAGGAGCGCTCAATCCGGATTCCTCGATCCTTTCGGACACCAGGGTGCTTGTACTGCCCACGATGTCGACCGTCATGCGGATCGGGTAATGGGTCGAAGGGTTTCCAAGGCGGTGATGGTCTAATATTTCGATCAGGTTGGCTTCTTCCAACGAAGCGACGCTCTGCGAGGGTTCGTTATGATCCACCAGGATGATGTTGAGCCGTGGGGGATTAAGCAGGTCTCTTTGGCGGCAGATGCCCACATACCTTCCCAGGTCATCAATGACCCAAACCTCATCACCCTCTTCCCTGAGGATGCGGTTGATGACATCCCTGATTTTCGTGTTGGCTGTGTATTGCGAAACCTCGGTGTCTGCCGCTTCCTTGCACGCGTTTTCGAGGATCTTATTGATGGAAATGTCCTGTTTTTTCAGGTTGCTTCCCACCAGCTTCCCGAGGTAATTGAAAAGGCTTCTGCCAGTGATTAAGCCATAAGGAGTGCCGTCTTCCTTCAAGATAGGAGCAATTCCCCCGGTGCGGTTGGCAATTGACCAGGCAACCCTTAATGGAACATCAGGTGTCGTTGAGTCCAACCTTCTGACAACGGATGAGAACCTAGGTGACGCATCCGTAATCAGAACAGGTGCATCCAATCCCAGGGTCTTTAGTGCCCATGAGGTTTGTGTATTGATAGCCCCGGCTCTGCCAGAGATCGCGTCGATGCCATCCCGTTCTCTGATCAACCAGGCATAACCCATCGCAGACGCGACGGAATCCGTATCCGGGTTTACGTGTCCGATCACATAAGTAGGTGAACTCGTCATTTATTGCTCCAGCATTCTTGATGCTTAATTCTGTGCAAACGTGTCGATCAAAAGGTTGAAGTTTCCTCCAACCGGGTAAAGGATCGGGCAGGTGCAGCCATTGTTGATGTATTCAGCGACTTTCGCCCTGGCTTCGGACGGGGTGCCGGATGCCGTGATCCTCAGGATCAAATCCTCGGGAACCAGGTGTTTTGCGCTTTTGATCTGTTCATGGGTCGCAGGCCATCCCAGGATCGATTGAATTTTTTGGACGATTTCACTGGAAACACCTGACGCTTTGGCAATGTGCGGCTGCTGGGCGAGATATTGGGTCAGTAATTCACGTGAATAATCAATGGCTTTATCATGGTCATGATCCACTGAACAGACGATTAATTGCGGTCGGTCAATGTCATCGAGCGTCTTCCCGGCCTTCTTAGCGCCAGCTGCCAGTAAATCCAGCGCTTTCAGGTTGTATTCTGGAGGAACGCAGTAGTTCAGTACGACGCCATCACAGATTTCACCGGTCATTTCCATCATCTGGTCGCCGGTTGCACCAATGTAAACAGGAACGTTTCGCGGCTCACGCCTGCCGTGGACGACATCCAATTCGATCCCATTGACATGCACGAATTCACCGTCAAACGTGACCCTCTCCATGTTCAATAATCTTTTCAGAATGAGAACGGTCTCTTTCATCGCGACAAGCGGTTTCTTACGATCGATTCCAACATTGCGTGCGAGTGGATCCCACCACGCGCCGATACCACAAATTACCCGGTCAGGTGCAAGGTCGTCAAGGGTGAGAAAGGTCGATGCGAGCAGCCCGATGTTTCTCGTCCAGTTGTTGATGACGCCGGAGCCCACCTTCAGTTTGGATGTGACAGCTGCGTACGCCGCCATAGGGACGATCGCATCGCGTACCAAGCGGCTTTCTGCCTGCCAGACAGCTTCAAAACCCCGAGACTCGGCGTATTTCACATACTCAAGGCCATCTCGTAGATCGTGGGAATCCTGTAAATATAAAGCCATTCTTTCGGTCACTTCATCCTCCTGGTATTAATGGGTAAATTCTGAATCCTGTTGTAATTTTAACAATTCCAGATCCTCAGGCAGGTCGAGATCCAGACCAATTTTTTCGGATCTGACGATATCAATGCGAATTCCGTCTTTCTCAGCCAGTGTCAGATGTTTATGAAACGAACCATTGCCATAACTGAAATGGATCAGACCGGCTGGGTTGAGGTAAAGTAAATTTGTGCCATCATCTCTTCGATCCGGACAGATGATCATTTCGGGTGGTTTCCCGCTGTGGTCCAGAATTGTGTTGATCTCGTCTTTCGATATCAGTGGAATATCAGCTGGGATGATCAGTATTTCGTTCACCAGCTGCGATTCTGCTACTGCGGCTGCCCGCCTGAGGGCTGTATTTAATTCGGGATTCCCGTTCTCGCGAACTGTGATCGCGCCATATTCTCTTGAGACTGTCAACGCGGCGGGGTCGCGGCTGACCACCATGATCTTGTGGATCCTATCAATGGATGCGAGCGTTTTTATGGTGTTTACCAGTAAATTCTGGTTTAATGCGGTTCTTTCATCCTCAGTAAGGATATTAGCCAGCCTTGACTTTCCACGGCGTAAGGGTTTTACGGGGACGATTGCCCACAGGGTCATATTCGCTTTTCTCTCATAATTCTCTAGAGTATTCGATTGTTTTTCGTGCTAATTCTACCTGCCTGGCTGTGTCTGGCATAAAAATATCATCTACAAAAGGAATTATACCGCAGAGGGATATTTCGTCTGTGTCCGAACTGTCCTTATTATCAATGATCAGCCCGTTGATGATCCCGGTATAGAACCTGGCGATCGCTGCGGAACCTGGGACGTATCCAAGCTCTTTCATCATCTTCGCCGCCGGTCCTTTTATAGTTTTCCCGCCAATCAACGGACTGACTGCGATCACCTTCTTTTCCCTGAGGATGTCCATTATTCCGGGAATTGCCAATATCGGTTTGATGCTGACGAATGGATTCGATGGAGCAAAAATCACCAGTTCGGACTCGATCAAATCTTTCCATGCCGGTTTTGGTAGAACCGCGGTATCTATTCCCTCGAAAATCATGTCCCTAATGCTAGGTTCGCACTGATATTTTACAAAATATTCCTGAAATGGGATCTTTCCCAATTCATATGTGTCGAGGATTGTCTGGACTGGCATTTCTGACATTGGAAAAACACGGTGTAGTATTTGAAGCTTTTCGGCCATGATGGCTGTTACTTCACTCAAGGGATGCCCCAGGCTTAACAGCCTGGTCCTTTCCATGTGAGTCGCCATGTCTTTGTCGCCAATATGAAACCATGTCGGATGTCCGATCATCTCCAGGGCGTTCATCACGTTCCAGGTTTCATCCCGAAGTCCCCATCCGGTTTGAGGGTTGTTGATCCCCGCGCAGGTATATAAGACGGAATCTATATCCGGAGAAATATGCAAGCCTGAGAAGATAAAATCATCACCGGTGTTGACAATAACTGAAAAATCCGACGGGGGAAGTATTTTCATCAGGCCATTCACAAGCTTGGCTCCACCAACCCCACCAGCGAACGCGATTACTTTCAAATTGAAAATCCTTGTAATTTGAAATTATTGAAATAGATCGTTTTTCTTTAACCTGATAAGCTCGTTCAGACTGGATTCACGCAGCGGATAAGGAAATCCCCGGGCGATGACGACCGGTATTTGCTCGTTTGCCTGTCCCATGAGCAATGATGCACCTGCGGCGAGTTCATCAGCAGCGGCTACGAACGTTGCTCTCAATTTGTATCCGAAAAGATCCTCCTGCCCCCGTAAGTCCACAACCCCGGGAACCCCGGCGATTCCAATCGTCGTTCCAATAGTGCCGTTTCGCCAGGCGCGCCCATGAGAGTCTATTATGATCACACCCACTTTCTTTCCAGTTTGTTCCTGTATCTTGTCGCGAATCAACCGGGCTGAGCGATCCGCATCCTCTGGAAGCAATAAAACCATGTTCTGTTCTATATCCCCTTGAACGGTATTGGAATGATCGATCCCGGCGTTGGCGCAAACAAATCCATTTTTATGGCGCGTGATAATTAAACCCTTTCTCACCCGCATCACCTCTTCGCTTTCGTTGAGAATCAACTGCACCAATCGTGGATCCTTGCCTGCCTTCTTGGCGATTCCTATCGCTTTTCGGCTGGGTTCCACTGAACGAAGATCCCGCAATCGTGATTCAGACTTGGATATTATTTTTTGAGTAATTATTATGATATCATTTGCAAAAATTTTGAGATTATGTCTACGCGCATTGTATAGAATAATTTCAGCAATATCATCTTTAACCTCTACAAGCGGTATGTCGATCAAACCGATGTATTCCATTTTTTGATAGTCGGCGGTCATTTATTCTCGGTTTGCTCCGGTGATCCGGATGCCGGCTGCCCTACCCCCGTGCACCTTATTGATATTGATCAGAATGGAGGTTAGTCCTTCCACCACCATGGCGTTTGACATTGGTCCTGCGTCCCATCCGGTCATTCCTGCGTCCTTTACCAGCTCAAGCACCGAGTTCCTGGTTTCTTTGCTTGATCCACAAACCAACACATCACAATCGATGTTTTCTTCATCGAGCAATCTTTCATATGAAATATTCTGGAATGCGATTGCCACTTTTGCTTCCGGGCCGAGTATTTTTACTGTCTCTTTCCCGGCGCTGCCTGCTTTTGGCATTTGGACCACTGTAACTTTAGGGGGAACGATAGGAACCGTAACATCAATAAAAATTTTATCGCCGACGATATCCTTCATGTTGGTTACCATCTGCTCATGAGCGGCATAGGGCACGGTTAATACAATGACTTCGCACCAATCCGCTGCCTGGGTATTTTCCAATCCCACCACTCTGTTGTTTGGTGGATCGAGCAGCTCGTTTATTCCATCAGCCGCAATTTGAGCTTTTTCTATCTGGCGCGAACCAATTACCACCTCATGACCGGCTTTCGCCCACCGAAACGCCAGTCCTCTTCCCTCTTTTCCTGTTCCACCTATAATCGCGATTCTCATTTAGTTGTCCTTGAACTGTTTTTGATAGCGTTCCCAAACTGAAACTGCCTTCTCGCGGGCTGTGTTGATTATGGATCGTTCATCAATTTTGACCAATTTTCTATCCTTCATTAGGATTTCTCCGTTAACCATCGTCAGTGTCACCATTGAATCCCTGAACCCAAAAAGAATATGCCAGGGTAAATTATCTGCTGCCATAGGCGTGATTGGAAGGTAATCAACCAAAATCAAATCAGCTCGTGCCCCCTCTTCGATTACGCCAATTCTCGTTTTGAAGAAATGCGAGGCAAATTTCGCGTTGTTGTATGCTCCCATTTGTGTAACGAGCGATCCGTTCATGGTTCTCGGATCCCGTTTCCATAATTTATGGGCCAGGTAGCAGGCTCTCCATTCATCCCACATTGCAAAGGAGAACCCGTCATTCCCGATGCCCACTGGAATCCCAAGCCTCAGCGCAGCCTCTGTTTCCGCCATCCCGACCGCGTTGTTCATATTCGATCTAGGTTGATGGGTCAGCCAGGTATTACTGTCTCTGATCAATTCGAGTTCCCTCGCGTCGAGATGCACTCCATGTACAAAAATTGAGTTGTCGCCAGTTATCCCAGCTCGCGACAGCGTGTCAATGATCCGTGTTCCATACCGTTTGATGCTGTCAAATTCGTCAGACTGATGTTCCGCAACGTGGATGTGAAACCCATAACCACTTGGGATAACATCACGGCATTTACGTAATGTTTCTTCAGATAAGGTCAGACTCGCATGCAGCCCAAATGTTGCGCTGAGCATGGAATCATTGTCTTCCGCTGTTCGAATCTTGTTGATGAATCTTAAGTTTTCCTGGATTCCTTCATCGGCTTTCTCTAACCCGCCGCGATCGGTCACCTCGTAACATAAACTCGCTCTTATTCCGCTCAGCCGGACGGCTTTTTCAATCACATCCAGCGATCCTGAAATACATGAGGGTGAGGCGTGGTGGTCAAAAACGGTGGTTGTGCCATGTTTGATCGCATCAATCAAGCACACCAGGGCAGAGTAATACACATCCTCGTGGGTCAGGGATTGATCCAGCGGCCACCATAGTTTTTTCAGGATTTCAGGAAAATTTGCTGGTGCATCTCCATAGATCGCCATTCCTCTTGAAAAAGCACCGTAAAAATGTGTATGCGCGCATATAAGCCCTGGCATGAGGACCTGCCCGTTGGCGTCAAGAATCTCATCCCCTGGGTACTTCGCTCGTAATTCCTGGCCGGCTCCGATCTCCGCGATTTTACCGTCAATAATTCTAACTTCTCGACCCTCTACATATTGATTCGGTGTACCCCAACTGATAATTGAACAATTTGTAATGATCATTTTGATCTCCGCAATTGACTTTTGTATTTTAGCATAAAGGTGCCTAAGACAGAATTAGTTACAGCGTATGATGTTACAATTGACCCAAATTTACATCAGGAGTAATTCAGAAATGGTTAATGAACAAGTCGGGTATTTCGAAGCCAATTACGTTAACTTTCTTTCAGAACTCTTAGATTTTTTACGAATACAATCAGTGTCAACAGATCCGGAAAGAAAGCAGGATGTGCGCCAAGCCGCGGATTTCTTGGCCAATAAACTGGCAAGCATCGGGATCGAGCATGTTGAGATTTTCCCCACCAAGAGACATCCGATTGTATACGGAGACTATCTTCACGCTGGCCTTGCTCAACCAACAATCCTTGTTTATGGCCACTACGATGTTCAGCCAGAAGATCCTATTAATCTTTGGAATACAAAGCCTTTCGAACCGGAGATCATTGGCGATAATTTATACGCCCGAGGCGCCTCTGACATGAAAGGTCAGGTTTACGCCTGCCTGGCTGCGATCCAATCCTTCTTGAAAGTCTCCGATCTACCCATCAATGTTAAGTTTATATTTGAAGGCGAAGAGGAGATTGGCTCCCCCAATCTAGTTGATTTCCTAATTGCCCATACTGGGCTATTAAAATCCGACTGCGCCCTCAACCCGGATGCCGGCATGACGGGTAAGGATAAGCCAACAATTACCTACGGGCTACGCGGATTATCGTATTTCGAGTTGAGGATTTTCGGACCGGACCGGGATTTGCATTCAGGCAGTTACGGCGGAATTGTTCACAATCCAGCCCAGGTGCTGGCAGAATTGATCAGCAAAATGCACGACTCGGAAGGACGTGTAACACTGCCCGGTTTTTATGACCTTGTTCTTCCATTAACAGCACAAGAAAGGGATTCGATCGGCCGGTATTCGATTTCCGATTATGACTATTGTAAAAGCATTGGCGTGCCATCTCTATGGGGTGAAAAAAGTTTTACAGCCACTGAGCGCATTGGAGCCAGGCCCACGCTTGAAATTAATGGGATTCTATCGGGTTTTGTTGGCCAGGGTTCCAAAACGATCATTCCTTCAAAGGCAATGGCAAAAATTTCCACTCGCCTGGTCCCAGATCAAAAACCAGAACTGGTGTACGGCCAACTATTGGAGTTTATCAGGTCAAACATCCCATCAACTGTCCGTTTTGAGCTCGAACAGCTTAGCACCGGCTCACCCAGCATCTCAGACATTACAATTCCTGAGACAAAGGCAATGGCAGAAGCTCTAAAATTTGTTTGGGGAGTGGAGCCCATCTATAAGCGTGAAGGCGGGAGTGTTCCGGTGGTTGCGGATATGCAGGAAATTCTAGGAATCGATTCTGTCCTAACCGGCTTTGGGCTGCCTGATGACCGTGTGCATTCTCCCAATGAAAAACTTGACCTGCCCACCTGGCGGCGTGGAACCATCGCCCTGATCCATTTTATTGAGAACCTGAAAAGGTCCTGATGGGAAAACCAAAACAATCTGATAATTTAAAACTTCCATCTTATGGCGGTCAAGCCCTGATCGAGGGCGTTCTTATGCGGAGTTCAAAATATGTTGCTGCCGCCATGAGGGCTCCTTCAGGTGAGATTGTCGTACAAACTGAAGAACTAAAAGGCATCTATACAACTAAGCTTGCAAAACTGCCTTTTCTTAGAGGTTTAGTGATCCTTTGGGATTCGCTTGGTCTTGGTACCAGGTATTTGGGGATCTCGGCGAATCTTCAAACGGGTGAAAATGAGAAGATTGAGGGTCCGGCGATGGCGATCTCAATGCTGGTTTCCTTTGCTTTTGCCATCGCCCTGTTTTTTCTGGCTCCTGCCGGACTGGCGCAATTGTTCGAAAAATGGCTAAATCTCACTCCTTTTATTGGTAACCTCATTGAAGGTGTGATTCGCCTCATTTTCGTGATCGGTTATATCTGGGGCGTTGGCAAACTGCCTGACATCAGGCGGGTATTTTCGTATCATGGCGCCGAACACAAGACAATCAATGCGTTTGAGGATAGCGCAGTTCTCAGTTGTTCCTCAATCAAGCCCTATTCGCTCTATCACCCTCGGTGCGGTACAGGTTTCGTCGTCATTCTAGTTGTTTTTTCAGTCATCCTGTTCACACTGATCGGACCTCTCCCAAACATATGGATCAGGTTGTTGACCAGGATAGTCCTTATCCCCATACTCGTCATGATCGCGTATGAATACATGCGTTTTTCCGCGATCAACATCAAGCATCCGGTATTTCGCTTCTTGTCTGTCATCAATATGGGTATGCAGAGATTGACGACCGTTGAACCAACGGACGAAATGCTGGAAGTCTCATTGACCGCGTTTGAGACCATGTACAAACTGGAAATGGGAAAGGTTGATGGATAAGAAATACCATTTCCTGGTGATTGGTATTCTCAGTGGAATCGCGATATCCGCACTATTTCTCCTGGCTATCGGGAATATAAAATCCGGGAGGACTGCCCGCCAGGTAATCATCTCCACTATAACACCGGCTAAGGATATAGTCGGGAATAACCAGGGTGGAATTGAAGGTAAAATTAATCTGAATGACTGCACAGCTCAAGATTTGGAGGAATTGCCCGGTATCGGTTCCTCCAAAGCCGGTGCAATCATTCGCTATCGAGAAACCTATGGTAATTTTCAAAGCCTCGAAGAATTGGCCTATGTCCCGGGAATTGGAGAATCACTTTATATGACGATTAAGGATTTCTTGTATATTGGAGATTAACAATGGATTTGCGTACTCAACTCGAAAACATGTTACATGAAGCCATGCGGTCAAAGGATGAAATCCGGAAAAATACAGTTCGCATGGTGCTGTCCTCCATAAAGTTATCGGAGATTGAAACCGGAAAACCCCTTGATGATGCCGGCATTTTGACGGTTCTCAACAAGGAAGTTAAGATCAGAAAAGAAACGATTTCTGAACTGTCTGAAACCGATAGATCCGATCTTGTCGCGAAAGCACAAGAGGAGATGAAGATATTGGAATCATTTCTTCCGGCGCAGGCGAGCGATGAAGAAGTGACCAGTCTTGCAGCTCAGGTGATCCATGACCTTTCAGCTACGAACCCGTCAGAAATGGGGAAAGTGATGAAACAACTTATTCCCCTCCTGGCTGGAAAAGCCACTCCTGATCGCGTTAGTGCCATAGTCAAAAGTCTGTTGAACAAATAATCGTGATCTCAGAAACGCCAGCCAATGCTCAACCAGAAAAGCGGAAAAGAATTTTCCGTACAATTCTTTTTATCACAACGGTCATACTTGTCTATTTGGCTTTAGTATTACCAATCGCATCCAGACAAAATTCATTATCAACTGAAATTGGCAGCGTTGCTGACCGTGACATTCTAGCTCCTGCAAGCATCACTTACGAAAGCCGTGTCTTGACTGATAAGGCTCGAAATGAAGCCGTAAACGCTGTGTCTCCAAAATATTTATCGGCGGATCCGTCCATTAATCGACGCCAAATCGGTGAACTTCATTCACTGATGAACTACATAGATTCTATACGAAATGACCAATTTTCAACTGAAACCCAAAAAATTAGGGATCTACAGAGTTCTGGTTCTATGGTTATTTCTGAAGAACAGGCTTCATCATTACTTGATCTTGCAGATCCAGATTGGATAATCGTGAAGAATGAATCCGTTCGAGTACTCGAAGAGATCATGCGCGGAAATATCCGAGATTATCAGGTGCAAGATAGAATCTCTGAAATCCCCGGTTTGATCGGCTACAGTATCCCGTCTTCCCAGGCAACGCTCATTCAGACGCTTGCGGCTTCATATGTCACTCCCAATTCTCTATACTCTGAGGTAGACACAATAAAAGCCAGGCAAGATGCCTCAAACCAGGTAAAACCGGTGATTAAAACATATGCGCAAAATCAGATCGTGGCGTTGCGTGGTCAAATCATCACTGAAGAACAATGGGAAGCGCTCAATAAATTGGGGTTGATCAGGTCTAATTCTCTGATCGAGAATAATATCTCCACCATTTCGCTCGTGCTGGTGTTGGCCAGTTTTGTAGTTGTCTATTTATCGCGTAAAAAATCATCCCCGGTTACCGATGTTCGTTCACTGCTCGTGATCTCCCTGGGCTTCATCCTCTTTCTTTTTGCCGCGCGGATGATAATTCCGAATAGAACGATCATCCCCTATATGTTTCCTATCGCCGCGTATGCGTTAATCATCGTCTCATTCTTTACACTCGAGGTGAGCCTGATCTTTTCGCTTGCACTGGCCATTCTTGTGACGCATGGAAACAATAGCCCGATTGAATTAACCGTCCTCTATATACTAACGAGCCTTGTTTCAGTTGTCATTTTGTCCAGGGTAAGAAACATCATCAACTTTATTTGGGCTGCGCTGGCAATTTCACTTTCAGGGATTCTGATAGTTACTTCTTATCGATTTATCAACCCAGTAACGGACATTATCGGCCTGGCGACCTTATATGGCGCTGTTATCGTTAACGGATTAGCCTCAGCCAGTATCGCGCTGCTGGCCCAGTATATACTTTCCCAGGTGCTAGGAATACCCACACCGATGTACCTGATCGAGTTATCCCGGTCAGATCATCCCCTGCTAAAACAATTGCTCCAAAATTCCCCTGGTACCTACCAACATTCTCTTCAAGTTGCGAATCTCGCTGAACAGGCAGCAGCGTCAATTGGCGCAGACGCTTTATTAACCCGGGTGGGAACCTATTTTCATGATGCCGGTAAATCGGTTAACCCCTCTTTCTTTATTGAAAACCAGATCCCGGGCAATATTGATTCTCACGATCAAAAAGACCCGGTCATCACCGCCCAGACCATCATCGCCCATGTGCACGACGGGGTGAAATTGGCAGAGAAACACCACCTCCCCCGCCGTATTCAAGATTTTATTCTTGAACATCACGGAACCCAATTAACCAGATATCAGTATGGAAGGGCGGTAGAACTTGTCAATAATCAGGCAGAATTGGTCGATGCTGAGCTGTTTCGGTACCCAGGCCCCAAGCCTCGATCCAAAGAAACCGCGATCCTGATGATCGCTGATATCTGCGAAGCTAAAGCACGATCTGTGAAACCCAAGGATGAGAACGAAATCCGCGACCTGATTCAATCGGTGATCGATATGCTTCTTAAAGAAGGCAGCCTGGAGAATTCGACTCTCACCCTTCGCGATATTACGACCATCAAAATTTCGTTCATACGCACTTTATCGAATACTTACCATCCCAGAATACAATATCCTGAGGTGAAAAATCCACAAGGGGAGTAGAAAGTCGTTATGGCAATTCGAGTTTCGGTCGAGTATCTGAATACTCAAAAAAATATCGATGATGGAAAAGTGATTAAAAACGCCATTCGCAAAGCCTTCAAAATTCTTGATAACTCTAACCAGTATGAGTTGGCCCTGATTTTATGTGATAAAGATTACATCCACTCCTTGAATCAGTTGTATCGTTCGATAGATGCTCCAACTGACGTTCTATCCTTTAAAGCCAATGAGCTCGATCCTGAAACCGGAGTTACTTACCTCGGTGATATTATCATCTCGCACCCTATCGCCTATGCACAAGCCATTCAAGCCGGGCATTCAACCCAAGATGAATTGGTGATCCTCTCAATCCATGGTCTTTTACACTTGCTGGGATATGACCATTCTTCGCCTGATGAAAAGGTTGCCATGTGGTCTGTTCAAAGCAAAATTCTTGAAAAACTGGGGATCAAAGACCCGGTACTCACAGGGGATGAATGACTCAAAAAAACAATTCAATTCGATCGGCATTTCAGAATGCGTTTAATGGTTTTCGCAGTGTGCTCAATTCCGAAAAAAATGCCCGCATCCACCTTATCGCCACTATCCTTGTGATCATTCTCGCATCGATCCTGCGGGTATCCTTAACGGCTTGGCTGTGGTTGTGTTTGGCGATCGTGCTTGTATGGATGGCGGAGTTATTCAATACCGCGGTCGAAAAAATCTGTGACCTCATTGAACCGAATCATAATCTTGTGATCAAAGCTTCCAAGGATATGGCTGCCGCAGGGGTATTGCTTGCTGCATTATTCAGCGTGGTCGTTGGTTTAGTGATCTTCCTTCCCCCATTGATTGAGAACTTCAAGAAACTTTTTTAGAGATAATCCCGCAAATTATGTTCCACCGCGTACGCAGCGGCCTCTGCCCGGTTGCTCACTCCCAACTTGGAAAGAATACTGCTCACGTAGTTACGGACAGTGCCTTCTCCCAGGTACAGAGTTTTTGCTATTTCACGATTGGTCCGGCCTTCAGAAACGAGTAATAATACGTGTTTTTCCTGCTGTGATAGGTCTGCGAAAGCCGAGGCTTCTTCATCGCGAACAGCCCGCTTTACTTCTTGGAACACGCGCTGCGTTACGGCAGGATCCAGTAATGCCTCACCGCGGCCAACCGTTTCGATGGCGCGAATGAGATCCTCGGCGCCGATTTGCTTTAGGATATAGCCCGATGCACCAGAACGAATGGCAGAAAAGAGCATTTCGTCTTCCGCGTACGAAGTCAGCATGACCACTTTGGTATCTGGATAGTTTTCCGTGATGGTCTCGCAGGCATCGATGCCTGAGACACCCGGTAGTCGAATGTCCATCAGCACCACGTCAGGAGCGTAACGCTCGACTTGTTCGATGGCTTCCCTGGCGTTGCCGGCTTCTGCGACTACTTCAAAATATGGGTGCTGGTCTAAAAGTGACTTCAAACCCAATCTGACAACTTCGTGATCATCTACAATCAATATTCGTTGTTTTTGCATGCTTTCCCTTTATCGAATCATTATAGCCTGTGCTTATTGAATAATCAAAGAAACCGGGCAATGATCTGATCCCTGGATCTCTCCATGGATCACGACATCTTTCACCCTTTCCATCATTTTCGTGCTGACAAGATAATAATCCAGCCGCCATCCGATGTTGCGCGGCCTGGCGTTAAATCGGTAAGTCCACCACGTATATTCCACCTTTTCCGGGTACAATTCCCGATAGGCATCTCGAAAACCGTTTTGTAGATACTTGCTGATCCACTCGCGCTCTTCCGGAAGGAAACCTGAAGTTTTGCTGTTTTCTTTGGGGTTGGCGAGGTCGATTTCGGTATGCGCGGTATTGAAATCCCCGGTGATTATGACGTTTCCATCTCGTCGGTGAATCTCAGTACATTTTTCGAGGAGCAATTTGTAGAAATCTAACTTGAATTCGACTCGGTCCATTCCGCGCTGCCCATTCGGAAAGTAAATATTGAACAACGTGAAATCTCCTATGTCAACTCCGATAGTTCTCCCCTCAACGTCAAAGTCCTCATTCCCAATCCCCAATGTCAGGTTGCTGATCGATAAACCTTCGCGGTAATACGTGGCAACTCCGCTATATCCGGGTCTCTGAGCGGCATTCCAGATTCTTTGGTACCCTGGAATAAATATATCTTCCTCGGTCAATTGGTCTTCCCTGGCTTTGGTCTCCTGCAGACAAAGAATATCCGGGTTGATGGCTTCGACGCTCTGTTTAAAATCCTTTTTCAGTACTGCGCGGATCCCATTAACGTTCCAGGTTGTAATTTTCATTGACCATTCCTTATGGTAAACTATTTGTCAACAGACACTACAATGATAATATATCCTACGAAATCAGTCAAAATTATCAACAAAGCCAATCCTTCTTTTCAAATCAAATCAAAGGTTTGTAACGATTTTTATTCCAGCTTTCGCGGTTTTATGTTCACTAGGGCTATCGACGATTTTTTCGGTCTTCTTTTCATAAATAAACAAGAGTCGAGGATTGACACCTCCATCCACATGCTTTTTATGAATTTTGACCTGACCGTTCTTTGGCTGGACCGGTCATTCAAAATAATCGATAAAGTGCTCGCCCGAAAATGGCGCCTTGCATATATCCCGTCCCGCCCGGCACAATACGTTCTGGAAATCCACCCCAATCGTTACCAAGATTTTTCCATCGGTGATTGTTTAGAGATCATAAATGAACCTTAAATTATCACTTCTAATTTGTGCCCTCCTAATAGTCTTTACTGCTTTTCCAGTAAACGCGCAGAATTCACCAGTTTATCCTGATTACGAAGTTCAGCCTGGTGACTCGTTAGGTTTGATCGCCGCAATTTTTGATACAACCGTAAATGACCTCATTCGCGTCAATCAGATCGCCAACCCTGATCTTCTGTCACCTGGTCAAACCTTAAAGATTCCTTCCTTTGAGGGAGTCAGCGGGGTGCTTGAATTCATCAGCGTTGATCTTGGGGAAGATTTTACATATTTGCCGCTTAAATACCGGTCGACGGCTTCCAACTTTGTCAAGATGAATAAAATACTCTCCCCCGGGCAGTTGTTTACGGGATCAGAGATAATAATCGCCCACAAAGACAACAGCTCTCCATTAGCGCCTACCCTGCTCATGAAACAGGGATTAACCGGATTTGAAGCTTCGATCTTGACGAATACCAACCCGTACACCCTCACGTTACTTAATTCGACCCCTAATCCTGACCTGATCCCCCCGCATATGGTGATCTTAGGGCTGGAAAAGACTGAATCAGCAGGGATCAACTTATTTGCGCCAGAACTCGCATCGGTTTCCATTTCGCCCCTGCCGCTTGTTCAAGGCGCGACCGAATCGATCGTCATTCATGCTGGCACACCTGTCCAGCTTTCCGGTTCTCTGGATTCCAACCCTCTCCAATTCTTCAGTGATATGACGGGAGAATATTTTTCCCTGCAAGGAATACATGCATTATCAGAACCGGGACTTAAAGATTTTTCGATCACGGTGGCTTTCGATAATGGAGAGACACTCAAATACTCTCAACCTGTATTGCTGAAACCAGGAATCTTTGACCAGGATCCTCCTTTAACCGTGGATCCCTTGACCATCGATCCTGAAGTCACCCGGCCGGAAAACGAACTTGTAAACGCGTTAATTTCAAAGGTGACCCCCACCAGGTATTGGCAGGGGATGTTCACCAGCCCGGCTGTGTACCAGGAATACAACTCCCTTTATGGTACCCGGCGGACATATAACGATGATCCGACCATCACCTTTCATACAGGTGTAGATTTCGCCGGAGGGTTGCACCTGCCCATCTATGCGCCGGCCGCTGGCCAGGTCGTGTTTGCCGGTCTCCTTGACGTCCGCGGTAATACCATTTTCATTGATCATGGGTGCGGGGTTTTCAGCGGATTCTTTCACCAAAACAGTCTCAATGTAAAGGTCGGTGATTTTGTTGAGCAGGGGCAAACAATTGGCGAGGTCGGTAACACGGGCAGGGTGAACAAATCCGCCGGTTATGAGGGCGAAGGCGCGCACATGCACTGGGAAGTCTGGGTCAACGGCGTCCAGGTGGACCCGTTAAATTGGCTTTCAAACGAATATCCGTAATCCCTCAAAGCTACGGTATAATTCAAATGTTAAAAGAATGAATGAAATGGTGCAGGAACATGACGATTAGCAATGAATTTTGGCAAGAGATTGTTATCTCTGATGAAGATTTAAACGAAATTTACAATCATCTCTTGGAAATTGAAACTCCGTTGGATAAGTTCGCATTATCCAAATTTTTCATCGAAAAGAAAATCACGGAATATATACAGACGAAACAGGCCGCCCTCGACTCGCTTGGCCAATCTTATTTACCAGAAAAAAAATTCTCGGTTGGCGATTCGTTAGTTTTTACCGCGTTAGATAATAAGAGCGGCAGGGTTATATCCTCCAGGGCTGGAAATAATCCCGATTTTAGTGATCTCCAGGTAATTGACGTGGAATTTGAGGGGTCTGAAATTCGATCCTTTGCTTCGAATCTTCCTAATCATATGTTAAATAATCCGGTGTCTGTCAATAATGCCCAGCTTTTAGATAAAGAGTATGTTTACCATACCTTCGGTGACAAGATCGCAGAATCCTTATCTAAGGTCCTCCTTGACAATGACGATGTGGTTTGTATCGCCCGTCATTATTTTCCGCGCGCCCTTCTTTTTGACATCAATATCGGCCATCTGAATCTTTGCGAGGCTGTTCTTGAAATGAACGGTGGAGGACCGCTTTCCACGGATGAGTTGATTCGACAAATCGAACTCCCGGTGGGGAATAACCCGAATCTTTCAGAATTCTCATTGAACTTTTCCCTTGAAAACGACGGACGTTTTGATGAAGTGGGTCCCACGGGTATCACACTTTGGTTCTTAAAACGTCTTGAACCAGCAGAGGTGCAATCGGTACCTCAAACCCTCGTTTACCTGCATACGCTTCCTGAAAAACGACAGGAATTAGAGGGGTATACGGAATTGAACCGCCTGATCGATGATGAGTTGGAAGACTGCGAAATCGAAGCGGAAACTGATTCAATTTCTTTGAGCCTTTCGTATCCTCATTGGCGGGCCGGCACCCTCCCGCTTACATTGCGCATAAAATCCTTGTTCCCAACCGCTTACGAGACACCAAGAGTGAAATTTCTCTTTGTGGATGGCAACTCAAACACAAAATTCTCGGGCTGGGTGGTTCGACCCTCAAAATATGTGTTTGGTTTGCGCGATTGGTATGAACAACAAGGAACCATGCCCGGGAGCCTGGTAACAATACGCAAAAGCAGCAATCCTGAAGAAGTGATTATCCAGACCACGAAAAACAAGAATTCCCGTGATTGGATCCGCACCATTCTGATCGGAGCAGATGGTGGCATTGTGTTTGCCTTGCTAAAACAGGTGATCACATGCACGTTCGATGACCGCATGGCCGTTTATGTGCCGGATATCTCCGCCGTGGATGCCATCTGGTCCAATCTCAACCGGCAGAAGATGCCGATCGAAAAGACCATTTTCAATGTGATGCGCGAGTTGGGCAAACTTAACTCCCAGAACCAGATCCACGCCCAGGAACTATACTCTGCGACGAATCTGCTCAGACGAGTTCCCCCCAGCATGATCCTCCAAACGCTGCACACACAATCCTGGTCAGGCCACCTGGGCGACCTCTACTTCAATTTCTTTGAAAATATCAGCCATGAGTAATAACCCAACTTTTAGCCTGGTAAAGCCTTCAATAAAAACAAAATTTCACATTGATTTTGATTGGTGGAAAAACCACGACAATAACTGGCATGTTTTTCTCTTCAGTTATCTCTGCCCAGATCACCAATCCATGTTTAAAGATGAGTCACTAGATGCCAAAATTGACTGGGTAGACCCTGAAACCGCAGAAGTATTCCAGGTCGATGGCATTCAGTCCATACTGATGAACCATTGTGCAAAGGTTGATAATTTCTTGACGGACAATACCGCACTGGTAGATGGTGTTTTTCGAGTCTTCCTTGCCAATGGTAATAATCCGCTGGATGCGAGTGAATTGTCTGATAGAATAGGCAAGCCGGCAGAAATCATACTTCGAACCATCTCCTCGGGCGCTCAAATATACAGGGGAATTCGCCCATGCCGCTAACTCCCAGGCCCTCGTAGCTCAATGGACAGAGCACCGGACTTCTAATCCGATGGTTGTGGGTTCGACTCCCACCGAGGGCGCTCGCTTTTACCATAGGGAATGTACATAATAAAAGTAAAGTTGCCTTATCCGCTGATTCCCGACTAATTATTAGAAACACAATAAGAAAGATTATGAAAACAATTCAAAAGAACCAAAACAAAAAACAATGGTACACGATGGATATCCATATCCATACTCCTGCTTCGCTTGACTTTCAGCAACCAGAGGTTTCCTTTTTAGATATTCTCAAAAAAGCAGAATCCCGGGGTTTGGATATTCTCGCCTTTACTGATCACAACACGATCGCCGGTTACCGAAAACTTAAGGAGGAAATCAGGCAGCTCGAACTGCTGGAAAAACTCAATCGTCTCCTCCCCGATGAAAAGTCCCTGCTATCTGAATACCGGCGGTTGCAAAATAAAATACTCTTACTGCCCGGGATCGAATTTACCGCCACATTCGGTTTTCACATTATCGGGCTGTTCTCCCCCGCGAAAAGCATCCGCGAGATCGAACATGTCCTGTTATCCCTGGGTATCCCTTCTGAAAGCCTGGATGATGGAAACCCAGCCATCGGCGCTTCTGTCGATGTCATCACGGCATACCGTTTGATCAACGAGGCTGGTGGCATTGTCATCGCAGCACACGCCAATTCCAGCAACGGCGTGGCCATGCGCGGCATGAACTTTGGCGGACAGACGCGTATCGCCTATACGCAGGATAAAAACCTTCACGCCATGGAGGTGACTGATCTTGATCAAAAAGGTCCCCGCTCAACAGCCGCCTTTTTTAACGGTACAAAACCGGAATATCCGCGCCGAATGCATTGTATCCAGGGCTCAGACTCCCACCGGTTGGCCACAGATCCAGTTCGAAAGAAGAACCCAGGCATTGGGGATCGATCGACAGATGTACTGCTTAACGACAAAAGCTTTGATGCCCTACTTGAACTATTTCTTTCCAATGATTTTTCGCGCACCCGCCCCCACAGGTTTACGCAAGAACCGGGTGTAGATTTTGTTCAAACGGCGCGAGACGAGGGTCCTAACATTATTCAAGATTTTCACGAAAGCATCACCATACGCGGAGGGAACCTGCACGGCGCGTTGGCGGATATCTGCGCCTTCCTCAATACAAATGGTGGAACGGTCTATATTGGTGTCTCCAGGGATTCTCAAAAGCCACCAGTCGGAGTGAACGCCCCAGAGCAATCCATCAAACAGCTGGAAAAAGAAATTCAGAACCGCATTAGCCCGCCAGCCCACATCACGCTTGATATTCAGAAGCACAAAGACAAGTCTATCATTCGCGCGCTTATTCCACGGGGAGAAGATGCACCGTACGCGCTTGATGAAAACAAGATCTATATTCGCGATGAAGATGAAACCAACATCGCTGTTCGCGACGAGATCGTTACCCTCGTGCTGCGCGGCCGGGAGCATAATCCCCCTAGTCAGATCGCCGCCGCAACGCCAGAAATACCACATGTCATCGAAGAGGAAAAACAGACTCACGACGAGCCGATCGAACCCCGGACCGGCGTTGAAGTGATCGCACCGGTCATCAGAGGTGGAAAAAGCTTCTTCACCATGCGGGACCTTCGTAATGGCAACCTGGTAAAAAATGTTACCGTGGCTTCCGCCCGGCGTTTATGGCATTACGCCATCACCCGCTATAACGAGATCATTCCCGAAGTGGATACGCTCGATATTCAATGGCAGGGTGATTATGGTTTGATAAGGCAATACACCCAGGGAAAGAATATTCTTCATGACTTGATCTTTAAAACTGGATCCGGATATCGCCTGTTCTTCGGCGTCACGCCGGATGGGATTCATGGTGCCTGGAAAGTATTCCTCCGGGACGAAGACACGCAAGCATAATACATTTAGTAAATATGAATATCCGGATGAGATTCTCATCCGGATATTTTCTTATATTGGTTATAATTCAATCAAGGGACATAATCATGAATCCGGTATTTCATCTCTACCAGTTGCAGAAAATTGACCTGAACCTGAGCAGGATCGCCACCCAGATCGTGAAAATTAATTCAATACTCGAAAACAATGCCGAGATCTTAGCTTCCAGGCAGGTGATCGACCAGCAAGTATCGGATCAGGAGCGAAACAAGCAAGAGCTAGAGGGCATTGAATCCAGGATTCTTGAAAAGCGAAATAAGTTGGAGTTTGCCGAATCCAGCCTGTATTCAGGAACGATCAAGAACCCCAAGGAATTGCAGGATTTACAAAAGGAAATTAACTCGATCAAGCCTGTGATCGCCGGCCTTGAAAATGACCAGCTTGATGTATTAATGAGATTGGAAGCGCTCGATGTTAAGTTGGAAGATCTCAACTCTGATCACATTAAATTGCTTGACCGCGTTAAAGCGGAACATCAATCGCTCGTTAAAGAACGCAATACCTTGAGCCAGGAAATATCCCGTTTTGATAGCGAAAAACAGGTCGTTATCTCGCAAATACCAGCCAATTTACAGGAGCTCTATAATTCCTTGCGGGTGAAAAAAGCCGGTATTGCTGTGGCTTTGGTTGAAGACCAGACATGCTCTATTTGCGGATCAGCCCTTACCCCGGCTCAATGCCAATCAGCGCGCTCGCAAACAGGCTATCTGCTTTGTCCTTCGTGCGGTCGTATTTTATACGCGGATTAAGCCTTTTCCTCGTCTTTATCCATCGCGTTTTTGATCACACCGTGTACCTGTTCCTCGCCCAGACCGGTGATTGATATGAGTTTCGTTCGGCCGGTCTTACCGCTTAGAACTGTTATTGAACTTGTTTTCACTCCCAGCAAATCTGCGAAAAACCTGGTCAAGCACTCATTGGCTTTCCCCTCAACAGGCGGAGCTGTAATCTTGACCTTAACCGTCCCATCCTCAAGGATGCCACTAATCTCATTTCGCGCCATTCTTGGCGTTACACGGACCTTGAGGATAACCGGCGATTCTTGTTTGGTCATCAGGGATTCTAAATAAATCTTAGCAGGACAAACTCAACTGCCTGCAGCAGGATCAATAAGATCACAGGGCTGAAATCAATATTCGCGATCGGAGGGATGATCCTCCTTATCGGTTGGAGCATCGGATTCACAATTTTATCCAATGCCACACGGATCCCGTTATACGGGGGTAAAAAATAAGATAATAAAACATCGATGATCACTACCAGCGACAGCAACCGGAAAATCATCTGAATAATGTAACTGATCGTATTTGTCATTATGAAGTACCCATCCTTTACTTTCTTTCTCCCATTATCGCTTCACCAATTCTGATGTGTGTCGCACCTTCTTTTATAGCTTCCTCGAAATCGTAGCTTGTTCCCATCGATAGTTCGGTCATACTTGAAATTCCGACTCTTGCCTGAATCATTGTCAGCAGGATGCGGCATTTTTCAAATACTTTCCGGTTATCGTCCCTATTGAGGATGGGTGGCATCGTCATGAGCCCGATTAGCTCAAGATTGGAACAGGAACGAATCGTCTCACAAACGCACAAAAAATCGTCAACCTGCGCTGGATTTCTTGCCTGGAATCCAAATTTACTTTCTTCTCCGCTGATATTTACCTCGAGAAATACCGGCATCACTCTGCCGATAGAGTGACACTCCGAATCCAGCCTCTGTGCAATTTCCAGCCTGTCAACCGAATGCACGCATGAAAAATGTCGGGCGACAAGTTTCGTTTTCCGGCTTTGAATATGCCCGATCATATGCCATTCGGGATCGATTTGATCCTTTAATTCATCTATCTTGTTTTCTGTCTCCTCCGGGTAATTTTCACCGAACAACCGCGCGCCTGCTACATAGGCTTCAATGATTTGTTGTGCAGGCTGCTTTTTTGTAACAACGACCAGTTTTACGTCTGCCGGCTCACGGTTGGCATCGCTGCAAGCCCGGTTGATTGTCTCCACAACCTGACCATACCTTTCAGCAATAGAAGTCATTCTCGTTCCCTCAAGGCGATTACTCCGGCAAAGCGGCCGGTAGCTCCACCTTCAGCCCGGTGGCTGAACCAATTGGATGGGTCGCAGGCTGTGCATAAATTAGAATTAAGAATTTTTACCACACCTGCGGTTCTCAATAGATACTCGTTTGCCTTCCACAGATTGAAGTGGATCTGATCACCACTTACCTGGAAAATCGATTCTTCTTCCGTCTTAAAAGTGTCTTTACCAATTTCGTACACATCTTTTCGGACGATGTAATGATCTGGGCCGATTGAGGGACCTATACCGGCGATCAATTGACTTGGCAGAGAACCGTATGTTTTGGTCATCGCGTCGACAGCCTTGGCAGCGATATTCTTTACCGTGCCCTGCCATCCGGCGTGAACCAATCCGACAGCCTTCCTTTCGGGATCAACCAGGAGGATCGGTACACAATCTGCAAAACGCATGAGCAGTGTCACTTCAGGATTGTCCGTAAGAATACCATCTGCTTTGCGATGAGGCTCAGTCAATGGTCTTGGCTGCACTGATGATACTACGTCAGTTCCGTGTACCTGCCATACGTCAAATAAACTGGATTCAGGCCTGTTCAATGCTCGAAAGATCCGAGAACGATTTTCTTTTATATTTTGTTGATCATCCCCAATATTTCCACCGAGGTTCAACGTTTCAAACGGTGCTGAACTCACCCCGCCCTTACGTGAGAATATCCCATGTGTCACAAACGGAAGCGCGTTGATTTCATCAAATTGATACCAGGTTAACCCTTCCTGGTTGGACGAAATGTGCATTTTAAAGTGACAACCTCTTAACAATATTAAATTTTCGTTTTAACTGGTACCGGGTTTCTTTAACACTTTCTTCAAGCATTGGATACATATACCAGGCGGTTCCGGCTCCGAAAAGGGCTCCGGTAAGTACCCTTAGAAACGGGGTGCTTTCCCTACGAATGAGCCAGGTTGGCCAACCCTGCGCCAGACCGGGAAGCTGAGAAAACCCATCTATCGCGATTGGCAAAAGCGCGATGAGGAACCATAAATACCACTTCAAGGACCGAATCTTCTTACCTGTAAGCTGAAAAAAGATCCCGAATAACACCATTGACAGGTAGATAGATAAGTCTCTCTGGCAGAGGGCGATTTTATAGCCAAGAGAATCGTTGCCAATCATGTTGCGTGCAAATTCAAGGTCTTCGGGATCTCTGCCTGTAGCCGTTTCATAACTCATCACACCCGTAATTCCTGCCAATTCCCTCGGGTAATACGCCTGTTCCCCAAACAGGTAAAATGACCGGTACCCTAACTGGTGACATAAAATGCTGTAGAATCGGTAAATTCCATCTGCCGCTCTGTCTCTATGTTGATGCGCCAGGACAGGTGCGAGAACCGCCAGGCCGACGAACAGGAATAATACCAGCGAAATTACCCATATGTATGCATTTGAAAACCAGTAGGCAAACCTCTCAGACCACGTAATCTTGAAGCGATCCTGCTGGTTTACCTCCGTTGCGGTGTTTTGGTCCTTTTCAATGACAGAGCGAATGGCTACTTCCACTTCGCTGAGTGTAAAATTACTGCTCAGATGATATGGTCCGACCAATACCACAGGTACTTTTGCGGAAAATTTTTCTTCAAGTAACGAGTCTCCATCGATGCATTCATCTGCAAAAATCAAACCATATTGATCACAGAGCGTTTTCAAGCCCTGCTGCAGCTCATCAACAGGATCTTGTTCACGTGAATAGTAATAAGTTAGAGCGCGCATCTTTTTGAATTACCAGTAATTGTCATTATTCGCCTGATTTATTCAAAGTCTTTGTCGATCACGATCACTTTTGTGCCGGAATACCCTTGCAGATCGATGACACCCGGGTCATATGGGGTTTGCGGATTGGTCCATCGAAAAACAAATTTTGCCACATCCGGTTCCACATTCACGCACCCGTGCGAAAGCATTTCACCGTAATTGTTGTGCCAGTACGTGGAATGAATTGCGACCCCGCCAGTAGCAAATATCGATGTCCAAGCGACAGCCGGCTGTTCATAGCCGGATGCCTTGCTGTCGTCTCCGCCAGCCATATGCAATGAGATGTATTTCCGCGTAACCACGTGATTGTCTCCAGGCGGAGTCGACCATTTTTCTACGCGCAAACCTTCATAATTATACTTTGCGCCGGAAGAGATCCTGGTGAATAAAATTTCCCTGTCGTTTTCAAAACAAGACATGGTCTGGTGATTGATATCGACAACGATGTATTTGTTATCTATATCAGGCGTTATTGGAGCAATTTCTTCTGGTGTGATCGGTCGAAAAGCTCGGGCATCCGCCCAGAAAGTATCTCCATAAGTACCAAACTTTTGTATCACCCTGTATAAGGTGTCTCCAGATTGATTGGTTTGAATTCCATCAACATACACCACCTGTGAATAGAAGAACCTGGGTGGTAGACCCGCGTCCAACTCTTCTTTTAGCAATGGTGAAAGTGGTTTGTCTCCGATTAGAAACAGGTCTGCGTACGGTACAGACACTTCCACCCACATGCCGGGTTTTTCACCATAAACCGGGAGTTCCAGTAAAGGTTGGTTGGGCTGATTCTTAACTGGTTGCACGCTGATGGCGGGAATGTAGCCATCCGGAGTCTCGTACCAGATTCGTTTTTTCCAATACAGGGAGTATGGCTTACCGATCACTTCTCTGTTCAAAGTTAATATATTGTCATTGTAGACGGTTTTAAGTGTGGCGCTATCGGGATCGGGTTTTTGTTTGATCTCAACTGTCCAAAAGGTTCTTCCAAGCCGCTCTCCTTCAGGAAAGGATGGAGAATCGCCAGTCACAAAACCAATCTTTGACAGAGCGGCTGTACTTGCGCCTATTAACCCTAATTTTAAGAAGTCTCTTCGATTGATCTTTGGCATTCTAATCTATCCTGATTCACAACTCCTGATTTTTTATCATCAGGTTGATTTTTTCAATATCTTTACTCCATATCATATCACCGGGAGTCAAGGTAATATTTTTCCGGATCTTTTGATATGCCATTGATGTACCAACCCCCAGTTTACCAGGCTGAGTCCTCTGCCGCAAATCTATCGCCCGAATCGCGGTCAGGAGTTCGATACTCAGGATCTTCATCACATTCTTTGTGATTTCGTAGGTGTGTCTCGCGGCGGTCAACGCATTTGCGTTGTGGTCTTCCTGCCCGGCAGAGGTAGGCAGCGAGTGAATGGAATCCGGGCCGGCGAGGGTTTGGTTTTCCAGCGTTATTGAAGCCGCCGCGTAGTGTGGAATCATCAATCCTGAATTTAATCCCGCGTTTACTTCGTCATCAACCAGCATCGGTGGCAAGTTATTGTTGTAATTTTTATCGATCAGCCGGTTCGTGCGCCGCTCTGAGATTGCGCCCAATTCACACATGGCGATCGAGAGATAATCCATGGCTAAACCAAGAGGTTCTCCATGGAAGTTACCTCCTGAAAGCGCCACACCAGGTTCAAAGATCAAGGGATTGTCTGTGGCGGCATTTAACTCGATTTCTACAATGCCTCTTACATACTCGACGGTGTCCGCGATCGCGCCGTGAACTTGAGGTGCGCACCGGATCGAGTACGCTTCCTGTACGCGGTTCATTGAGTTGATATAGGTGCTTCCATCCAGGAGAGCACTTATATGTTCAGCGGTTTTCAGTTGTCCCCGCTGGCCTCTTGCCAGGTGAATTCTTTCATCGAGGAAAGCTGAAGTGGCGCACAGCCCTTCCATGGTCAATGCAGCAGCAATTTCTGCAACGCGCAGCAGATATTGGGCATCTGCGATCGACAACGCGCTTAATGCTGCGCAGAAGGTCGCGCCATTATTTAGCGCCAGCCCTTCCTTGGCAGAAAGAATGATCCTGGAGATACCCGCAGATCGCATCGCTTCTTTTCCGCTCATGACCTTGCCGTTGAAAGTTGCCATCCCGGAGTCTTCATCCAGGTCCTCAACATCCGCGGTTAATACCAGTGCGAGGTGTGATAACTGGCATAAATCGCCTGAGGATCCCAATGATCCCTGGCATGGCACAACGGGTATAACATTTTTATTGATCATTTCAATGAGTGTCTCAACGACGACCGGTCGTATGCCAGAGAAACCCTGGCTCAATGTATTTGCCCGGATCTGCATGGCTGCTTTGACAACGTCTGTATCAAAACATTCGCCGGTGCCTACGGCGTGGCTCAATATCAGGTTGCGGTTGAGAATGGCGATGTCTTTAGGTTCTATTCTCTTTTCTGAAAAAATTCCATATCCCGTGTTAACACCGTAAACAGCATCCCCGCTTTCAATGATTCTATTGAGAGACTTGTTTGACTTCTCGATAAGCAACCGATTTGCGTCACCCAATACGACTTTGTCATCATATCTTGAGACCTTCACAACGTCGTCTACTGTGATCGGTTGATTGTTGTCGATGATCATACGTCTCCAATTTATAGCAAAATTTGAGTGGCAATCAATGCAGCGGCTGGTACCGTAATATTGTCAAAATCAGACGGTGTAATAGATTCGACGAGCGTCGCAGCTAAGGATATTATGAGAATTGCCGGCAACAGATTTATGATGCTGAGTGACAGGCTTCCTGCGGCGATAAATATCCAGCAAAATATCAGAGAAACCGACGTAGCTCCAATGAACATGGCTAGGGATCCGGCGTAAGTTTTACTCTTCGACCAAATCAATTTTTTTGATTTCGACCGGCTGCCGATCAAATCAGCAACCCCATCTCCCACACATAGAATTATCAGTGAAAGTATCGCGTGCGGAGTCTCCCAAAAAAACACGGTGATCAACACGATCATGACCCCATAAAACAAAGGTCCTTTCAATAATTCTCGTTTATCGCCGTTCCTCGCCATGGCATCAATAGATGATTCATCCTTTAATATGCCAATAGTGATCAGCAGGATCTGCAATACAATTAAAAGCGGCACTAAAGCAGCCATGTAGCGTGATATTTCCAGATCAGGAAATAAAAGCCAGCACAGTAGGAATAAAGGACCGGTGCCGATATGAACAATTTTCCTCGAAACGCAACTGGAAAGGAGGTTCTTTGCTCGCAGTAAATTAATGAGTCTCATCCAAAGAAGGCAGAGAAGAAGAGTCAAGACCATTGCAATGTATGGGCTTTTTATCATTGTTTTATTCTCTGGAACTAAAATTCCGGTTGATATCGCGTTCAATATCCTTTTTGGCGATATCCTGGCGTTTATCATACAGCTTTTTCCCTTTGGCGATGGCTATTTCGATTTTCGCTTTTCCGCCTTTTAAGTACATTTTTACCGGGATGATCGTCACTCCCTTTAGCTTTACTGCCATCCATAATTCTCGGATCTCCTTCTTATGGAGCAGCAATCGCCGTTGGCGCTTTGGATCGTGATCCTGGTAGCTCGCCGCCTTGTAGGACGCGATGTGAGAGTTGATCAACCAGGCTTGCTGGCCGTCGATTTGGATATACGCCTCTTGCAAACTCACCTGTCCAGCTCGTACAGATTTAATTTCACTGCCTTTAAGCGCTATGCCTGCTTCAAACGTTTCCATTAGAAAAAACTCAAACTGAGCTTTTCTATTTTTTGATATGATCTTGATGTCCATAATAGGTTTAAATACTTATGCGCAATATTATTAAATTATCTGGACTGAAAATACGAAAACAGACCGATCAAGACACCCGCCACACTTAATATAACGATGATCAATCCAATTGGAATGCCGCCTAACATTTGGCCAGTCGTTATATCATAGGTGGGTACAACCAGCGGCGCGGGTTGAGTAAAAGTCGGAAGGCGCGTGGCTTCAGGTGTCGTAATGAATTGCGCTGCCATCGTTGGATCTATCGTGATGGTTGTGGCGGGTTCCGGTGACGGCGGGCTCTCAATTATCGGGAGCTCGGCTGTTGAGCTTAGCTGCATGTAAAGCGCCCACACCCAGCCTTTTCCGCCTGGAACTCCGGGGTACTCTATCACCAGCCAGTCCCCTCCTGCTGACTTGCCGATCACATTTACCTCGGCACCAAGCAATATCACACCGATCTCAGGATAAAGCACATTTGGACCTGAACGGACATTGATCCTGTCTTCCGTGATACCGATCCGAATTGTGGCAGTAACGCCTTTTGGCGTTCCGGTCACAGTTGGGATCGACCCTGTTGGCTGTTGGGCAAGCACGTTTGTTCCGGTGGAAAACATAAAACTGATCACCATCGTCATGATCGCAATCACGGTTCCAATCACCCACCGGTATTTACGATGAACCATTTCATCTCCATAGTTAATTTTTTTGATTATAATTCATTTATGCCTCAGAGAATTTATCACGGAAATATTAAGAATACTGACCTTGCCGCTGCGTTGGTTGGAAGTTTCAGCCGCGGAAATTTTATGGTCCAACAATTCGGTTCTGGCGACCGCCTGGTCATCCAGGTATCCTCTTCCCCGTACGCCAGGTCGGGCGGCAAGACCGCATTAAGCGTTCTGCTGCAGAATGTTGAGGATGGCGTCGCTGTAGACCTCAGCAAGCAAGCCTGGCTGGGTATTGCTGCGAGCCTGGGCGTTTCCACGATCGCTGCCTTGCACAACCCGATGAATCTGATCAACCGCCTAGATGACATTGCCCAGGATATTGAATATCTGCAGCTGGTCGAAAATGTCTGGGAGACCATTGACAAAACTGCCAGGTCGCTAGGCTCAGGATTTGAATTATCAGAGCGGCTCAACCGTTATGTGTGCGACTATTGCAATACCCCCAACCCTCCAGGAGAGTCAAATTGCATCGCCTGCGGAGCTCCACTTGGAGATATTCAACCAGATACCTGCAAGTATTGCGGTTATGTGATTGTAAAATCTGAAAAGTTCTGTAACAACTGCGGGAAGCCGGTGCTATAAGGAGAATTGTCATGATCAAAATTATTGCTGATACGACTTCAACGATTTCACCTGAAGAAGCCAGATCGCTTGGAATCTACTACCTGCCTCAGATCATCATATTTGATGATGTATCTTATCGCGATGATAACGAAATCACGAGCAAGGAGTTCCTTCAAAAGCTGAGAGCGTCTGCAACCCTGCCAAAGACTGCAGCTCCACCACCTGCCTTGTACACACCAATTTATGAAGAACTTCGACAGGCAAACAACTCGGGAATTGTGATCTGCCCTTCTGCCAAGGTCAGCGGCACATACGAGCGCGCGCTGGCAGCCAGTAAGGATTTCCCGGATCTCGATCTCCGGGTAGTCGATACGGGTGTAATTGGACCTGCACTCGGGACACTCGTCAGAAAGGCTCTGCAATGGGTGGCTGAAGGCGTGTCTGCAGACCCCATAATTGAACGCATTACTGACCTGGGTAAGAAAGTAAAGATCTATTTTTACGTGGATACCCTTGAATATCTGTATAAAGGCGGTCGCATTGGAACTGCGAAGGCACTGGTCGGCAGCCTGCTACAAGTTAAACCCCTGTTGCTGTTCAAAAATGGACAAGTCAATCAATTTGAGTCACACCGGACAAAAAAGAAGGCCATTGCGCGGCTGGTTGAGCTGGTCGTTAACGAATGTCCTGCTAATCCAGAATCTCACCTGAGTATCCTGGAGGCAGACGCAATGGATGACGCCATTGAACTATCAAATAATTTTCGAGAGCAAATCAAGATCAATGATATTCAGATAACCGATACTCCTCCAGCAATCATCGTCCACGCAGGTCCTGGTGTGCTGGCGGCAAGCTTTTTTGAAGCTTAATCTGTCTTTATGCTTGAGCTTTACAAGGATGAATTTATTATCGCCGTGGATAAATCCGCCGGACTATTAACAATTCCGGATGGCTACAAACATGACCTGCCAAATGTAAAAAATATTCTAAAAGAAACCTACCCTGAAATTTTTACAGTCCACCGTCTGGATAAAGAAACCAGCGGTGTATTGTTGTTCGCCTTAACTGCCCCTGCCCATCGCGCGATGTCCATGTTATTTGAGTCTCGCCAGGTCTCAAAGGAATACCGTGCGGTTGTCCATGGCATAATCGAAGAGCAATTGTTTAAGATCGACTTTCCCCTACTCATCAATGGCGACCGCAACCATCGAACTGTTGTGAACTCAGAACATGGAAAAACAGCAGCCACACAAATAGAATTTATATCTTCATTGATCGATAAATCGTTAATCAAAGCCTATCCTCTAACCGGATATCGCCACCAGATCAGGGCGCATCTTGCTGTGATTGGACACCCAATCCTTGGAGATCAATTATATGGGGAGAAAAAGGCACTCTCCTTTGATACCGATAGCAGGTTAGCATTGCACGCACACCATCTTTCTTTTATACATCCGTTCACCCAGAAACAAATAGATATTGTTGCACCTATCCCGGATGATCTTCTTATCTTGATGCAATAAAAAAGACAGGAACCTTGTGAGTTCCTGTCCTCTCTTAATTGCGGGTCATGCTATCCGAGCGAGATGGATTTTTTGCTGACTACAATCGACCAGACCACAGCCGCGAAAAGCACCGCTACGACTAACCAGCCAATGATGCCCAGATCCTGGTAACGAACAATCACGGGGGCAGCCAACAGGCTGATCAGATTGACAACTTTGATCATGGGGTTGAGCGCTGGTCCTGCTGTATCTTTCAATGGATCACCAACCATATCGCCAACCACTCCAGCCTTATGCCGTTCAGAACCTTTTCCTGTGTTCTCTTCGATATTTCGAGGTTCATCTTCAATGGTTTTCTTCGCATTGTCCCAGGCTCCACCAGAATTAGCCATGAAAACCGCCAGCAACTGACCGCAGAGGATCACGCCGGCAAGGAATCCGCCCAGAGCCTCAACCTGAAGTACAAGACCGACAATGAGTGGAGTAAGAATGGAGATGGTCGCGAGCGGGATCAATTCCTTCTGCGCTGACTTGGTTGAGATGCCTACCACCTGCGCATAATCCGGCATTTTAGTGCCTTCCATGATGCCAGGCAGTTTGAATTGTCGTCGAACTTCTTCCACAACCTTTCCAGCAGCTCGACTGACAGCCCGGATGGATAGTGATGAGAACAACCAGGGTAAAGCGCCACCGATCAGGAATCCGATGAATACCTTTGTATCATCTATCCGGATCGAATCGAGAACATTGATATTCATGCCAAGCGTCTCATTGAGGCTTTGCTGTACCCGGCTGACGTCTGTGATATACGATGCAAACAGACTGACCGCTGCGATAACCGCGGAAGCGATGGCAACACCCTTGGTGATAGCTTTGGTTGTATTGCCAACAGCATCCAGGTCGGCCATGATCTGGCGTGCCTTGCGGGTCTCTTCATCGGTCTGATCATGCCAGGACATTTCACCAATACCGTTCGCATTATCAGAAATTGGTCCGTACGAATCCATTGCGACATTGTTGCCAGTATGGCTCAGCATACCGATACCGACCATAGCCACACCATACAGAACGTACAGCGGCTCCATATTGCCGTAAAGCAACAACGCGCAGATGAAACTCACTGCGATCACGATCAATGCCCATACGCTCGATTCCATTCCTATTGAGAGACCGGACAAAATGGTTGTCGCAGGACCAAACTTAGTAGAATCCACAATTTCTTTGACAGGTGCGGATTTTGTCGAAGTAAAGTATGAGGTCAATGGATTGAACGCAACGGCCAATCCGACACCAATTGTTGTCAGCATCGCGAGTTTCCAATCGTGGGCGTAAATGATCGCGACCACAAATGACCAGAGGATCGTGTTGATGCTGGAGACTTCGTACGATCTGAACATGGATTCTTCCGCGTCGTGCGCTCTCAGGAACTTGATGGGGAATTTTTCCCAAATCGGTACGGTAAACGTACCAATAATTGAGCTGAGAACACCAATTCCACGGATAATGAGCGGATAAACGATCCACTTCAATCCGGTTTCGGGGTTCTGAGACCACAAAGCAAGACCCAGGATCAAGCCAGCGACAATGGTAGTCTCGTAACTCTCGAAAATATCTGCTGCCATTCCAGCGCAGTCGCCAACGTTATCGCCGACAAGGTCCGCGATAACGGCAGCATTTCGTGGATCATCTTCGGGGATATCTTTTTCTACTTTACCAACCAGGTCCGCGCCAACATCGGCTGCTTTGGTGTAGATACCTCCACCCACGCGCATGAACAATGCCAGCAGCGTGCCGCCAAAACCAAATCCTAATAACGCGTCCGGGGATGCTTTACCAAATATGATAAAAATTAAGGTTCCGCCCAGCAGACCCAAACCGTCGGTCAGCATGCCAGTGATGGTGCCGGCATAGTAAGCGATTGACAGCGATTCGTTGAAACTTCTGCGTGCCGCGGAAGCCGAACGCACACTTGCCTGGATCGCCATTCTCATACCAAGTTGACCTACGATCAAAGAAAATGACGCACCCATAACAAATGCGACAGCGCGTCCAATTGAAATGATCAATTGGGTGTTGTATTGACCTTCAGGGAATTCCAACAGCGCTTCTGCGCTAGGTGGGACAACATATACTGAAAGGAATAGCGCGATAAACAGGATGCCGATCGCAGGCAGGATCGTTCTTAACTGTGTTTTAAGATAAGAATTCGCTCCAGTGCGTACTGCATTCCAGACCTCTTGCATCTTCTCTGTTCCTTTGTCTTTCTTCAGAACAGTCCCGCGTAAGAGCCAGGCGTAAATAAGGCTGATAAAAGCAATTATCAACACACCCAAAATTGCTATTTGCTCGAAGTTTGTCAGACCATGTCGAGCTAATCCAAATATGTCCATCACTCCTCCATATGTTATATGTTTTTCTAAACATCAGACCGGGGAAGCCTGATATTCAGCTTTGGGGATTGTGTTACAAAACTACATTATATAACTTTATTTCATTATTTCAAGTAGTAATTTAATTTTTAAGGATTTGGTATATAATAATAACCAATTCGTGCGAAGGTCAAAAAAGCAGAAATTGGGTTCTGCTTTTTTTAACGATCAGGAATTGGGTGACCTTTTGCTATTGTAATTCTAATAAAACAAGTGTATTCTGATATGGAAACCTTGAAGTTGAAGGTCTGTAAAGGGTTAATTTAGGATAAATGGATAAACCGATAATCAATATCATTGAAGAAGATGACGATGAATTTCCTGCCATAGCCAGGCTGATTGAACTTGGTCGTCATAAAACATATATCACCATCGATGATATCCTGCAGTTCTTCCCGGAGGCCGAGCAGGATGTTGAGCAACTGGAAGAAACCTTCGCTGCCCTGATGAGCGCTGGCATCCCTTACGTTGAAGATGAGACTATTCACGAAGAGCCAACAGATGAAGATCTTGCTGTTAGCGAAGAGACTGCCGAGATCAAGGCAGCCCCCACTGATGATCTCGAAAACATCGATACTGACGATACGATCGGGCTGTACCTCAAAGAAGTCAGCCGGGTTCCGCTCCTTAATGCAGAGGAGGAAGTTGAACTGGCGCAAAGAATTGAACGCGGCCGTATGGCGCGTGAAGAACTGGCCAAGGGGAATGTCAACAATCGCCGGCGATTGGAACTGAGAAAATTGATCGAAGATGGCTGGGCTGCCAGAGAGCACCTGATCACTGCCAACTCTCGACTCGTCATCAGCGTGGCGAAGAAATACATGGGTAGAGGAGTTCCTTTCCTTGACCTGATCCAGGAAGGTAACATCGGCTTGA
>CAYYBP010000008.1:19856-37430 GCA_964470275.1 uncultured Anaerolinea sp. | reverse complement strand
AACCCACATCCAATGGCTTATGAGTCCACTGCTCCACCATTGAGCTACCTCGCCAGCGCTCGTTATCTTACTATATTCACCCTCATTTGTCAACGACACCCGCTTTTCATCAGTTGAAGCCCAGGTTTTTCTCTTTCATCGATACGAATTGCCCCTGTCCGATCACCAGGTGGTCCAGCACCTCGATATCCAGCAGCCTGCCCGCCTGCACGGCCATGCGCGTCAGCGCGACATCCTCCGGGCTGGGGGTTGGATCGCCGCTGGGGTGATTATGCACCAATATGATCGAAGCCGCGCTGCGTTGGATCGCGTCGCGGAACAATTCCGCGATCCTCACCATGGATGAGTTCAACGAGCCCTTGTACACCGGTTTGACATCGATCTTGCGGTTGCGCGTGTCCAGCAGGATCACCCGCACCTCCTCCTGCGGCAGCGCCTGCATCTCGTACCGCACCAGGTCCACCGCGTCGGTGGGCGAGCTGATCGCGCTGCTGAGCGCCGGTGCTTCCACCACCAGCCGCCTCCCCAGCTCGATCGCCGCCTTCAACTGGGCCGCCTTCGCTGGTCCTATTCCGGGAACGGCGCATAATTGCGCGAAGCTCGCTCTCTGGATGCCTGGCAGCCCACCAAGTTTTTCGAGGAGCTCTTCTCCAAGCTGCATTGAGTTCTTGCCTTCCATACCTACGCGCAGCAGGATGGCGAGCAATTCCGCCTTGCTTAAGCCCTCGGGTCCGTTCCTTTCCAGCCGCTCCCGCGGTCGTTCATTGGCTTCCAGGTCTGTGATGCGGTAAGTGGCCTTGTTTTCCCGGGTCATGGACGATGCTCCTTCAAGCGCTTTGACCTTTTTTATATAACAGCCCTCCAAATCGCGCAAGCCGCCCTCCACTTCAGACTTGAGGCAGTTCATCCATGCTATAATCTCCCTCAGAGGTTCCGCATGAGTTTAGACCCATCCACCATCAGCCGGCTGACCACCTTTGGAATCGTGTTTACAGCTGTATTCATTGCTGCCCTGTGGCTCGGTCTCATCTACTGGACGCATCGCGACATCCACCGCCGCACGCATGACCGCTTCCCGCGCATCCTGGCGGTGCTGCTTGTCGCGCTGCTTTTCTTCCCCGGTCTGCTGGTTTACCTGATCATCCGCCCGGCGAAGACCATCGAAGAGGAATACCAGCAGGCCCTGGAGGAGGAAGCGCTTCTCCAAACCATCGATGAATCCGCAGTCTGCCCGGGATGCGCCCGCCGGATCGACAGGACCTGGTTGGCTTGCCCTTCCTGCCACACCATGCTCAGGAAACCCTGCCGGCACTGCGGCGAGCTGATGGAACTGACATGGAACCTGTGCCCGTTTTGCGCCACACCGGTGAAGGATATTTACAAAACCGAACCAGGCGAAAAGACCTAGACCGCGTTTTAATGCGTTATGCCCATATTTTATTATTAGATCGGTAGATTTAACCAATGCAGACTCTCGCCACGATCGAACCAATTGATTACCTTGTCATCGGACACGTCACCCAGGATGTAACGCCAGGAGGTTTGATCCTTGGCGGGACCGTGTCTTACGCTTCTCTGACTGCCCGGGCGTACGGGTTGCGCGTGGGAATTGTCACGGCCTGTGCTCCAGACCTCCACCCTCCTGAACTGGCAGGAATTCCCCTTTTTCGCAAGAATTCAGCCGTAACCTCTACTTTCCAGAACACCTATACGCCCCAGGGTCGTGTTCAGCACGTGCTGAAGGTCGCTGAATCGCTCACACTTGAGGATGTTCCAGCCGCGTGGCGCAATACACCCATCGTTCACCTCGCCCCGCTCACCAACGAGATCGGTGAAGACCTTGCGCGCGGTTTTCCAGGCTCGTTCGTGGGGGTAACCCCCCAGGGTTGGATGCGCTGCTGGGATCAACAGGGATTGGTAAGTTTCTGCGAATGGCAGAATGCCAGTCAGATGCTGCCCCACGTCCAGGCTGGCGTCATGAGCGTCGAGGATGTCCGCGGGAACGAGGATATCGTGGCACAGTTCGCGTCGCTGCTGCCGATCCTGGTCGTCACAGAAGGCGCTGCCGGTTCCAGGGTCTACTGGAATGGAGATGTACGGTATTTCCGCCCTCCCGTGGAGCAAGAACTCGATCCGGTTGGCGCCGGTGATGTTTTCTCAGCGTCTTTCTTCATTAAACTATATCAAACCCGGGATCCGTGGGCGGCTGCCCGCTTCGCAACGCTGGTCGCGGCCAACTCGGTCACCCGCAAAGGTATTCTTGGAGTGCCGTCACCTGATGAGATCAACGCGTTCTCGACCGAAATTATTGGGCATCCGAATCAATGACCGCGATTCTTACACTTGTTAACCAGAAGGGAGGCGTCGGCAAGACAACTACGGCGATTAATATCAGCGCATATATGGCCGCCTTTGGTCAGCGTGTATTGCTCGTTGACCTCGACCCGCAAGCCAATGCCACCTCCTCTCTCGGCATCAATAAATACGAAGTTAAATGCGGCACCTACGAGATCCTGATCGGCTCAGAACCCATCACCCCTAATATCCTGTTAAATCCAAAGTATAAGATCTCCCTTCTCCCCTCCTCCCCCGCGCTCGCCGGGGCTGAGATCGAACTCATTCCCGCCGATGCGCGCGAATTCAGGCTGCGCGAAGCGCTCAAGCCGGTATTGCACCGCTTCGATTACATCGTTATCGACTGCCCCCCGTCATTGAGCCTGCTGACCGTTAATGGGCTGGTCGCCGCGCGGGATGGCGTGCTCATCCCCGTCCAATGCGAGTATCTCGCCCTCGAAGGAATCGGCCAACTCACCCAGACCCTCAATCTCGTCCGCGCTTCTCTCTTCCCCGAACTGAAGATACGCGGGGTGATTCTCACCATGTTCGACAGCCGCACCAGGCTTTCAACGGATGTGGTCAACGAAGTGCGGAAGTTTTTCCCCAACCTGGTCTACCAGACGGTCGTGCCGCGCTCCGTGCGCCTGGCGGAAGCACCCTCTTACGGGATGCCCATATCATATTATGCACCTTCCTCTGGTTCAGCCAGGGCATACACCGCCCTGACCAGGGAAATTCTCTTACAGGACGGCATTATGATTCCGCCCGTCCAGGAATAGGCAGGCAACATGGCTCAGAAAAGCGGTTTAGGCAAAGGTTTGGATGCGCTCATCCCCGGAGGGATGGTGCCACAGGCCACACCGGCAGATACTTACATCCCGGTTTCCATGATTCTCCCCAATCCGCGTCAGCCGCGCGAAAGCATGGATACCGAAAATCTCGCAGAACTGGCTGCGTCAATTACCGAACACGGAATCCTCCAGCCGCTCATCGTCTCAAAAGACGCGGTGACAGGGATGTATACCCTGATCGCGGGTGAAAGGCGCCTCCGCGCCGCGAAGATGGTTGGCCTCGAGAAAGTGCCGGTGATTGTCCGCACCGTCAACGAACAGCAGCGGCTGGTGGAAGCGCTCATCGAGAATATCCAACGCGCTGACCTGTCGCCGCTTGAATCTGCCCGCGGTTTTCAACAGTTGGGGGATGAATTTAACCTCACGCATGATGAAATCGCCGCCCAGGTTGGAAAAAGCCGCACTACGGTTACCAACACACTGCGGCTGCTCAAACTCCCTGCGCTCCTCCAGGAAGCATTGGCAACGGGAAAGATCAGCGAAGGGCACGCGCGCGCGCTTCTCGGGCTCCCCAACGACCAGGCGATGACCGCTGCGCTCAGCACCATCCTGAACCTCGAACTCAACGTCCGTCAGACAGAGGACCTGGTGCGCAAGTTGACAGGCGTCAAACCCCCTTCGCTCCCGCGCAAACACGTGGACCCCGACATCCAGGAGCTCGAATCCCGCCTGCGCGACCGGCTTGGAACCAGGGTGGATCTGCACCCATCCAAAAAGGGTGGCACGATCACCATCCACTACTATTCGATCGAAGAATTGACAGCCCTGCTTAATACCCTCCTGGATTAACATGCGTATCCTTCACAACTGCAAAATCTATGGACATGATGCGCGCGATACCGCGCTCGCGATCGAAAAGGACCGCATCGTTGCCATCGGGTCTGACGCAGAACTGTTGAACGCCGGCACCGGGATCGAAAAAGAAGACCTCTACGGCCGGTACGTGATGCCGGGCATCACGGATTCCCACATTCATCTCGATCTCTATGCGCAATCGCTTCAATATGTGGATTGCGCTGCGGCGACCCGGCAGGAATGCCTGCAGCGCGTGGCATACAAAACCAATACAACCCCTCCTGGAACGTGGATTCATGGACACGGATGGAACCAGAACCTCTGGTCCGACGGATTTGCCAGCGCTCAGGAACTCGATGGGGTCACCTCCAACCATCCTGTTTTCCTGACCGATAAGTCCCTTCACTGCGCCTGGGTCAACTCGAAAGCCCTTTCGCTGGCAGGTATCGATGCGACCACCCCTGACCCGTTTGGAGGAACCATCCAGCGCGACTCACAGGGGATTCCGACCGGCATCCTTTTCGAAAAAGCGGTCGACCTGGTTGAAAAAATAATCCCGCCGCTCCCCCAGGATCAGCTGGTTAAATATCTACGTGTCGCGCAGGAAAAGCTCCTTTCTTATGGCGTCACCTCAGTGCACGATTTTGACCGCATACCCTGCTTTTCTGCCCTGCAACAGATGGACGCGGACGGCACGCTTATCCTGCGCGTCTTGAAGAGCATCCCAGTCGAGCAGCTTGATTCCGCTGTCTCGCTAAGTCTGATGACCGGATATGGCAATGCCCACCTGAGAATTGGATCAATCAAGATGTTTTCTGATGGCGCGTTGGGTCCGCACACCGCGGCCATGCTATGGCCTTACGAAGGAAATCCGGATCAGTCCGGCACCCTCCTGCTCAGCTCCCAGGCGATCCTCGATGCCGGGATCAAAGCTGGGAGGAGCGGGTTGAGCCTTGCCATTCATGCCATCGGCGATCGCGCGACGCGTGAAGTATTGCAGGGTTTCGCTTTGCTGCGCCAATACGAGACCGCGCATGAACTCCCCCATTTAATGCATCGCATTGAACACATGCAGCTGGTCGACCCGGCTGACATCCCGCTGGCCGCCAAGCTTGGGATCTGCCTTTCGATGCAGCCGGTTCACCTGTACATGGACATGTCAACGGCAGACCGGATCTGGGGCGACCGCAGCCGCTATGCGTACGCGTTACGATCGCTTCAAAGCACAGGAGCGATGATCATTTTCGGTTCGGATGCGCCAGTCGAAACCCCCAACCCGTTTTGGGGCATCCACGCCGCCGTGAGCCGGCGCACCCGGGATATGTCGCCGGTGAGCGCCAGCTGGTATCCCCAGGAACTCATCTCGCTGAGCGATGCCTTACGGTACTACACCGAAACCCCGCAAATCCAGGCTGGAATGACCGGCCGGGCCGGCAGGCTCGAACCCGGATACCTGGCAGACCTGCTAGTGCTCGATGAAAACCTATTATCCATCCCAGCTGAACACCTCCATCAGGTCAAACCAACCCGAGTTATGGTGGATGGCAGCTGGGTTCACCAAATCTGATTTCACTCATGAGGTAAGCTTGGTCAAGGCTTGCCTTTATTATGACCGGGAGTAACGTGAATCTCACGAAGTCATGCTGATCGGTGTATTTTTTAACAGGCTGTTTATTGTATAATCACTTTAATGAATGCGGGTTATGTTTTCCAGGAACTCGATAAAGAAAAATTGCTGCATATTTTTCAGCTTGCGGCTGAAAATCGCCACTGGAAGGACGCGTTGGATGCCATCCTTGGCTACACGCGCCCGTTCTTCATCTTTGACAACGTCGTCATCTATCAAACCGAATTTGCCACCCGGCGGGTAGATGTCGTCTTTGCCAGGGCAACCGGCCGCGGACGTTCAAAAGAGGCGGATGTCTCTTGGGGTGAGGTGATCGCAAACCGGGTCATCAATGAGCGAAAAGTGATCGTCGAAACACCCTGCGACAAAGCTGAGGATGACCGGTTGCGCACCCCGTACATCCTTGGAATTCCGATGCACATCTCACGCGACCAGGCTGGCGCCCTCATTTTCGTCCGCTTCGGCGGACCCCCGTACGAAGAGAAATCCATCGAACTGGCTGAGTTTCTTGCCTGGCAGTTTACCTCGATATTGCGCCAGAGATCTTTGGATGAATACGAGAAAGAACTGGAAAACCAACGCGCCTCAGCGGTTCTGCAGGGTGATTTCATCAACAACATCACCCATGAATTACGCAGCCCGCTTGGATTCATCAGGGGCTACACCTCCACCCTGCTCAGAAACGATGCCAGTTGGGACAGCGCCACGCAGCATCAATTCCTCGAAATCATCGAAAGGGAGACCAGGAATCTTACCGGCCTGATCGATGATCTATTGGAGTCATCCAGGCTGGAGAGTAAAAGTGTCACGCTTGAATTGATCCCGTTGGATGTGAGAGAGATCATCAAAGATGAAACCAGGCGCGTGATGAGCCTGTACCCAGACCGGGTGGTGAACCTGGATTTCACCGCTAACCTTCCGCTGGTTAATGGAGACCCCAGGAGGATCGCCCAGGTGATCGAGAACTTTTTTGATAACAGCATCAAGCATGCGCCAGGGTCGGAGATCAATATTTCGGTCAGGTCAGATGAGAACAACGTGGTCATTGATTACTACGATACCGGTCCGGGGATCAAACCTGAATTCCTAAACATGATATTTAACCGTTTCTTCCGCATTCCCCAACAAACCCGCCATACCCATGGGTCAGGGCTCGGTTTATCCATTTGTAAGCAGATCGTCGAATTGCACAACGGTTCGATCGAAGCCAGGTCCTCACCTGGTAGAGGACTTGAATTTATCACAATCCTCCCCTCGATCCCTGATCAGGGGGGTAGACCTTAGAAAGGGAATCATGCAACCTAAGATACTCATTGTCGATGATGAACCCCTTTACATTCAGCTGGTCAAGGTGAACCTTGAAGCCGAGGGCTACCAGGTGAATTCAGCCCACGATGGTGAAGAGGCTTTGAAATCCATTGAAGAAGAAATGCCAGCGTTGATTATCCTCGACCTGATGATGCCGGTGCTGGATGGTATAACTACAACTGCGCGTATCAGGCAATTCTCAGATGTGCCGATTATCATTCTCACCGCGCTTGGTGAAGAGCAGGATCGCGTTCGGGGATTGAATATCGGCGCGGATGATTACATGGTCAAACCCTTTTCAGCGAACGAACTTGTCGCCCGAGTGCGGGCGGTGATGCGCCGCACAACCGGCAGCACCGAAACCGTGAAATCTAGTGTTTTCACACACGGCGACCTGAAAATCGATATTGCCCGCGCCGAAGTATGGAAAGGGTCTACCCCGATTTACCTCTCAGCGACAGAATATAAACTCCTTATTCACTTCGCCCGCAATCTTGGATCTGTGCTAAGCGCTGAAGATCTGCTCACCGCGACCTGGGGACCAGGGTATAAGGATGAGAAGGAGATCCTGTGGGTGAGTATTGCCCGCCTGAGGCAAAAACTGGAAGACAATCCGCATAACCCGGTACACATTGTCACCCGCACGGGTATGGGATACCAGATGCCAGCGCTCGATTGAGCAAATCCAACTGAACAATAAGCGTTGAAATGCTATAATGATTGAATATTGATGAACAGGAGCGACCACATGGATAACGAGCCCAACCTCACACGAACACAGGAAATTGGCAAACGCCTCGCGAAAGAACGGGAAGAATGTGAATTGACATTAACCCGCGCGGCTCTCCAGGCAGGTGTGACTCCCATGGTCATCAAGAACTTTGAAGCTGGTAAGATTGCCCCCAGCCTTCCCCAGCTCGAACTACTGGCGTTGCTCTACCGCACCCCGGTCGGCGCGCTGATCGCTCCAGATGAAAACGCCTTGCAAAATCCGCGCATTGATGAAAAAAAGATCCCGGCATTTATTGGTCTGCGCAACCGCATAATCGCGACGACCTTGAAGCAAGCCAGGCTGGACCGGAAATTATCGCTGAAGGATGTGGCAGTAAGCGCAGGTGTTTCTGTTGGGACGCTAAAAAAATATGAGAACGCCGTTCTGCCCGTGCCGCTGACAGCCATTGAAAGCATGACTAAGAAATTCGGTATTTCCATGGACACCCTGTTCTCTTCACTCGTACAACCCACTAAAAAATCGATAGAAGATGTGTCCAAAGCCGCGCAGGAGAGTGAAACCCCCTCAGACGCGATCGATACACGATCCCAACCTATGGGTGAAGGACTCCCTCAGGAATTACAGGAATTCATCGCGAACCCTGCCAACCTGCCATATATTGAACTGGCGAAAAAACTCAGCACGATCGAGGCAGCCAAGTTACGCACCATCGCAGAAGGATTGCTTGAGATAACCCTGTAGCCATGCCAGAAGACATCGAGTCAATCAAACAAAAAGCCCTGACAAGTTACAACAGGAAAGATTATCAAGCCGCTCTTGAAGGTTTTAATTACTGTTTGAGTTACTATACCGCCGCCTCCGACGAGCTGGCCGCATCCGAAATGCTCAACAATATCAGTGTCACATACCTGGGGCTCAAAGATCCGCAAAAAGCATACGAAGCGGCTGCCGGTACCGACGAGGTTTTTACCAGGCATGCTGACCGCAAGCGCCAGGGTATCGCCCTGGCAAACACAGCCACCGCGCTTGAACAGCTGAACAGAAAAGAAGAAGCGCTCGCGCTTTACGAGCAGGTGCTGGAGATCTTTAAAGAGATCGGCGAAAAGGACATGCGAATAACCATCCTGCGCCGGGTTTCCGACCTTCAATTGAAAACCAAACGGCAGCTTCAGGCGATTGCCTCAATGGAATCCGCGTACGATCAGAAAGAAAAGCGGTCAGCCAGGGAATCGATTTTTCACACGCTCTTAACCTCAATCCGCCAGAAATTCATTAAATAATGACCCCAGGCAATTCTCAAGCGGTCATCCGGCAGGCTGAAAATCGCGATGTGCACCGTGTCATTAATTATATTGACCACGCCCCACTGATCCACCGCAACCTGGATTGGCGCCCTCTTATTGAGTGGGTTGAGAAACCACCCTTTTTACTACGGATGGTAAATGACACGATCACTGCCATCCTCTCATGCGCGCCAGATCCCCCCGGCGTCGCCTGGATACATTGCTACGCGACCAACTCCTTTGAAGGCAAGCTGGAAGAAACGTGGTCTGAAATGCTTCACGCGGCGGTTCAGTATATTAAAGCTGCGAATAGCTCACTATACGCGATCGCCATGCACGATTGGTTCACCGACCTTCTCCTGCATTCCGGATTTCAGAGGCTTCAAAGCATCGTTAGCCTAACGTGGCATGGCGTGATACCCCCGCAATTGCCGCTTTCCTCCCGCGTTCTGATTCGCCCGATGGAGCTCACAGACCTGGACCAGGTCGCCATGGTGGATGGGGAAGCATTTTCAAAACAGTGGGTTATTTCATCAGAATCGTTGAAGCGGGTGTATTACCAGGCGGAACACACCAGCGTGGCCGAGGTTGAAGGTCAAATCGTAGCCTACGAAATCTCAACCGCGGACCACTTTGCTTTCCACCTGACCAGGCTGGCGGTCCTGCCCGCTCACGCTCGGGCAAATATTGGCTACTCGCTGGTCCGCGATGTGTTTGATTACTTTTCAAACCGTGGTATCCACCAGGGAACCGTCAATACCCAGGATGATAATCATGCAAGTCTATCGCTTTATCAGAAACTCGGCTACGGGTTAACCCATGACAATTTTCCTGTATATCGATATGGGTATTAAACTGGAAACATATATGGACAATTTATGTCTAATATGAGATAATTTTCAACAATGGAGAACAAATGAACAGACAAGAACTGGTTAAAAACCGAAGAAAACAAAAAGCCAAAGGTAATCAGACGATCCTGTTTGTCGTCATCGCTGTTGTGATCGTGGCTGTTGCAATGGTGATCCTCACGCAGATAAAACCGGCTGCCGATATCGTCGCTGCCGACCGCGAGTATACCGTCCCGATGAACGGGTTAACGCTTGGCGACCCTAACGCGCCGATAGAGGTGATTGAATTTGCAGATTTTCAATGCCCCGCGTGCTACTCGTACTGGATGAACCTCGAGCCCACCATTTACGAGAACTATATCGTAACCGGAAAGATCAAATACACATATTCACCGTATTCGTTCCTGGGCAGAGGTCAGTCGTGGGATGAATCAGTGAAAGCCGCCGAAGCCGCGTATTGCGCCAATGACCAGGGCAAATTCTGGGAATTTCGCGATATCATTTTTGCCAATCACAACGGTGAAAACCTCGGCGCCTACTCGCGCGACCGCTTGTTCGCTTTTGCCAAAGAACTCGGCCTTGATGAAAATTCTTTTAAGAATTGCCTGAACTCAGATCAATACTACGAGCAGGTAATGGCAGATAACGACTTCGCCTCAGGCACCGGTTCAACCTTTACACCGTCCTTCCTTCTGGATGGTCAGGTGTTGAATGCCAATGAATTAATTCAGGCGATCGAGAATAAACTCGCTGAGTAATTTCAGGTAGTTCCTATGCAGACCCTGGCGATCAATTGCCGGGGTCTATTTGATGATGCTGATGATATAAACGATCAATGGCGCGATCAACAGGGCTGGAAGATAATTGCCTGTTCGTATCTTCTTGATCTCCAGGATATTGCTGATCGCCAATCCGGCCAGAATGACCCCGCCTGTTGCGCTCAATTCATTCATCATCGCTGGTGTGGCAACCCTTTGCACCTGCAGCGCAGCCAGGGAGATCGCACCCTGGTACACCAGCACGGGTATGGCGGAAAATAGGACGCCCACCCCCAGGCTGGAAGCAAATGCCATCGCGGCAAATCCGTCCAATATGGCTTTCACCAGCAGCGTGTCGAAATTGCCAGTTAATCCGTCCTGGATCGACCCAAGAATTGCCATCGGTCCAATGACAAATAGCAGCGTTGCCGCCAGGAACCCCTTGATGAACCTTGCCGCGCTGTCTGGCGACTCTGAGCGGTTGAACCTGATTTCCAGTTTCGCTCCGAGGGCTGTCAGTCCCTCCTCAATCTTCCACCATTCCCCCAGCAAGAGCCCGACCAATAAACTGCCCAGGACGATCAGCGAATTTTGTGTTTTAAGAAACAACGAAATCGCGTAAAGCAATGTGAACAGTCCTAATCCGTTCACTACCGCCTGTTTAATTCGATCTCCCAATTTCGAACCCAGCAGCAGACCGAGCAAGCCGCCGACAAGGATCGTGGCGACGTTGATCAAAGTACCGGTCATTTACTTGTCTTCCCTGGCCATGGTGGGTTTTTGCTGGGCGATCTGCGTGAGATGCAATTCCAGGACGAAAAAGAATGAAGACAGGCGGTTTAAATACCTGAGAATTTCCCGGTTGGCGATTTTGCCTTCATCAAGCAATTCCGCGACTCTGCGTTCCGCTCTGCGGGTTACGGTGCGGGCGAGCGCAATCGCCGCGCTGCCAGGGTTCGCTCCCGGGACGATGAACCCATCCGGTGTTTCGACTTCCTTTGAAATTTGGTCAATAGCTTCTTCCAACGCGTTCACTTCATCCGCCGTTATGCGATGAAAGCGCTCAGCGTTCTCCTGCGAAGCAGCAACCTCTGCCATCAATTCATATAGTTTCTTCTGCAGAGCGATAATCCTCTTATTCAGGTCATCCGAATTGACCAGGCTCCTGGCTAACCCCAGCACTGCGGAAAGTTCATCCAATGTACCCAGGGTTTCCATTCGTGTGTCGTATTTTTCGACCCTGCCCTCGCCTAGCAGCCCTGTCGTCCCGTCATCTCCAGTGCCGGTGTAGAATTTTGGCCTTGTTTTCATTTGACCCCTGTTAAGTAGAGGTATGGAAATTGGGCTTGGGGAAAAACCTGGAGCAGGTCGCTCTCCCACAAAAATTCACCCTGTTTTGTCAGGTTTTTAAGCAATTCATCAAAGATTTCAAGCGAACGGGTGTACCTGGTAACATTCGTATCTAGCTGATCAATCAACAAAGCCGCGACCACCCGGGCGCGTACTGCATAAGAAAATGTGCGGTCAAAACTTCCATTTTCCTGCAATTCCTCAACGGTCGCTTTCCATTGATTGACACGCATCGGGATCTCCTGTTCGATCTTCCGCCACCAGGCTTGCCGCCGTCCGGCGATCAATTGGGATATTCCGCTGCTTATTTCGCTGATTTTCGGGTCAGTGTCAACAGGAAAGCGCTTGAGCGCGAACAACAGGTTTCCGGGTGAAAGAGGAATCCTCAAACCGCTTAGACGCCACATAAGCGTCCCGGAATTCAGGTATTGATCAAGCTCAATACCGGAAGAAAGGATAAACTGCCTGTCTTCTTCCTTCCCCTTGTAATCCATACCTATTCTCCTGCTTCTGTTTCTTGAACTTGCGGATTGCGGGTTGTGGAAAGATACCACTTGTTGATCGTCGCCAGCCGGTCGCTCGGGCTGAACAGCGGGCCCATGGTAACACCTTGGATCTGGTTCGATACCCCGTAATTGTAAACCGGATAATACAGGGGTAGCGCCGGCAGATCCTCGGCAAACATAGCCTGGAAGTTACGGTAGAGACGGGCGCGTTCAAGGCGGTCGGTTGTCACCCTGGCCTGTTCGATGGAATCACTCGCCAGGCGGTTGTTCCATTGCGAGTAATTCTGACCGCTTTCTGCCTGCCCAAGATCCCAAAACGGGTACGGGTCAGGATCAGGTGAATTGCCCAGGTTAAGGTCTACCAGGGCTGCCTGGTACGCCCGTGTGTCCAATTTTTCCTTAGTAAACATGTCTGGTGGCACGGCTTCGAGCTCCACCTCGACACCAATGTTCGCCCAGTCTTCAGCGATCCTGGTCGCGATACCCAGGTGGAGGTCGTCATCCGGGAAAGAAAGCACAAAAGAAAGTGCTTCTCCCTCTTTTTCTCTCGTCTGGGTGCCTTCACCACTGATCACATAGCCGGCGTTCTTGAGCATTTCAGCAGCTCCCAACGGATCATAGGTCACCGGGGGTATGGTATCGTTGTAAGCCCAGGTGCCGGGCAGGATGACGCTATTCGCCTGAATCGCCTGACCGTTGAAAAGCTCGTTGATCATTCCCTGCCGGTCGATTCCCATCAATAAAGCCTTGCGAACATCTACTTCCTGGAAGAATTCAACTCCCTGGTCGTTCAGGTTTAACAAGAGCAGGCTGATCCTTGGTAGCCGTCCGGTGTAGAGGTTAAGGTCTTCCTCAACAAGAGCCTCATCCATTAAATCGGCGGGAATTTCACTGATCCCCTGTACGTACCCGGCTTTGAAGGCCTGATATGCGCTCACCGCGTCTGGATAATACTGGAAAACAACCTCGGTAAGAAAGGGTTTTTCTCCCGCGTAATCAGGGAAGGCGGTCAATTTCACCCCGGTAATCACATCCCCGTCCATTATCAATTCTGAGAATTGGAAAGGACCGCTCCCAACTGGTGAGAGATTGAGCGGGGAGGACGCGATCTCCTCGATGGTCATTCCCTCGAAAAGGTGTTGCGGGATGACGCCGAATGACAGGTAATCCATAAACGGCGCAAAGGATTCCGGCAGCTTCAATTGCATATTCTGGTCAGTGAAAATGTAGACTTCCACTGATTTCCATAATTCCCGTATGTCTTCTGGGATATATCCTTCGCCATTCCGTATCAATTCGATTGTGAAAAGAATGTCGCGGGTGGTCAGGGACTCCCCGTCATGCCAGACCAGGTTTGGTTTTAACTGGATATTGTAAAGTGTTCCATCTTGTGAGACCCCCACACTCTCTGCCAGTTCCATCTGGGGAATTCCCTGCGAATCAAATTTGACCAGCCCGGAAAAAACGAGCGTGTTCACATCTTTATCAACGGCGTTTAGCCCATCCAGCAAAGGATTAAACCGCTGAGGTGAACCGATCAACGCTTCCGTATAAACCCCGCCGGTTGCCGGCTGAGGGGTTACTACTTCTCCCAATCCTCCCCGCCTTTCCAGCAGTAATAGCACCCCTACCACCAGACCGGTCAGAAAGAGAATCAGCAATTGCCATCGGTATTTTTTCATAGATTTATAAAATGAAGCGACTACCCTTATTCAAGTTTAGTCGCCTCGAATCTTCGGGATCATGCGTTGAAAACGATATGATCTATCCGCGTAGGATGACAGCCGTGACAGTGAGTATGACGAATAAAACGCTGAGCACAATCGTAACCCAGAACAGGGTTTTCTCAATACCGCGTCTGGCCGTAAACACACCGCCGGAATCCATCCCGGTCAGACCACCAAGCCCGATGCCCTTGTTCTGCAGCACGACACTGGTGATGAGGGCTATCGAAGTTATAATAAGTGCGATGTCAATGTATGTTCTCAAAATGAACCTCCTAGAATAAACAGCACGCAAAATTATACCGTCCAAAAGGCATAATCGTCAACCTAATGCAAGAACTCATCGGAAACCTGCATATCCACTCGACTTACTCAGACGGAACTGGAACTTACGCCGCCATCGCCGATGCGGCCATCGGAGCCGGTCTTGATTTTATCATCATCAATGATCATAACGTTTACGTCCAGGGTGTGAACCAGTACCTGCAAAAAGATGGAAAACGGGTTTTGTTACTCATCGGTGAAGAAGTGCATGACCAGAACCGGATGCCGCAAAAGAATCACATGCTGGTGATCGGCGCAAACCACGAACTCGCTCAACACGCTGCCAATCCACAGGAATTAATCGACGAGGTAAACAATGCCGGAGGTAGTTCATTTCTCGCCCATCCTTACGAATTCGCACTGCCCCTTTTCCATGAGACTGCGATAACCTGGGATGCATGGGAGGTTAAAGGGTTCACCGGGCTTGAATTATGGAACGCATTCAGTGAATTCAAGACGCATGTTCATAATCTTCCACAAGCGCTGTTTTACGCTTTCCTGCCGGATTTTATACCGCATCAACCGCTGCCGCAAGCGCTTGCCAGGTGGGACGAGATCCTCGCCAGGGGTGAGAGGGTTGCTGTTGTCGCCGGGTCAGATTCTCACGCCCTGCATTACAAAATCGGACCGCTGCAAAAGGTCATTTTCCCTTACAGGTACCATTTTTCGACCGTGAATAATCACGTCCTGGTGGATGCCCCACTCACCGGCGAAGTCCTGCCGGACTCCGGGGCGATTTACCAGGCCATCCGCAAAGGCTCAGGTTTCATCAGCAACGATCTGATCGCGTCCAGCCGAGGTTTTTCTTTCACAGCGGAAAACGGGGAGGAGAAGGTGACGATGGGTGGAGAAATGGAAATCACAGGCGGGGCGACCATTCGTGTTGAACTTCCAGAGAGAGCTGATCTCAGGCTGATTCGCGACGGTGAAGTGTGTCTCCATCTGGATGCAGACCACGTCGTTTCCACGATAGATAAACCCGGCGCGTACAGGGTGGAGTGTTACCGCCGCTTTTTGGGCAAGAACCGTGGTTGGATATTCAGCAATCCGATCTATATCCGGAAAAGACCGGTTGTCAGGTCGGGCTTTTGAGGCAGCTCATATCACGACTTTCCAAGCCTCTGATTAAAACCCCCACAAATCGACCAACATGAAACATTAGGGCAATCTCTGATTTCAGACCAAATCTTCCCATACCTTGGTTATAATCTATAATGATGAACCCATTAGACAAGATCGAAAAACGCATCCGGTCAATCTTCGAATCCAACTCCTCGCTTCTACCCTGGTCTGATCAGAGCGAGCTGCTCGTGCGCCAGCTGTGTGACGCCACATACGAACTATTCCGGCAGAACGAATCCAGGAAGCAGGTTATCGCGCCAATCTTTGGGATTTCAATCAACCAGGTTTCGATCACCAGGTGGCAGGCGCATCCGGATTGGGAGAAAACACTCATTGATGTGCTCACCACCGCATCTGCTGAATCCGGGTATCACTTCCAGGTCGCTCCCCGGTTTACATTGATCCCGGATCCAACCCTGAATGACGACCAGGTGATCGTCCAACTGGATGAGCTTTCACGCCATCCGGTGGCCGAGACGGGTTTGATCGCTCTACGCGATCAGGCTGAAGAACCGGTTGAGGAAATATCCCAAAAGGTTCCGATCCTGCTTCTCCAGGGGGACAGGGTGATTGAGCTTTCTCGTCCGGTCATCAACATCGGACGCAAAAGCACCAACCAGATCGTCATCAACGATCTGCGCATTTCCCGCAACCACGCCCAGATCCGCAGGGTGAACAACGAGTACATCATTTTTGATGTTGGTTCGACAGGCGGCACGTTCATTAATTCAGAGCGTATCATTCAGCGCACTCTGCGACCCGGCGATGTCATCTCTTTGGCCGGCTTCCCCATGATCTTTACCATGGAACAATCCGTTACTGGCGCGACATCCAAGACCGCAACGTCCGAGATCAAAAATTCCCCGCCCGCGGAGGATAAATCATGCTCGCAGTGATCGTTTTCATTTTACGACTTGCTCTTCTCGCGGTCCTCTTTTCCTTCCTGGGATGGGCGGTGTATACTCTTTGGCGCGATCTGAAGTTCCAGAGTCAAAGCCTGGTGGAAAAGAACATTCCCTACATCTCTGTGCACCGCACCACAGAAGAGGCGGATGCCAGGCAGATTTACACCCTCCCTGATCTTCGGATCGGCAGAGACCCTACCTGCGAGATCGCACTGGATGACGAAACCGTCTCGACCCACCACGCCAGATTATTTTTCAAGAACAAGCAATGGTGGATCGAAGACCTCCTTTCTACAAATGGCACATATTTAAATGACGAAAAGGTCGAAACCCCTACCATATTGATCAGCGGGGATGAAATCCGCGTAGGTAAAGTTTTACTGGTGATCGAAATCCAACCCACCAGTTGATCCTTAAGGAGTTGAAATGAAAAAGAAACCCGTGCTCGGCGTCATCGGCGGATCTGGGCTTTACGATTTCCCGGCGCTGCAGAACATTGAAACTCACAATCCCGAAACCCCCTATGGTTTTCCCAGCGCGCCGGTCGTAATCGGCACGCTTAACGATAAACGCGTCGCCTTCCTTGCGCGTCATGGAATCGGTCACACGTACAGCCCCACCGAGATTAATTACCGCGCCAATATCTATGCCTTCAAAATGCTCGGTGTTGAACGCGTTGTCAGCATCAGCGCGTGCGGTTCGTTACGCGAGGATTTCGCCCCCGGGAATATCGTTATCCCGGACCAACTTTTCGACCACACCAATCGCCGTGAAAGGTCATTCTTTGGCGGAGGAATTGTCGTTCATGTCAGCGCCGCCGAGCCGTTTTGCCCTGACCTTTCAACTGCCTTGTACCAGGCTGTTTCTGGATGCGGATGCGTGGTACACAAAGGCGGCACGATGATCACCATCGAGGGACCGCGCTTTTCCACCAGGGCTGAATCGAACATCTACCGTGGATGGGGACTTTCGCTGATCGGAATGACCACCTCTCCCGAAGCCTTCCTCGCCCGCGAAGCCGAAATGTGCTACGCCGTCATGGCGCATGTCACCGATTACGATGTGTGGCACATGACAGAAGAAGCAGTCTCGGTGGAGCT
>CAYYBP010000008.1:10845-19846 GCA_964470275.1 uncultured Anaerolinea sp. | reverse complement strand
CCTGCATCAAAACACCGAGATCGCCCAAAAAAGCATTCAACAATTGGTTGACCAGCTTCCTGAAAGCAGCGCCTGTCACTGCGCGGATTCCCTGGAAAACGCGATCATCACGAATCGCGCCGCGATCACTGAGAACGCAGCCAAGAAAATTGATCTCTTGCTGAGCAAATATATAAAGTGAATCGATTTTTACCAGACAACCGCTTGCCCAGAAACCAGATCCAAACCAGGCTGATGATCCTGGCAGCGATCATTGTTTTTCTGTCCGGCATCATTTTAACGATGTCCACGGCGGTCCGGCTGCATACCTGGGTTGCCCCTTACCGTTGGGAGCATTGGGTCGGCATATCGGTCTGGTTCATCGGTTTCGCCATTCTTTTTGCCCAGTCAAACCGATATCTCCCGGAGCACGATCCATACCTGCTGCCCGTCATCTCGCTGCTGTGCGGATTAGGCCTTGTGATCATCTTCAGGTTGACGCCGGCATTTGGTTTCAGGCAAACCGCCTGGCTGGCAATCGGCATCGCCGGTATCACCCTCGCGCTTCGCATCCGCAACCTCCTGTCGATCATTCGCAGGTATAAGTATGTCTGGTTGATCAGCGGCATCCTGCTCACATTGCTCACTTTTGTCGTCGGCACATATCCCGGCGGTATCGGGCCGGAGCTCTGGCTGTCATTGGGCTCGCTCTACCTTCAGCCATCCGAAATATTGAAATTTCTTCTGATCACTTTCCTGGCCGCCTACCTCGCGGATGCTTTCCCGGCGCGCCCAAACCTGGTCCGATTGCTGACGCCTACCGTTATCCTGATCGGTTTTTCGATTCTGGTACTGGTCGCGCAGCGCGACCTGGGCACTGCCTCCCTGTTCCTTGTGTTGTACACCCTGGTTGTATACCTGTCCTCAGGGAAAAGAAGGGTGCTTTTGATCAGTTTCGTTCTGCTTATCGTAGCGCTGATCGCCGGGTATCTCATCTTTGATGTGATCCAGTTGCGGATCGAGGCGTGGCTCAACCCATGGGTGAACGCGCGCGACCGGTCTTACCAGATCATCCAGTCACTTATCGCCGCTGCAAATGGTGGCGTTCTGGGCCGGGGATTGGGGCTGGGCAGCCCTGGAGTGGTGCCGGTGGCGCATTCTGATTTCATTTTCACCGCGATTCTTGAAGAATTCGGCGTCGCCGGGAGTGTGGCGGTCATCTGCCTGTATGCTTTGCTGTTGATCCGTGGATTCCAAGTGGCCTTGCATGCTCCCAATCAGTTTCAGCGTTTATTGGCAGCCGGTTTTTCTGTCTATTTCGCGGTCCAGGCTATCCTCATCATGGGTGGGACGATCCGGTTGCTCCCGCTTACAGGTGTGACCTTGCCATTTGTTTCCTATGGCGGCACATCTTTGATCGTTTCGCTCGCCTCCGGGATGTTGTTGATGCTCATCAGCAACCGGGGAGATCAGCAGCCCGCCCCGATCGAAAAGACCCGCTCATACCTCTTCGCCGGCAGCGCGTTGCTGATCGGTTTCATCGCGGTAGCCGTGATGAGCGCATTTTGGGGGTTTTTCAGGTCAGATGCGTTATTGGCGCGTGGGGATAATCCGCGCAGGGCGATCTCAGACCGCTATGTTTACCGCGGCACGATCTTTGACCTTTCCAATACAGCGCTCACCAGCAGCTCGGGCAAGCCGGGTGAAATGAGGCGGGTGCTCAATTACCCATCGCTCAGTTCCATTGTCGGGTATAGCGACCCCAATTACGGGCAGACCGGGATCGAATACAAAATGGATGGCTACTTGCGGGGAGTAACGGAAAATTCCCCGGGTAAAATTATGGCCACCCGCCTGCTCTATGGACAATATCCAGCGGGTTTTGATCTTCGACTCAGTCTTGATCTACGCCTGCAACAAATATCCGATGAGTTATTGAAAACGTACACCGGAGCTGCCATTCTGATGAATGCTGACACGGGTGAGATCCTGGCAATGTCGACTTCCCCGACCTTTGACGCCAATCTTCTGGACGAGAATTGGGAGACATGGATGCAGGATGAACGCGCTCCCCTGCTGAACCGCGCCACCCAGTCGCTTTACCCGCCGGGCAGCACCACGGGCGGAGTGGTGCTGGCCAGGTTCCTTTCCCGTTACACTGTCTCGGCAACCATCCCGTCTAACGATTGGAACACCGATTTCAATAGCCCTTACTTTTGCGCCATCCAACCTACCGGCGAAATCACGTGGGGAAAACTGATCACTTCCGGATGTATCAACGCGTTGACGACGGTCAGCCGTTCCTGGCCATTAACCGATACCCTCGACCTGTACCAGCAAACGGGTCTATACAAGATCCAGGAACTCCCGCTCGAGTTCAGCCAGCCGGTGATTCCGGCCCAGGTGAAGACCCACACTGATCTATATTCCGGCGCGGCCGGGCTGCTCGTTTCCCCCCTCCAGGTTGCGGTCATGGCATCCACCTTATCCAATGGCGGACATATCATCACACCACAGATTGTCACGGCTTATCGGCCGCAGGAGAATGACTGGACTCTTCTTGATAAAGGAAAAGTCACTGGAAACGTCACGGAATTCGATGCCCGCCTGGCAACAGGCATGCTCACCCAGGGAGACTTCCCTGGATGGGAGGTCAGTTCATTGGCAGGATACGAAAATGCCCTGATCTCCTGGTACCTGGCTGGCACCACTCCGGACTGGCAGGGTACATCCCTGGTAGTGGTGGTGGCTTTGGAAGATGGCAGCGTGCTGCAGTCAGCCAGTATCGGCAGGCAGGTTTTTCTCGCAGCGACCAGTACTATTCAAAAATGAAAAACTGGTTTCGCAACCAGTTTTTCTTGTCTTAGCTGATTTTCAGGAAGTGTCTCTTCCCAACCTGTAAAACACCTTGTCCCTCGAGATGCGCTGACGGATCGTCAACCACCTCGCCGTTGTACTTCACACCCTTTTGGTCGATCAGGCGTCGCGCTTCGCTCTTGCTCCCGGCCAGGCTGGCGTTGAGTAGAACATCCAGCACGGTAAATTCAGGTGAGTTTTGAAAACTCGCGATTTCATCCGGTACAGTCCCTTTTTGAAATGTATCGATGAACGCCTGCTGCGCCCTGGTTGCCTCTTCATCACCATAGAAAGCGCCTACAATCTCGCTCGCCAGCCGCATTTTCGCATCTCTCGGGTGCAGCGTTCCGTTTTCCACCCCGGTTTCGATCGAGGAAATCTCCGGCGGGGTCAGCCTGGTAACCAGGCGGAAGTACTGCCCCATGGCGGAATCCGGGATGCTCATCACCTTGCCATACATATCAACCGCATCCGTGTTGATGGGAATGTGATTTCCGAGCGATTTGCTCATTTTGACGACCCCATCGGTGCCGGGTAGGATTCCCAGAATGACGGCGATGTTCGGTTGCGCGCCCATGAACTCCATAATCTTACGGGCAGCCGTCATGATGTTGAATAACTGGTCTGTTCCGCCGACCTGTACATCCGCCTTGAGCATGTACGCGTCGTACCCTTGCATCAGCGAGTAGAAGGTCTCGTGGAGATGGATTGCGTCCCCTTTTTCGTAGCGCAGCCTGAAGTTTTCGCGCGTCAGAAATTGCTGGATGGTGAAGTTGGATGCCAGGTGGATCAATTCTTCGAAACTTAGTTCAGAAAGCCACTCGGCGTTGTAGCGAATGTGTGTCTTTTGCGGTTCAAGGATCCTGAAAGCCTGCTCGGCGTAGGTGCGGGCGTTGGCTTCCACCTCGGCGTGTGAAAGCTGCGGTCTTAACACGTCCTTATCAGATGGGTCGCCGATCAGCGAAGTGTAATTGCCGATCACGAACGTGACATCATGCCCCAACTCCTGGAATTGGCGCAATTTTCGCATGGGCACAGTGTGGCCAAGATGAAGGTCTGCTTTTCTTGGGTCAAAACCACAATAGACACGCAGCACCCTTCCTTCCTTTTCGCACATTAATAACCGGTTGCGCAGCTCATTTGACATGTTCTGGCGCAACTTTTCGTCGCCGTATTCTGTGCCCTGCATCAGGTATTCGACTTGTTCGTTGATGTTCATCGCGCCTCCTTTCGTGAGTTCTGAATTTGATTGGTTATTATACCAGTCTCTGTCATCTCCAAATTAAGGGTATCAACTGGTATCTAATCGCGGTCAAGTGATTGTCTATGCGCAACAATTGCAGGGCTTTTCTCCGCGTGCTATAATCATCCCAATCGTTTATGGAAAAAGCTGTCCTGGTCTTGAACGCCAATTATGAACCGATCCACGTCTGCGGATATCAACGCGCGATCGGATTGATGCTGTCTGAAAAAGCCTCCCTCATCCTGAACGGTCGCGGGATGATCCGGTCAGCGCACAACGCCTTCCCCATCCCCTCCATCATCCGCCTGTCGCGCATGGTGCATCCTCCCCGCCCGCGCGTCGCGCTTTCGCGGCGCGAGATTTTCCGCCGCGACCATTTTACCTGCCAGTATTGTGGAAAAGCATCCGCCGTGTTGACTGTGGATCACGTCATCCCACGGCACCTGGGAGGCATTCACGACTGGACCAACCTTGTCACAGCCTGCCCGGCGTGCAACCACCACAAAGGCGGGAGAACGCTGGCAGAATCTGGAATGACCTTGTTAAAGGTCCCGAAAGAGCCCCCGCGCTCCGCGAGTTATATTTTTGCCCGGTATCTACCTGATAACGATGAATGGGGAAACTATCTGAGCGGTTGGTAGGTTCGCTATACCGCCATCATATCCCTGGCTAACGCCACCTCGCCAGAAAAATATTGCCTGGCTGCCGCGATCAACTCGGCTTCCGGCAACCGGTTGTCATAATGAATGAGGACGAGCTTGCGCACGCCGCCCTTTGCAGCGCTTTTTCCAGCCTGGGCTGCGGACGAATGCCCTTTCGCCTCACCAGCGGCTTCGTGTAATAAAACGTCAGCCCCCCTGGCGAGGATATCCACACCGTCGCACGGTTCAGAGTCACAGGTGTACGCGATCACGCGGCCGGCGGAAAACTCGGCGCGCAGACCGATAGTAGGTATCAGGTGAGTGACAGGCAAAGCCGTCACCTGGATTTCGCGCCCGCCAATGAAAGCTTGTGCTCCCTCATCCGGCACAGCATGGAATGTGACCGGGAACATGTTATTCCAGTCCCGCCAATTGAACAGGTCAAGGAGTTTTTCTGCTTTTTCCAGCGTCACACCCAACCCGTGTATCGCCAGGGGAGATTGTCTTTTCTCCAGCCACATTCCCATAATCAGCAATGGAAGACTGCCAACATGGTCCGCGTGAAAGTGGGTTAATACCAGGTCGGTTACATCCAGGATCGAAAATCCTGCTTCTATCATCTTGGCGATCGGATTATCCCCGCAGTCGACCATGATCAATTTGTCACCTGCCTGAATGACCAGGTGCGTGTTGTCCTGCCCGGGCTTGGGAACCGCATTTGCCGACCCCAGAATGATGAATTGGTCCATTTCCAGCTCCTGGATGAAATTACTCTAAGTGTATTATCCTATCAGCAAGGTCAATTACTCAGGCGGCGTCCGCGGGCTTTGGCTTTCCCACTCTCACATGCCGGGCGAGCAGCCCGATGACGGAGACCACAGCGATTACAGCCATCAGGGTCTGGTTGCTATTAATTCCTGCAACCGGTGAATTCACGATGCGAATAAATTCAAGCAGGAAACGCCCCACGGCATAGATCAACATGTAAACCAAGAAGACATCCCCGTCTTTCAATTTATCCTTGTACTTGCCGAGGAGCCACAGCAGGACTCCCATATTGATCAGGTTCCAGATCGACTCATACAGGAACGTTGGATGGTATCTTTCCACGTCCATGTATTGCGGCAGGCGATGGAGGGGATCAATCTTGATCGCCCACGGTAGATTTGATGGAAGCCCGTAGACTTCCTGGTTGACAAAATTGCCCCACCGGCCGATTGCCTGGGCTAGAACAAGTCCCGGCGCCAGTGTGTCAAGCCAGCGTGTAAAACTGACCCCTTTCCGGCCAAACCGCCGTTGCGGATGTTGAAGATTTCGATCGGCCGGATGAAATAAGGGTTCTTACCATCGATCAACATAGTGGAATCCGGTGTTAGAACGTGCCAGATGCGCGCGCCGATGATCCCTGCGATTAAAACCCAAGGCAGGATATCCCACACGATGTCAGGGTCCATACCCCGTTTCTTTGCCACCCTGGCGGCCAGGAGAGCCCCCAGGATTGCCCCGGTGATGATGATCAAGGCGTAAAAATAGATCTTTATACCGAATATCGTAAATCCATTAACCATTCGTCGGACCTTTCATTTTTTATGATCTTGCTTCTTTGCCTTGCTTATGGACAAAGATCATCCTTTGAACGGCGGTAAAATTCGCCAAAATTGCGATGATCCATAAAGCAATGATCGGCATTCCAATCAACAGGCAGATCACCATAACGATCATGCGCTCAACCCGGGTAAGGATTCCCACTTTGGCGTTAAAATTGAGCGCTTCCGCCCGCGCCTTCACATAAGATACCATTACACTGCCTGCCGCTGAAACGAAGACGAGCAGCATCCCTGTGATGCTGCCAATGTCCATGAAGTACAGTAACAACCCGCCCAGCACAACCAGCTCGGAATAGCGGTCCACCACCGAGTCCAGCAAAGCCCCGTACCGTCCGGTCTCTCCCAGTTTGCGCGCCATGGATCCGTCGATCACGTCCAGAGGCGCCCCCGCCAACAGCACCAGTCCGGCGATCTGGATCCTGCCAATTGCGATCAACCAGGCTGAGACCGCTGCCAGGATAAATCCGAGGGCAGTGATATGGTTTGGTTTTAAGCCAATCTTCAAGAAAAACCCGGCGATCGGATCAATGATCCCTTTAAACACTTTTCTCAATAACATTTCAAGCGAAAAGGGCTGCCTGTTTACTGAACCTGTCTTTTCATCACTCATGCGATCACTCATTCCAATTGACGAATTTTACTACATGAATTTCGCGATTAAGCCTGCTAAGATGTTGCAAAAAGCATTAATTGTCTTGTGTGTCTTCGCTCTCCACCGCGTCTTCGTCCTCGCTATCAAAGAGTACCTTGCGTTCCTTGCCGCTGCCAACGGCTGGTCCCACAATTCCCATGTCCTCCAGCTCGTCGATGAGACGCGCAGCGCGCGGAAATCCAATCTTTAGTTTTCTTTGTAATTGCGAGGTAGACGCTTTCCCTTCCGTGCGTACCAGGTTGATGGCCTGCTCGATCAACTTATCTCCGTCCGGGCTGCCAGTCGCCTCCACCAGGTCTTCCCATGGCGCGGATTCGTCCTTGGACGCATTCGTAATCCTCGCCCAATGATTAAGGATCTTTTCGATCTCCCCGTCGCTAACAATAATCCCCTGCATACGCTGCAGCCCCGAGCGTTGCGGGTCGAGGAACAACATATCTCCCCTCCCCAACAGGTCTTCCGCCCCGCTGGTGTCGAGGATAACCCGTGAATCGATCGAGGATGCCATCGCGAAGGAAATTCTCGCCGGGAAGTTCGCCTTGATCAAGCCGGTGACGATATCTGTGCTGGGGCGCTGGGTGGCGACCACCAGGTGCATCCCGGTGGCGCGCGCCATTTGCGCCAGCCTGATCAGGCTGTGCTCTGTTTGATCCGGCGCGGTCATCATCAGGTCCGCCAGTTCATCGATCAGGATGACAATTCGCGGAAGGGTGGGCTTTTTCTTCTGCAGCATCTTCATGTTGTACGCTTCGAGATTGCGGGCCTTCGCTTCTGCCAGCAGCCTGTAGCGTGAATCCATTTCCATCTGCGCCCACCGTAAAACCGCCAGCATGCGGTCGACTTCGGTTTCCACTTTGCCCAAAATATGCGGTAGTCCATTAAATCGCACGAGTTCAACCATCTTCGGGTCCAGCATCACCAGTCTCAGGTCAGCCGGGGTGTTATTCATCACTAAGCCCGCCGTAATGGCGGTTACACACACTGATTTACCCGAATTGGTGGTACCCGCGATCAGCATGTGCGGCAGTTTCTCTAGATCAGCGTACACCGGTTCACCAGATACGTCCCTGCCCAATCCGATCATCAACGGCTTCTTGCGCAGCTTGTATTCTTCTGTTTCCAGTATTGGTCGCAGCCTCACGAACGCGTTATCCTCGTTTGGGACCTCGATCCCCACGTAGGACCGCCCCGGGACTGGGCTTTCGATGCGCAGCCGTTCCGCAGAAAGCGCCAGTGCCAGATCGCGCGACAGGCTGGTGATCTTTGATACTTTCACCTTTTGACGATTGACTGAACCATCCGGGTTAATTTTCTCCGTGTAGCCGGGTTCGACCGCGTATTGGGTCACCGTCGGTCCAAACCTGAACGCAACCACCTTAACAGGAATGCCAAATTCCAGCAGTTTTTGCTCGATCCTGCGGGCGTTTTCTTTGATCTTGTCTTCATCAGGGGGCACGATGTGGTCATTCATCAAGAGGTTGAGAGGCGGTAGCCTGTCATCGCGCCAGGTGCTCTGCGGCATTTTTACCAGCTCTTCGTCCCGCGGCAGGGCGCTGCCTGGCGCCTTGGCTTTACTCGCCAGGTTTACCGGCCCATGCTTCTTTTCGATGCGCGGCTGTACAGGGATGGACCTCCAGCTACGGATTTTCTTCAACAACTCTTTGGAGTATCCAGTGGCGATCCCCGCGAAAACAAAGAACAGGATCAGGTAGATAATCAGGGCAATAACTGGTGAACTAAAGAACGCGAAGATTTGCGATAATCCCCACCCGATCGTCCCACCGTCAAGCCCATCGGCAGCCCGCTCAAGAGAAGCGCCATTGATACACGAGAGAATTGGCAGTATCACCAGCATCATCCCCTCGTACGCCAGGATTCTCCCGAACGAAACAGGGATCCGCTTACCCGCGCTGTACAAAAACACAACCACCGCCAGGAAGCCGATAACGATCACCAGCAGGAAACTCCCCCAACCGAATCCTTTTCGTAAATGGGAAAGAAACCATCGAGCGGCGTACCCTGT
>CAYYBP010000008.1:0-10835 GCA_964470275.1 uncultured Anaerolinea sp. | reverse complement strand
AGCAAGAGCTAACAGGTTATCAACCCGAAAATAAAGAACATGATCCAAGAATTGATGATCGATCCCCGGCTCAACCCCAGCAATCCGAGCAAAGTAAGAATGGCAACCAGCGAGAGGAAAGTCCCCAGCAGATCCCAGCCAAACCGTTTAAAATGGCTGAAAAAATCATCCAGCCGTTCCATGAATGTCTTAGCAGGCTTTTTGGGTGGAAGTGGGTGTACGGCTGGGGTCCTGGTAGTTTTTGGCCTGGATTTTGAGGTCATGGCTCTGTAACCAACCCCAGTCCGAGGCGGCGCCGTTCCGCGTCCACGTGCAGGATCCTCACCTGCACTCGCTGCCCAGGTACAAAGATGTCCCCGAGTTCTTTGTCCCGCATTTCATCTGATAGGGATGAGACATGGATTAAACCCTCGACTCCCTCCTCAAGGCGTGCAAACACACCAAACCGCATGATCGAGGTCAACTCCGCACAAACAACATCGCCGGGTTTGTATATCCTTACCAGTCTCTCCCACGGGTTGGGCGAAAGGCGCTTTACGCTCAACGCGATTCTCGAGGAGGACTCATTTATTTGAAGAACAACCACTTTCAATCTCTGACCGACTTCTAATATACTTGCCGGGTCTTCCACCCGCCCCCACGAGATTTCTGAAACATGGACCAGCCCTTCTACACCACCAAGGTCAATGAACGCCCCAAATTCAGTGATATTCGTCACCACGCCGCAGGCGACTGTACCGATTTTCAATCTTTCAAATAACTCCCGGCGTTTGCCTTCACCAGCCTGGGCTGCCCGTTCAGAAAAAACGACTCGCTCGTTTTCGCTATCGCATTCAATGATCTTTAGATAGAGGGATTTTCCGGTATATTCAGCCAGCTGCGCCTGCCGCTCTTCATCTGAGGCTTCAATGGGCAGGTTCACCAGGTGGGAAACCGGTACAAACCCCTGGATTCCCTCCGCCTGGACAAGCAATCCTCCTCGGTTGTAGCCGGTCACCTCCAGCAACACCACCTCATCGCGGTCAAAGATCGCCCTGACGCATTGCCAATCAACACCCTGCAAGGTTCTCGTGCTGCAGGGGCGGCAGTTTATTTCCCGCGGTTGTTGAAATAGTTTCTCTTCATCAAGAAGTACTGAGATCCACCAACCTTCGTCAAGCGTTGCTTCTCCATTCACGCCGTCAATATTCGATTCATCAGCATCCATCACTTCCCTCCCGCTCCCAATAAAAGACAATAATCAATCACACCCCGGATGTATCCTGTGTTTTCATTTCCATCTGTACCAGAATATCGGCAACCTTTTCAATGGCAACTTTCTGCTTTCGATACAGATCAGCCTCAGAGACCGCCAATTTCATGGCGATCTCTCTCACTTTTTTCCCCTCGAGAAATTTCATCTCCAGAATATTATACAATAGCCACTCGCCTGTGAATTTGCGCTCACCCGATGGTTTCAACTGCTCAAGCGCGGTTTTTAAAACGCTGCGCAGCGCGTTGATCTCGTTGCCCTCATTTTCATCCACCGCTTTTTGAACGATGGACAGCTTCATCAATGGACTTTCAGTGAGTTTTGGGCCACCCCAGTAGTGCGTCAGCGCGCCTTTGACCCACAAGGTCATCTCTTTTTGTTGGGTCCAGTCCTCATCCAATAACAGGCCCTTTTGATTGTATCTGCCGGCAGCCCGCAGCCTCTGGATCAATTCTTCCTGTGGTTCCAGTTTTTCAAGCGTCTCAAATACCTGCTCGATCATCCCGCGGTCTCTCAAGGCGATGCCGGCCCTTGTCGCCAAACGGTCCAGGGCGTCTTTGTCATCCGGGTCCAATGGAAACCGGTCACCGATCCCGGAAATCCCCAGGTACCCAAGGGTTTTGGTGGCTGACCCATTGCTGCCGTTTCTTAATGGGATCAATACATCATCGCCCGCCCATAATAGATCCTGCTCGTCGGAAGTCTCCTCCAGCGCTTTTTCCAGTTCCGTGAGACGGGAAACATCAAGGGCGCTTGTGGAAGTTTTTTCCACCACGGCAAGACCATCTTCATTTTCTTCCACAAGATAAGCTCCATCAGCCTGCACAAGGTCGATAACCGCAGCGAGGATCATCTCGATGAACTGCTTAAGATCGGTCCGCGTGATGATCCGCTCATCCAGTGTTTGCATGATCTGAAAATCAGGTTCGTCCCTGCCGTAAATCAGCCACTTCTCGATGTAAGGATAAAACAGCGTGATCAAGTACTCGCTCGTCAGCACGGTAACGACCATCACGATCGGGGATAATGCTGAATACGGGGTGCCGAAGGCTTCGTTTCCACGTTTTACCAGCGTCATCAATGCCAGCGCGAGGCTGGCGGTCACAGGACCACGCAGGGTCCACTTTACCAGCCTGCTCTTGATGATCCGATCAGGCCAGGGCATGCCAAAGAATGCCACGGAGTATGCCATGATGAAGATCATTCCGCCCAAGCCGGTGGTGACGATACACACCGCCAACCAGAAAAACAGGGTCTGATGCGCGGCAAAGCCAGAACCGTACAACAGGAATGGGAACGCCCCAACGACCGGACCAATCGCGCTCACCGTCAGGTAAAGCATACGCCGTTTGCTTGTTTTCGTGATCGTACGTTTGTATGCTCGGATGAAATTGATCCACGCCAGTAACAGGATAACTACATAATAGATGGTGAATAACGTTGTCAGGACCGTCCGCTCATGATGTGGGGCTGGCGGCTGGTCTATTACCAGTTTTCCCAGGAACCACGGTGAGAAGAGCAAGACGATCAGCAAGACCGAAAATAAGTAGGTGAGCCTGATTGCCCATTTTCTGCGCCATCTCGATGGAAGACCGGTCGTGGCGAGCAAGGAATCAGAAAAATACAGGTACGTTGGCGGGAGCAGGATAATCCCGATCCATTGCACCCTCAGCCAGAAATCGATCATAAGCGGGTTTTCGCTGGTTGTGCCAAACGATTCAGATGAGAAAACGATCACCAGGCACAGCATGATCCCGGCGAAAGTTCGAGCTACTTTATCCTTGAGATTAAACGCCAGGCTGTACAAGAGCAACGAGAAAGCAGTAACCGCGATCCCCGCTGTGAGGATCTGGCTGATGGTTTCGAGAATCGTAATGATGCCGTTTATCCAGTTAGTCAATGAGTAACCTTATCGCATCATATTCACAAAGAAGAATGCGATATCTCTGTTGGCATAATAATTATCTGAAAACCCTGAAAATACAAACTGCAATTTCCTTGCCAGTTGGATCATGCCGTGATTTTTCGCCGGCACCTCTATGACCAGCTTCGATACGCCTGTTCGTTTGAGCCAATCCTGAGCCGCCAGCACCAACGCGGTTCCGACCCCCTGCCTGCGCAGCGCAGGGCTCACCACCAGGTCTTTTACCACGGCGCTGTTTCTTTCAGATCTGTCATCGAGCACCAGGTAACCCACCAGGTTCCCCTCGCATCTGGCGGTTAAGAAGAGCAGGTGTTGTTTCCAGGTGTCTTTCAGGCCTTCCACCGGGTGAGGATAATTGAGACGCAAGGTTCGCGGCAGGCGAATTCGTTTCAGATGCAGGTCATAGCTGTCTCCGGGAGCTGAGCTCTCGAGTTGCCACACAAAATTCGTTTCACTGCTGTGATCAAATTGCAGGAGTGCTGGGATGTCAGTGGATACAACAGGACGGATCTCAACTTCAGCCATTTTTACTCCGGGGCGGTTATGGTTACCTGGATGATACAGGCTGGGAATGGATTATTCTGGTTATCGCTGACCACCAGGCGAAGCTGGTAGATTCCAGGCGTCAACGCGCCTGTATCCCAAACGCCGCCCAGTGGTGCGTTGATGATTGTTTCATTTCCCGCCGCTATCGTTGTCCAGGATTCACTTCCTGATACCGCGTATTCGTATTTATAAAACCCAAGGTTCTCAATGTTGACTGTACCCTTCAATTCGACTTCACCATTGATTATCCCGCCGTTCTGAGGGTCGGTCCAGTCGATCTGGTCCGGCAGGCACCCGCGGCTGAAATACGAGGTGATCGTCGGGATTAACCCCTGGGCGGTCGTATCGCTGGTTGGAAATGGCGTGAAGGTCGCCGCCTGCTGGGTCATATCTATCGTGGGAGTCGGGAGCTGTTGCACACCCGGCACTCGCGGCGTGATAAAGGTGTTCACAACGAATAGCGCAAGGATGACCAGCACACCCAATACCAAAAACGTAAGACCTTCGTTGAACTTCCTTTGCGAATTTTCCTTCTCCAGGCCAAAAATAGCGGCTCTCCACTCCCGCCAGGAGAGGATCGTACTTCTGGCCGAAAACAGGGTCACCAACCCAGCGATGAGGTAGATGAAGAATTCGTATTTGGCAAGGAACCGCAGCAGGCTATTCAAGGCAACTTCTGTAGACCGGGGTGAATTGAATTACACAATTAGAGCTTCAAGCACACCGCGAATGATGGTGCTTAGCTTGGGAACGATAATCTCGCCGGCTTGCAGCACCTCCTCGTGGGTGGTCACAGTAGTGCCATCAAGGTTTGCCTTGTTACTTATGCCAGACAACCCCATCACGCGCATCCTGCCGTGACGCGCAACGATGTTCTCCGGGACGGTCGACATCCCCACCGCGTCAGCGCCGATTCTTTGCAGGAAGCGCAGGTCTGCCGGCGATTCGAAGGAGGGGCCGGACAGGCATACATACACGCCTTCGTGCAGTTTTATCTCCTTCGCCTGGGCCGTCTTTCGGGCAATCGCGATCAATTCATGGTCATATGGCTGGCTCATGTCCGGGAAGCGCTCACCAAATTCGCTAAGGTTCGGTCCTCTCAGTGGGTTCAACCCGGCCATACCGATCAGGTTGATCTGATCGACCAGCATCATCACATCCCCTGGTACGTATTCCGGGTTGATCGCCCCGGCGGCGTTGGTGAGGATGAGCGTTCCGATCCCCAATCTCTGCATTACACGAATGGGCATCGTTACCCGGTCCATCGTGTAACCCTCGTAGTAATGCACCCTGCCTTGCATTACCATGGCAGGGATCCCGAATAAGCTGCCGATCACAAGCCGCCCGGAATGGCCCTGGATGGTTGAAACCGGCCAGCCTGGAATGTCATGAAAGGGGATCAGAACCGGATCCTGAACTTGATCAGAGAGTGAACCCAGCCCTGACCCTAAAACCAGCCCGACTTTTGGCTGGATATTAATCTTCTCCCTGAGATAATCCGCGGCTGTGTCGATCTCTTTTATCGTGATAAAAGTATCCATCTGGACCTCAATTCTTGTCACCTGTAATTGACAATAGCATTATATCAGAACGGTATATTCAGGCGCAGCGCTTGAAGTTCCCTTTTAACCACCAATCACATCGCGGAAGCAGCTGATCGTGTACGCGACGTCTTCATCAGTCACCCAGTAGTGTGTGACCAACCGCAGACTCTTATCACCAACGATTCCCGCCTTCACCCCGCGCTCAACCAGCTTCTTCACAACCGATACGGTGCCATCTCTATCCGCAACGGGCAGTGTTGGAAATACCATGTTGGTTTGCGGCATACCCATCTCAAACCGGATGCCCGCAATCAAAGCCAGACCCTCAGCCAGGCGCGTCGCGCGGGCGTGGTCTTCACCCAGGCGCTTTGCCATCTTTTCCACAGCGACGATCCCCGCCGCCGCTAGTATCCCCGCCTGCCGCATCCCTCCGCCCAGCATCTTGCGCAGCCTGCGGGCGCGTGTAATGAAGTCACGCGAGCCGCACAGAACCGACCCAACTGGGGCGCACAATCCTTTGCTAAGGCAGAAGGTCACACTCTGGGCTCCGTTAACCAGCTCCTGCGCGCTCTTTTCCAGGTAGGCAGCAGCGTTAAAGATGCGCGCGCCATCCATATGAAGATGGAGCTGTTTCTCACGCGCCAATTCCGACACCGCGGTCGTGTATTCCGTTGATAGCACCACTCCCCCGCAGCGATTATGGGTATTCTCCAGGATCACCATCCGTGAAACCGGGTGGTGGATGTCATCCGGCCGGATCGCTTTGCGGATATCGTCCAGGGCGATCGAGCCATCCGGCTGGTTATGCAGAATATGCGGAAAAACACCACCCAGTGCGGAAATCCCCCCGCCCTCAAACAGAAATGTGTGTCCGAGGTCTCCCATGATCACCTCGTCGCCGCGGCTGCAAATCGAAAGCACCGCCAGCAGGTTTCCCATCGTTCCCGATGACACAAACAGACCCGCTTCCATTCCCATCTTTTCTGCCGCGATTTCCTGCAGACGGTTGATGGTGGGGTCTTCATTGAAAACATCGTCCCCAACTTCCGCGGAAGCCATCGCGGTCCGCATTTCTTCAGTGGGGTGCGTTACGGTATCGGACCGTAAATCAATGATATGCATCTATGACTCCTTCTACTTGATTCGTGATAATACTTCTTCAAGTTCCTCAGGCAGAGGCGCGTTAAAGGTTCTTTTTTCGTGTTCCCCTGGCAGCACCAGTGTCAATTGTCGGGCGTGAAGAAAATGACGGTCAATCTCGACAGTCGGGGTTTTCTTTCCATAAATCCTATCCCCAACGATCGGGCAATTTAAAAACGCCAGGTGCAGGCGGATCTGGTGGGTGCGTCCAGTCAACGGGTGCGCCTCGATCAGGCTGTGAGCCGCGAAATCCTTCACCACCCTGTATTCCGTAACCGCGGGCCGCCCCCTGCCCTCTGACACGATAGCCATCTTTTTACGGTGGGATGGATCCCTGGCAATTGCAGCCTCGATCCTGCCCACGGGCGTAGGAGGTTTGCCATCGACAAGCGCCAGGTATACCTTTTCCACCTGGCGTAATTTGAACTGCTCCTGCAGCCAGCGGTGCGCGGTTTCATTTTTCGCGACCACGATCAATCCTGACGTATCCTTGTCGAGCCGGTGAACGATGCCGGGTCGTAGCTCGCCGCCAATCCCCTCGAGGTCATCCAACCCGCCTAACACCGCGTGAACGAGGGTGCCGGTGTCATGTCCCGGCGCAGGGTGCACCACCATGCCCGCCGGCTTGTTGATGACCACGATGTTATCATCTTCATAGACAATATCAAGAGGGATATCTTCAGCTTTCAGGTGTGAAGGCAATGGCTCCGGGATGGTAACCCGGATTTGATCTCCCGGGCAAACCATGTGGCTGGTTTTCGTGACGATCGCCCCATTAATGTGCACTTCACCGTCTTTTACCAGTGACTGCAGCCGCGAGCGGGATTGCTGTGGGAGCGCGTCAACCAGGAATTTGTCCAGTCGGGTTTCCTGGCCTGGTTGAACCAGAAATTCGTGATCCTGTCGGCTCAACCTGTCATCTCGTTGGATGCCTTGTCATCCGCAGGCCTGGCTGCCCGGGCTTTTTCTCGTTTTTCCTGCACCCACACACCGATCAACAAGACCACGACCCCTACCGTGATGCAGCTGTCTGCGACGTTAAAGACCGGAAATCGACCTATCGAAATAAAATCGATCACGTGTCCATATTGGATCCGGTCGATCAGGTTGCCGATCGCGCCGCCCAATTCCATCATCAACGCCAGCCGGATCAACCAATCCTTTTTATCAATCTGCTGGTAATAATAGATAATTGCCCCCGAAACGAGAATCGCCAGCCCGATAAACACCGGGTTCATCCCCTGCAACATGCCAAAGGCGACCCCGGTGTTGCTCCAATGGACGATTCGCGCGTATGGTGATAACCACTCCCATGGCGACCACGACCCGCCGTATGGAATATTGGTTACCACCAGCCATTTGGTCAACTGGTCGAGGACAACGATGAGAAGGGCAACAATAAAAAGCCAGGTCGAACGTTTAAGGAATGCTTTCAATACCAGCTCCAGTATTTACGATTGAATATTACCATTACTTCACAGGCTTCTGCCTCGCGCCTCTGCCTATGCCTTCACAATTCGGATGGTCACTTTTTCACAATCGAATTCATCATCCACGTTGATCGGCTCGCTTGATTGATCCTCGTTCCTAAGGGAAAGCGCCAGCGTTTCTATCTGGATGTACTCTTTGTAGGCTTCCACCGCCCGTTCCAGGTTGGAGGTGGCTGTGTAGGAAATATGGATGCGGTCCGCGATGTCAAAATCCGCTGACTTACGCAGGTCCTGCACGCGCCGCACAAATTCCCGCGCCAGACCTTCTGCGATGAGTTCGGGCGTGAGCTCGGTCACCAGGGCAGCCAGGTAGGCTCCTTCAGCTGCCACTGAATACCCCTCGCGCGCCTGCAGCCTTACCTCTACCTCCTCAGGCAGGATCTCGAGCACCTTCCCGCCAGCCTCGATGCTGACGGAATTACCCGCGAGCAGTTGACGCGCTGTGTCTTCCACATCCATTCCCGTGATGATGCGCCGGATCTCAGGGTATAAACTGCCGTATTTCTGACCCAGCTGTTTGGGCAACGGGTTGAGAGAGTAATCAACGGCCTCCCCGGCGGCGTTCAACGCGCGGACATGTTTCACATTTAGTTCATCTGACAGGATGTCACTGTATTTCTGCAGGATGCGCTCCTCATCCAGGTTGCCGACCGTGAAGGCGACTTCTGAGAGCGGCTGCCTGACCTTACGGTTGGCTTTGTTCCGCGCCGCGTGCCCCAATGTGGTCAAGCGCATCACCACGCTCATCTCGTAATTCAGCGGCTCATCGATCGCGCGCTCGTCGTACTCCGGCCAGGCTGCCAGGTGCACAGATTCAGCGGCATTTGAATCGATCGATCCAACCAGGTTCATGTAAAGTTCGTCCGCGATAAATGGCATGGTTGGCGCGAGTAATTTGCTGATGGTTACCAGGCACTCGTATAACGTCGCATAGGCGGCCTGCTTATCCGCATCGGATTCACTCTTCCAGAACCTTCTCCTCGACCGGCGTAGATACCAGTTCGAAAGCTGTTCCACAAAGGTCTGCACCGGCCGTGTCGCGCCCAGCACATCGTAATGCTCAAGCGCTTCTGTGACGTCTCTCACCAGGGTGTGAAGCGTCGAACGGATCCACCGATCAAGCAGGCTGTAATCCACCGGTTTGGTACCGGCCGGCGTCCATTTATCAATATTGGCGTAGGTGACGAAGAAGGAATACGTGTTCCACAAAGTGAGGGTGAAATTGCGCAGTACCTCCCCCACCAGGTCGCTGGAAAAGCGCCGCTCCTGCCCCGGAGGGCTGGCGGTGTACAGGTACCAACGCATCGCGTCTGCTCCGTGCTTTTCGATCACCGCCCACGGCGCGGCTACATTCCCGCGCGACTTCGACATTTTCTGACCGTCGCCATCAAGGATCAATCCCAGGCAGATCACGTTCTTGTAGCACGCGGCATCGAACAACAAAGTGCTGATAGCATGCAGCGAGTAGAACCAGCCGCGCGTTTGATCAACAGCTTCACATATGAAATCCGCCGGGAACTGCTGTTTGAACATGTCGATATTCTCAAATGGATAATGCCATTGGCTGACCGGCATCGAGCCTGAGTCAAACCACACATCGATCAATTCCGGAACGCGTCGCATCCTTCCGCCGCACTCATTGCAGGTCAGCTGGATCTCATCCACATACGGCCGGTGCAGGTCGGAATTCTGCAGCGACCTCCCTGATCGCTCGGACAATACTTCGATAGAACCGAAACATTCCTGCGCGTGACAGGTTTCGCATTCCCATACCGGCAGGGGTGTACCCCAATACCTTTCCCGGCCCAACGCCCAATCGACGTTGTTTTCCAGCCAGTTGCCAAAACGGCCCTTACGGATGTGTTCCGGGTACCAGTTGATCTCATTATTCAACGCCACCATGCGGTCTTTGAACTGGCTGGTGCGGATGTACCAGGTCGGGCGCGCGTAATACAACAGCGGGGTGGAACAGCGCCAACAGAAAGGATACGTATGGACATACGTCCCCTCCCTGAAAAGCAGCTCTCGTTCGCGCAAGTTGCGCGTGATGTGTGGATCGGCATCTTTTACGAACATCCCCGCCCACGGCTTTACTTCGGAGATGAAAGTGCCGTCTTCCGCGACCGTCGTCAGGATGGGCAGGTCATGTTCGATCGCCACCTGCATGTCATCCGCCCCAAAAGCCGGCGCGATGTGAACCAACCCAGATCCATCCTCGGTGGTCACAAAATCACCCATCACGACGAAATGCGCCTTCTTTTCAGGCGGCAGGAAGGTGAACAGGGGCTGATATTGTTTGCCTTTGAGTTTATGCCCCTTGAAGGTGTTGAGGATCTTGACCTTTTCCTCACCAAAAACCTTTTCAACCAGCGACTCCGCCAGGATCAACTTCTCCGGCGTCCCATCCGGCAGCAGGCGTTCCACAGTTACATAATCCACATCCTTGCCGGCGGCGACAGCCACATTCGCCGGCAGCGTCCAGGGGGTCGTCGTCCATACCAGCAGCGAGGTTCCAGGGGAATCCACCAACGGCAAACGCACAAAAACCGACGGGTCTGTCGCGTCATGGTAACCCTGCGCCACTTCATGGTCTGAAAGCGGCGTGCCGCAGCGCGGGCAGTACGGAACAACCTTGTAGCCCTGGTAAAGCAGCCCTTTATCCCAAAAGGATTTCAGGATCCACCATACCGATTCAATGTATTCGTTGGTGTAGGTGACATAAGCAGCGTCCATGTCGACCCAATAGCCGATGCGGTCGGTCAGCTTTTCCCATTCCTTGATGTACGTAAAGGCGGATTCGCGGCAAAGCTTATTGAATTTTTCGATCCCGTACGCTTCGATCTGCTGCTTGTTATTGAATCCGAGTTTTTTCTCAACTTCGATCTCAACGGGCAGACCGTGCGTGTCCCATCCGCCGCGGCGCGACACGTGGTATCCGC
>CAYYBP010000007.1:0-37575 GCA_964470275.1 uncultured Anaerolinea sp. | reverse complement strand
AACCCCCTGGTTGAATTGGATGGTTAACCAAAAATACGCGGAACACCCGCGTTATGCCTATAAGAATTACTGATTCCCCTATCACCAGTAAGGTCTTCCCCTTTCAAATTTATTTAATCAGCTTTTGTCTTGCGCAACCATTCCCACTGATTTTTTCGATGGATACATTATTAGTATAGGGCGATTCCCGATTTTGTCAAGCAAAATGTGATATTCTTCTTAATGTGATCCCCTGGTTTATTTTCTCCTCAACCACTTCATCAACAGCCGCAGCGGGCGGGTGAGCCGCCAGCTTTCACTGGTCTCAAACCCCCTCACCGCTTTTTCAAGCGCGGCGATGCGCAGCTCCCGCTCCGCCAGGGCCACCCGCTGCTGCCGGATCAGCCAGTCCGGGTCCGGCTCCTGGCGCTTCATGGCTTGCAGCGCGTCCTGGTCGATGCGCAATACCTCCCCCTCCAGCACCAGTGGCGGGTTGGGCGGGATGTCGGTTTCAAGGTGATGCAGGGCGGCCGCCACGCGGCGTTCAAAGGGAATCTCTTCGACCGAGTTCGCTGGCGGCAGGTCTGGAACGCGAGCGACGCCCAGTTCTTCGAGGCTGGCGCGGATGTAGCCGTGGTCCTTCAGGTCAGCGCGGCTCAAGGCGATGTTCCCCAGGTTGGGTGTCTCAAACCCCAGCGTGTACCCGCGCAGGTCATCCTCGCTCACCCGCCCGTGCATGATCTTTTCGAGCATCTCGTAGTATTGAAAGGCGTTGCCCGGGATGCGCAGGCTGTAGCCGCGGTAGGCGATGACGGTAAGGATGACTTTCTTGATCACCTGGTCGCGGGAGCGGATGGGGATGTGCAGCATCGAGCCGACGCGCCGCGCCGCGATCTCCACGCCGGAGCCTGAATGGATCAACCTGTGATTGCCGTCGGTCACCCGTATCTCGCCGTTGTAGCGGTCGTACAGGCTGCGGGGAACCACCAGCTTGGCAAATTTGGATTCGTCCGGCGGCACCCACAACGGGTCGGTGAAGGAAAAAAGCGGGGGCTCAAAGGCGTCCCGGATGCAGTTCTTCCAGGTGATGCTGCCGGCGGTGTCGCCGCTTTCGAACCCGGCCAGGCTGGCTTCCAGCGCCGCGCGCGAGGGCGCGAGCAGAAACTCATCAGCGTCCACGAAGAACAGGGCGTCTACGCCGTCGGCGAAAGCCTGTTTCATCACAAAATTACCCACGGCGGTCTGGATCTTGGTCTTGGAATCGAGGAAGTAGTAGCGCCAGCCGGGTCTGCCAGCGATGACCGATCGCAGGTACTGGCGGGTGCCATCCAATGACTGGTGGTCAACCAGGTAGACGCGGTCGAAAAGGGCATCCGCGTGGCTGCAGAACGTCCTGATGATGTCGATCTCGTCGCGAACCTGAGTGATCAGCCCTAACTTCATTTCATCACACCAACCTACTCATTATATAGCGAAATCAGGTTCTTTATGTCCAGCAAGCGCCCGAACCGCCGGTCCCAGGTGTATTGCCTGAAAGGTGACAAGCCCGCGCCGGGGTAAAAGGTCATTTCTCCGCAGTACACCCGGTCTGTGCAATACAGGTCGACCCGCACGAACGGGAATCCCTGGCACAAGGCCGCCGCGACATCGATCAATTCCTGCAGCTTTTCCGGCTTTTGCTCATCGACGTCGGGCCTCGGAGTGATCGTGTCCATCGGTAATTTTTTCCAATTGAGGTCAAAATTTTGCAGGGTTTTCTTCCCGGTAAACCGGCTGCTGATCACCTGTATGATGCGCGGACGCCCGTTGAAGCAGAAGATCTTGTAATCCTTGGCCGAGACGCCGGTGGCATCGGTGAGCAGTTCTTCGATGATGATGCGCGGCTGGATCTCCCTGTACGCCCACTCGCGGTACGGGTCATAGTAGTTGATGCCGAGCCAGTCGCTCATCTGGCGCTTGCAGTCCGCCCAATCCAGCTGCCGCTTGTCGAGGCAGAAGATGTTCATCCCGCAGCCGTGCGTGGCTTTGAGCATGAACCGCCCGGGCAGCGCGTCGAACAGGATCTCATCCGGGGTGTTGTATATGCCGATCAGCGGCACCAGGTGCTCCTCGCCGACTGTCTCGCGGAAGTACACGCGGGCTTCGTATTTATCCGCGTATTGCCAGAGCGGGCGCTCCCGGTACAACAGCTTGTAGACGGATATTTTTTCGTTGAATGACTTCGGGTGCTTCAGATCCAGGGGGCGGTTGAAGATCAGGCGGGAGTACCTTTTTGTCCATTCAATGTCAGTCTGATCACGCTCCTCCTGTTCGGAGAGGTCGAAATCGCTGTCATTTTTATGAAGGAGGTAATGGGCAAGCGGGTTCATGCGCGACATCACCGCGAACGGGCGTTGGTCGAGATAACCTGTTGTGCTGAAGTCCGGCCCCGGATCCCGCCCTTCAGACGCGCCGTGCCGCAGGTAATGCACGATCGGATTCATCCGCGAACGCGCCACATCGGGGTTGCGCGCCAGGTACCAGGCACGGTCGAACATCCTCGACCTGGCGATGAGCCAGTAATCGCGAATGAAGGCGGCCGTGTCTTGAAGAACAAGCTCCGGATTCACCCCTCACCTTTGGTTGATCAGAATGGTACTGAAGACCCTCTTTTAACCCAGCAGCAACGCGATGCTAATCTTCCAGTCTGGTATGAGGGTGTGAAATGTTCTTTCGAAGAGCGAGCAATCGAGCGCGGAATACACCGGGCGCCGAGCCGGGTTGGGGAATTCATCTGATTTGGCAGTGAGCAGCTGCTTCACCTTGTGCTCCCGCTTGAGCGGGTCCAGCTCGATAACGGCGCGCGCCCACTCGTAGCGGCTGGCAGCGCCAGACCCCGCCAGGTGATAGAGTCCGCTGTTCTGTTCCAGATAATCCAGCGCGTCGTCGCCGCCGCGGGTGATCACCTGCGTGGTCGCCTGCGCCAGCATGCGCGCCCAGGTGGGGCTGCCGATCTGGTCATCGACGATGCGCATCACTTCCTGCTCGCGCGACCACTGCAGCACCTTGTTGACAAAGCCCCCCTGCCGCAGGCTGTAGACCCAGCTGGTGCGGAAGACCAGCGCGTTCGCGCCCGCCGCCTGCACGCGCTGCTCGCCTTCCAGCTTGCTGATGCCGTACTGGTTGATCGGGTTCGGCGCGTCGGATTCGACGTAGGCGTGGTCAGCCGCGCCATCGAAGACGTAATCTGTAGAATAGTGGATCAGCGCGCCGCCAAGTTTTTTCATCTCCTCGGCCATCACCCCAGGACCAATGGCATTGACCTGGCGCGCAACTTCGGGTTCGCTTTCAGCCTTATCCACGTTGGTGTAGGCAGCCGGGTTGAGCAGGATATCGGGTTTGACGGTTTGGATCAGCTCGCGCAAGCCGGCGATATCGGCGATATTCACTTCAGGGTAGTCAACGGCGATGATCTCGCCCAGGTGCATGCACGTTCGCTGCAGCTCCCAGCCAAGCTGGCCGCCCTTGCCGATGAGCAGTAACTTCATGGCACGCTCTCTATGAACTGCTTGAGGTACGCACCGTAGCCGTTGGATTCGTACTTTTTGGCGGTCTCGAGGAAGCGCGCGCGGTCAATGAACCCCTGACGGTACGCGATCTCTTCCGGGCAGGAGATCATGATGCCCTGCCGCTCCTCCACCGCCTGGATAAAATTGGATGCCTGCAGCAGCGATTCGTGGGTGCCGGCGTCGAGCCAGGCTGTACCGCGCCCCATCTGCTCCACCGCCAGTTCACCGCGTTCAAGGTAGATGCGGTTGAGATCGGTGATCTCGATCTCGCCGCGCGGTGAAGGCTTGAGCGCTTTCGCCAACGGCACCACCTTGTGATCATAAAAATACAGCCCTGGAACAGCGAATTTCGACTTCGGTTGATCGGGTTTTTCTTCCAGGCTGATGGCCTTGCCGTTCTCATCGAACTCCACCACGCCGTAACGCTCGGGGTCGCGCACCGGGTAGGCGTACACGATGGCGCCGCTGGTGAGCGTGGCCGACTGGCGCAGCTTTTCGGGCAGACCCTGACCGAAGAAGATGTTATCGCCGAGGATCAGGCAGACCGGTTCGCCCTGGATGAATTCCTCGCCGACGATGAAGGCATCCGCCAGACCGCGCGGTGTGGGCTGTTCCACATACGAGAAGGTCAGCCCCCACTGCGAGCCGTCTCCCAGCAGACGGCGGAAATTCGGCAGGTCTTCGGGCGAACTGATGACGAGAATATCGCGGATGCGCGCCAGCATCAGCATCGACAGGGGATAGTAGATCATCGGTTTATCGAACACCGGCAGCAGCTGCTTGCTGGTGGTCAGTGTCAGGGGGAACAGCCGGGTTCCCTTTCCGCCAGCCAGGATGATTCCCTTCATTTGTCGCCTCGCTTTGAATAGTTTTGGCTTACCCATTCATCATATTGTTTTTGATGGCGGATGGCATTGATCCAATCAGGGTTGGCCAGGTACCATTCCACGGTCTTGCGCAGCCCTTGCTTGAGGTCATACTTCGGCCGCCAGCCGAGCTCGCGCTCGATCAGACTGATATCCATCGCGTAGCGCCGGTCGTGCCCGGGGCGGTCGGTGACATATTTCTTCAGCGACTGGTGCGGGCGGAAGGCGGATTCGGGGCGCAGTTCATCGAGCAGCGTGCAGATGGCATCGACAATCTCGATATTGGGCGGTTGGTTGTTCCCGCCCACGTTGTAGCTCTCGCCGACTTTTCCGTCGTGCAGCACCTTCCAGATGGCTTCGCAGTGGTCCTCGACGTAGAGCCAGTCGCGGATCTGCATGCCGTCGCCGTAGATCGGCAGCGGCTTGCCTTCCAGGGCGTTGAGGATCATCAGCGGGATGAGTTTTTCGGGGAACTGGTAGGGGCCATAGTTATTTGAGCAATTGGTGAGGGTGACAGGCATTCCGTACGTGTGATTGTAGGCGCGCACCAGGTGATCGCTGCTGGCTTTTGAGGCAGCGTAGGGCGAGTTGGGCGAGTACGGGGTGGTTTCCTTGAACGCCGGCTGGCCGGGTTCAAGCGACCCGAATACCTCATCGGTGGAGATGTGGTGAAAGCGCACGTTCTCGGCGGCGAGCTTCTTCTCGGTCAGCCACACAGCGCGGGCTGCTTCGAGCAGCGAAAACGTGCCGAGAATGTTGGTGTTAATGAAAGCGGATGGGCCGAGGATCGAGCGGTCCACGTGAGATTCGGCGGCGAAATGCACGATCGCGTCGACGTTGTAGGCGCGGATCAGCTCCGTCATCGACTCCTGGTCACAGATATCCGCCTGGACGAACTGGTAGAGCGCGTCCGCGGGCAGGTCCTTCAGGTTCTCCAGGCTGCCGGCGTAGGTAAGCAGGTCAACATTGAGCACGAACACCTGCGGGTAATGGGTGAGAATATGCCTGACAAAATTGGAACCGATGAAGCCGGCCCCGCCGGTCACCATCACTCGTGAATACTTCATTCAAATACCTCCGCTTCTTTTAATGTAAGCCCCTGGGCGTCTTTGTTGGATATGATCAGGCAGTCCTTGACCTGTTCTGGCCATTGGATGCCGATATCGGGATCGTTCCAAATGATGGACCGCTCATCCGCGGGTGAATAGAAATCGGTCGCCTTGTAGACCACCTCCGCCCAATCCGAAACCGTGTAAAAACCGTGGCCGAAACCGGGCGGGATCCACAACTGGCGCTTGTTTTCGGCGGAGAGCAGGACGCCCGCCCATTGGCCGAAGGTGGCCGAGGAGCGGCGCAGGTCCACCGCCACATCGAACACCTCGCCGACCACCGCCCGCACCACCTTGCCCTGCGTGTGCCGCAGCTGGTAATGCAGCCCGCGCAGCGTGCCCTTTACCGAGCGGGAATGATTGTCCTGAACGAAGTCGTATATGATCCCGGCGGCGAAGAATTTTTCCTGTTGAAAAGTTTCCATGAAGAAACCGCGCTCATCACCGAAAACCCGGGGTTCGATAAGCAGCACTTCTGGAATGGATGTGGGGGTGAAATTCATCGATCCTCCGCGTTGGTGTAGTATCAGCCCTCGAGCAGCTTCAGGTAACTTGCGCTGATCTCAGCACCGGTGCCGGAGGAAACAATGCGCCCGTGGTCCATGAGCACCGCCTTGGTGCAAAGTTCGGCGATCAGGGTCGGCGAATGGGTGACCAGCAACACGGTCGCGTCGCCTTTGATCAACTGCTGCATGCGTATACTGCATTTCTTCTGAAATCCGGTGTCACCGACCGACAACACTTCGTCGAGGATGAGGATATCCGGCTGCCAGGCGGTGGCTACCGAAAATCCCAGCCGCGCCACCATGCCAGAGGAATAGGTGCGGATGGGGGCATTGATAAAATCGCCGATCTCGCTGAAATCAAGGATCTCCGGGATTTTGCTCTTGATATCGGCGCGCGAGTGCCCCAAAAGGGTGCCATTGAGGAAGATGTTCTCCATCCCTGTCAATTCGGGGTGGAAGCCCGCGCCTAGTTCCAAAAGCGGCGAGACGATCCCCTTGATCCAGACCCTACCGGTGGTGGGGTAAAGCACGCGAGAGATGACCTTGAGCAGGGTGGATTTACCCGCGCCGTTGCGCCCGATCACCCCGAAGATCTCTCCGCGCTGCACGCTCAGGTTCACTTCCTTGAGCGCGTAGAACGATTGGTGATGAATCTTTCCGGTGACTCTCTTAATGATGTATTCCTTGATCGTGCCGATGCGCTCGGTCGGGATGCGGTATTCAACGCTGATGTCTCTTAGAAAGACCGCAGTTTCATCGTCGGGTTCAGTGAGGAAAGGCTCAGCCATAGTAACCAAAGGATTTGGATTTGTTGGTGAAGACCAGCCAGCCGATCACCATCGTGATCGCAGCGATGAGGAAGGCGACCAGCCATTCCATCCCGGAGGGAACGACGCCATCGAAAAGCACCATGCGGAAGATCTTGATGAGATGGTATAACGGGTTGATCTTGAGGATCCAGCCGTTGAGCACGTCCATAAGCAATTCTTCGGGGTAGATGATGGGTGTCAGGTACATCCAGGCTGAGATCAGAACCGGGAAGAACTCGGCCACGTCCGGGAAGAACACGGTGGCGGTTGAAAGCAGCAGGCTGAACCCCAGCGCGAACATCGCCAGCAGCAGCACCGCGAACGGCAACAGCAGGGCGGAAACCCGCAGGGGCACTCCCGTGAAGAGGAAGATCAATACCAGGGGGACAAGCGCGAAGCCCACATTTACCAGCCCACCGCCGGTGACTGAAAGAATAAACGCCGTACGCGGCATGTAGATCTTGTGATACAGACCGCTGCCCCACAGGGTAGTATTTAATGAAAACTGCGTGGTCTGGGCAAAGAAATTCCACGCCACCAACCCGGTGATGATGTACGCCGGGTAAACCCCGCGCATGTTGAACAGCCGCGAAAACACGATCGACAGGATGATCATCGTGCCCAGCGGGTTTAACATGGTCCACAGCACACCCAGGGTCGAGCGCTTGTAGCGCGCCACGATATCCCTGCGGATGAGCTGCATCAACAGGTCTTTGTACCTGATGATCGACCTAATTTCCTCAACAGCCACCCCCCTGGTTTTTGCGCTGTCGTAAATCAATGCTGGTTCAGCCGCCATACTCTCCCAAATCGATCGAATGAAAAACGGTCATCCGATCCTGTGTATAAGTTACAAATTAGTGTTTTCAACACCGACGCATGTTGTTTTATGGGTAAAAAATTGTTCCAAATATCATCAATGCAGGACAACCCACTCATTATAATCGATAAAAAAAACGGGTGAAATCGGTGACATTCACCCCTTTAAGGTTTACGACACGCCGCCGGCTCAGTATTCGGATTTTTTCAAGGCTTCGTAATCCGCGTCAACCATGATTTCAACGAGCTCCTGAAACCCGATTTCCGGCTGCCAATCCAACGCTTTGCGAGCGCGGGAAGAATCACCGATCAGTGGCACCGCTTCGACCGGGCGGAAAAACTTCGGGTCAAAGACAACATGCTCCTGGTAATCCAGGTCGAGGCGGGCAAAGGCGGCGGCGCAAAACTCGCGGATGGTGTGCCCGGCGCCGGTGGCGATGACATAATCGCGCGGTTCGGGCTGCTGCAGCATCTTCCACATAGCTCTGACATAATCGGGGGCGTAGCCCCAATCGCGCACCGCGTCGAGGTTGCCAAGGTGGAGTTTCTCGAGCTGCCCCAGCTTGATCTGCGCGACCCCGCGCGAAATCTTGCGCGTGACGTATTCAAATCCACGGCGCGGGGATTCGTGATTGTAGGCAATGCCGGCGCAGGCGAAAAGCCCGTAATTCTCACGGTAGTTGGACGTCAGGTAATATCCGGTGACCTTGGTGATGCCGTAGGCGGAGCGGGGGTTGAAGGGGGTATCTTCGTTCTGCGGAGACACTGGTGCACGGCCAAAGAGCTCTGAGGAAGCAGCGAAGTAAAACCGGCAGGCAGGCGCAGCGTTTTTTAGTACCGACAGGATGTTGTGTGTGCCGGTGATGTTGGTATTGAACACGGAAAACTCGTCGTCAAATGAATACGACACGAAGGACGAAGCCGCCAGGTGGTAGCATTCATCCGGTTTTACTACTTCGATGATGCTCTGCAGCGAAGGGTAGGATTCGATCGAGCCGACATGCAGTGTGACCCGGTCCATGATGCCTGCCAGGCGGGTGAGCGAGCGCGACTGGTCCTCGATTTCGCTGCGCAGGACGATGCCGTGCACCTCGTAGCCCATGCCGAGCAGAAGTTCGGCGAGATAGGATCCATCCTGACCGGAAATGCCGGTGATAAGCGCTTTTTTCACAATTCCCTCGCTATCGGTTCATGCATGCTTAAAGATCGGGTCTCATACCTGAAAGTATTGTACCTTTTCATCGGATGTGCTACAAGCGCGAGACGGATATTACTGGATGCGCTTGTGTTCGGTTACCACCGGGTCGTGTTCCAGGGCGTCAAGCAGCATGTAGCAGGCGATGCTGATGCCGCCATTGGCCAGCTCCATCACCCTGACCGTGGAGTTGTTCAGGTGCCAGACCAGGTCATGCGGGGTGATCAGATAGATGGCTGCGTTGCCGAGGACATATATGAGCGTGGCGATCATTGCCGGCAGGCTCTCCCACACAAAGGGGCGTTTGAACGCCAGGTTGGAGATAAGAAAAACCGCCAGCAGCATGAGCGATCCATTGATGTACTTAAAAATCTTTTCAGTAATGAGGCTTAATGAGCCATCCGTCAAACGGGTGGCCAGCCGCTGTAATGAATCACCTGTGCCCAGGCCGAGATCATTGGACAGCCCCCATTGATTTTTGTAGGCCCACCAGATGATGAACGGGATCAGGGAAATGAACAGAATTACCAGGGGCTGCCAGGGTAGTTTGATGTGCTTGAATGAAATGACAGGTTTTTTGCGAAGCCAATAGATGAATCCATACGCCACGGCCAACGCCAGGGCAGCCAGCATGCCTTCATTCTTGATATACAACAGGAACACCATGCTCGCGATACTGGAATACAGGTCGATGCGCTCGCCATTTTTCAAGTAACGGTTGAAAAGCAATAAGGATAAACAGAAATACAGCCCCAGCATTCCATCCATGTAGCCATTCCACAACCATGGGAAAAGGCTGAACGGCATGATGATGATCAGGAACAGGTAACTGATGGACTTTCGCGCAAAGGAAACCAGCCAGAAGAAAGCCGGGATAAAAACCAGGTAAAGCGAAATCTTGGGCAGGTATTCATTCCAGAATCCCATGATGTACATCACCTGGGAAGCCAGCGAGGGGATTAATTTAGGATAATCCGGGTGAGAGAAAGTCACAGCCAGGTCCCGCCAGCCTGCCGACAGGCCGATGGAGCCCGCGGTGTAGATCATCTTGGCGTGGAAATACCAGATCGAGCGCGCGTCCCAATCATATAGCGGCTGGGTCAACACCGGGCCAATGAAAAGCGCGCTCATGAACACAATCGCGATCCATTTTTCTAACGAATCCGGGTGCGTGACCTTGCCAATGTGATAACGGAAAGAATAGATCCCGTACAGCACAAGGCCGGTCAGTGAAAGGATCCCTCCAATGATCAACGAGAGTGTCAGGGATTGGACGATCAGCAAAATACCAAAGTTAATGATGAAACCAGCGAGCAGGCTCAGCGGTATCTCCTGCACCAGGAGAGTGGACTGCTGTCTCTTAAACCAGTGACGATGCAACAGCGGTCCCACAACCAGCCAGCCCAACCCGATCAGGTAGACAAGGCTGAGAACCAAAACCAGGGCAAACTTGAGAAGGCTAAGGGCAGTTGACAAGGGCCACATCCTTCGCCTGGTCGATCAGTAAACAGGCAACAAAATCTGGTAGTTCGTTCAGCCCGATCAACACGAAACGAGAATCCTCGGTTGGCCGCACCGGCCAGGCGGATTCGGTGATGCGCTGAACGATATGGTAATCCGCGCTCAATCCCGCCGAGAGGCGGTAATTGATGACCTCGTCGTGCGCTTCGATCAGCCCCAGCATTTGCTGGACCTGCTCCGGAAGGACTTCCAGCCCGGTGTGCGGGCTCATCAGGTTGGTGATCGGCGCTTTAGGGTGAGTTGATGCCTCTATGACGGTTTTTCTCACTTGCGAAAGGGCTGGAATCGAGACTGAACTTAATAGAATGTAAGCGATTACGGAGACAACCACCAGGGTGAACGAAGGTTTGGGCAGCAGCAGCGAGACCAGGAAGAAAACGATGATGAACGCGGCATAAAAACGGTGATCGTGGGTATAGTTCACCACCGCCCACCCCGCCACCAGCAGAGAAGAAATGATCAACAAAATTCTTCTGCCGGTAAAGAACGGTTTTATTTTATTGGATAAGAAATCTTTCACGTGTTCGCCCCAAATTCAGGATTATTGACTTAAGTAAGATCAAAAAAATCGTCGCCCGTTAATAGGGTTTCATCGACGGCAGGCTATTTTGAACGGATTATACAACTTATTACTAGAGTTGCAATATGGATAGGTCCACCTGCATATCGCGAGCATTTTTCCACGGAATCTGAGATCAGGGGATAAGGTATAATTCGTCTGTCTTTTCAAGACAGGATAAGAATTTTCATCGTAAAAAGGTGAGGAATTGAACAGACCAAAGACACGGATCGGGATCATCGGAACAGGTTTTATTGCCAACGGTCTTAAAATGGCGGTGCAAAACCAGCCGGATATGACCGTTGCAGGTATGCTGACCCGCAGGAATCTTAATGACCTGCCTACCGACGTGCTTTACACCAATTCGCCTGATGAATTGATCGATCGGAGCGACCTGGTGGTGGAAGCCGCCGGCGACCCGATACACGGTACTGACCTCGTTGCCCGCGCAATGCAGGCGTCGCTGCCGGTCGTAACGATGGACGCGGAACTGCACGTGACCAGCGGGACCTATTTATCTACCCTGGGCTACCTCACTGAGGCGGAAGGCGATCAGCCGGGCGCGCTCGCCGCGCTCCACCGTGAAGCGCTGGCAATGGGATTCAAACCGCTGGTATATGGTAACCTCAAGGGCTACCTCAACCACAACCCGACGCTCGAAGATATGCAGTATTGGTCAAAAGCCCAGGGCATCAGCCTCGACCAGGTGACCGCCTTCACCGACGGCACCAAGCTGCAGCTGGAACAGGTGCTGGTTGCCAACGGGCTGGGCGCAACCATCGCCCGGCAGGGGCTGCTGGGCTACCTGGCCGCTGAAGTGGACGAGGGCTCTTACCGCCTGGCGGCGGATGCCAGTACCATTGGGCAGCCCATCAGCGATTACCTGCTCTCGCAACCCGGCGCGCCACGCAAGTTGCCTGCCGGGGTGTTCATCACCGCTGAGCATGACCCACGACAGAAAGACGCTTTGAAATACCTCAAACTGGGCGAAGGCCCATTCTACACCCTGCTGCGCAATTACCACCTCTGCCACCTGGAGATCCCCAAGACCATCCGCGAGGTGGTGAATGGCGCCGGAGTTCTGCTGGATAACAGCTCCAAACCCACCACGAGCGTTGCGGCGATCGCCAAGACCCGCCTGGCTGCCGGAACCCACATCGTACGCGCCCTGGGCAGCTTCGAGGTGCGCGGTGAGGCGATCCTGATCAAGTCGATGCCAGCCCATCTGCCGATCGGGCTGATGCGCAACGTCGTGATGAAACGCACGGTGGAACCCGGTCAGCTGCTGAGCATGGATGACGTCGAGATCCCGGAAACGCTCGCCCTCAAGGCCTGGCAGTACACCCTCGCACACGCTGCGTAAATGTCCGCCAAGGTGAACGGTTTTCTTGCTGATACCTGGTGGTACGCGCTGACCGCCCGGTTGAAGGATGAAGACTTTCTGCGGCTCGCTAAATTACGAGTCGCGCAGGGATTCACCGCTGTTCAACTGGTGTGCGGCATTCCTCCCGAAACCACACCTGAAAACCCCAACGCCGCCAGCCCGGTTGGACCAGCCTGGACTCGCAGCGGGGACTTCAACCAGGAATACCTGCAATACGCGCGCGGGCGCATCAAACACCTCAACGAGATCGGGCTGACCGTCATCGTTTACGGCGCCTGGGGGCCGCAGATAAACTGGTTGGGTGTGCAGCGCATGATCGCCTGGTGGCGTGAGGTGATCGAGATCACGCGCGACCTGGATGTGATCTACTGCCTGACCGGCGAAAGCAACCTGCAACCCGGTATCCGCGACCTGGCATTGTTCAACGGTCAAATAGACCTGGTGCAGACCCTCGATCGGTTGCTGGATGCCACCCGCTTCACCAAAAAGGTGAAGAATCGCCTGCTTCGCACCCCGGCGATGATCTTGAACCGGCGGCACGCGTGGAGCGTCGTCCTGCGCGAGGTGGCCAAGTTGACCACCACCCCGATCCTGCTGCATGTCAGCCCCGGGCTGACCGCCTTTGACTGCGTGGAAGACCCTGCCCTGCTGGCAGCCAACACGGTGCAAACCGGGCATACTGAGCAGAGCCGTCCTTACCTGCACAAATGGCCGCTGCAGCACTACGCCAGGCCGGACGCCATGGGACGGGGGTTTGTCAACCTTGAGCCCTGGTACGAGGGCATTCTCGACAGATTCAGGGAACCTGATCAACTATACGCGTACTGGGTCTCGATGCTGGCCGGCGCGGTCAGTCACTGCTACGGCGCGCACGGGGTGTGGAACGCCGGCGACGGGAGTTACCTCGATCATTGGGGCAGCCAGACGCTTGAGCAGGCAATGGCGCTCGACACGCCCCGGTTGATGGGTCTCTCGCACCAGGTTTTCCGCCCCTACATTGACCGCCCTGCCATGGTAAATGTCGACGAGAAGGGCAACGGGGTGGCGAGTATTACAAGAAGCTACGAGGATTTGGAGATCACTTTCATCCCGGATGTCAGCCAGGCCGATATTCCACCCGCTGGAAAAATATGGCTGCCAATGGAAGGCCGGTTCACGGATCAACTGCCATCTTCCGGCCAGGTGGTTCTATTTTCTCCCGGATTAAGCTGAGTTCCCCTATGGTTGCGATTTCCCCATCGACCAGAACTCAACTACCTGGTCATCCTTGAAAGCGAACAACTGCAGCAGTTGATCATCATTGCCAAACACCAGTAACACCGGATCGCCATTTTCAAGCCTCGTGTTCACCTTCATGCGCGCGCCTTCCTCCGGGAACAGGTCCATACCGACACTGCTCACCTTATACCCCCTGAACAGGTCGAAGGAAAGCCAGCCGGGTTCGTAAACCGGATACAGGACTGTGCCTGTGAAATAGGTTTTTTCGGGCTCTCTTGCCGGCCCCAGCGCGGAGAAGACCGCTTCTGCTCTCTGAGCCGGGTCTTGCGGAACAAGGAGCGGGACAAGCAGGTTGGCAGCCGGGATCAGTGAGCCGACCAGCACCAACGCGATGACCAGCGGAAGGATGCCCTTTCCAGCGAGTATTTTCACTCCTGCAGGTCGATGCTCGCTCGAATCGACTTGCTCGGGGACAAATAGCTGCAGAATAGACTCCAGCAAGAAAACCAGCCCCAGCGCGTAATAGAAGAACACGATCCAGATGATGGGTACGATATACCTGCCCCCCGAGGTCAGTGAAACACTGATGGCAATGTCGTAGACCACAAAGACCATGAGCGGGATCAACCCCTTCCAACCAGATCGCTTCCAGCTGGCGGCGATGCCCAGGCAGACGAGGAGTAGATTAATAATGGTGAAGCGGATCAGCCCGGCGGAAAACCGGCCATCCCAGGTCTTGGTATCGTCCCAGTAGTCCCGTACCGCCAGGGCCTTGATGCCCTGGTGGCTGAGCACGTCGGGCAGCGGGATGACTGACGCGGTGAGGTTATGCACAAAGTGGCTGGCGAACAGGCTGGCATACTGCAGCACGCCGTCCTCCCCCTGGATCGCCTCAATCCTGCTCGTGATGAGATCCGCATCGAGGATGCCAGCCCGGCCAAACCGCAGCGGCGTTCCGTCAGATGCGTGGAACAGGGAGGTGCTGAAGGAGGCTGCCAGGCTTGGTTTTGATTCGGGCGTGTAGGACTGTTCCACCGCCGGTGTGATGCGCTGCTGGAAAATATCCCGAATCTTGACAAAGAAAAATGGCTGCCCATCGGCATTGGTGCCCGTTAGTGCCCACGGCAGGAACAGGATTGCGAAACCCAGGATAAAGAGCAGGGATTGCGAAACCATCTTGCGGCGGTTTTTTACATTACGCATGATAATGACAAGCAGCAGCACCGGCACGAACAGGAGCGGGTTGAGACGGATGAGCGAGATCGCTCCCACCAGCGCCCCCAGCAGCAGGGCAACCCTGCGCTCGTTCCTTCCTTCCCAGTGGAATAAAAGCAGGCATATCCCGAGCAAGCCCAGCAAAACGTAGGTTTCTGTCGCCAGGATCTTCACATTCACTGATGAGATCATGCGGGATAACACCACGGCGTTGCGCTGTTGCAGGATGAGCAGTACGGCAGCCAACACCCCGAAAAGGGTGGAATGAACACGCTTTCCGAGCAGGTAGGCCGCTACCGGGATGAGGGACAGGAAGAGGATCTGCACCCATTGCAGGAACAAATAGTCATATCCGGTAACCAGGTGAAAGAGCGCCAGGATGACCATGTAGAGCGGCTTGTCTGTGTAACCCTTGAAGTTGATGCCGTTTCCGTAAAGTATGGATAACGCGCCCAGGTCATGCACGCGGGCGTCGCGCAGCGGGTAAGGCTGCGGGTTCGAGGGAGAAGGTTCCACCGCCAGGCTGTCTCCGCGCAGCGGCGTGAACCCCCACACCAGGGCGGCCGCTACCAGCACCAGGATGGGCAGCAGGATTTGCACAGTTTTGCTGGAAAGAACCGCCCGCAACCGGGCATAGCACGCCTGCAGCACAAACAGCGCGCCGAAGACCACCCCGATGATGAACATCTGCATCCCGGAGATCGGCACGCCCGGCACGTTCCACAGGGGCGTATCTGAGACCAGCCCAAAGCCCGTGCGGTAGGCAAAGGAAAATATCACCGCCAGCAGGAGCGCGCTGATGAGGAATGCTTTTGAGAGCACCACCCGGGCGGGCTGCTTCAGCAGGCGCAGCCTGCCGGAACGCAGCAGGTACAGCCCCCAGCCCTGCAGCGCGATCAACCCCAGCACCAGCCCGAAAGGCCGCAGCCAGTTGAAATAACTCGCGAAGCGCCCGTAGAAATCAGGCGGGATGGTGACCGCCGACCAGCCAAGGACCAGCGCAAGAATGGATCCACCCAGGATCAGGCGCGAGCCCGTCCAGCGATGATCTGCAAGAAAACGGCTGGTGCGCGACCAGCGGTAGTAACTGGCCAGCGCCGTGGCGAGAAATATGATGGCGGGGAGCAGGAAGAACGTGATCTCAAGGATCGGACGCGAGGCCCTGCCAAAGAGGAACACCCCCGTGTAGCCACGCGCCCGGATGAGCGAGAAAACGATAACCGCGACCAGTTCGAGGAAACTTAACAAACCAAAGAGAACCAAATCTCTTCGTTGAACAGTCAACTCCTGCCCGGTCTCTTCGCTCATCAAATATATATCCGCAAATGGTGTTGGACAGAAAAATTATAATGCACAAACCCCGCTAATATGTTGTTGTACATCGCAACCGGTATTACCCGTTATACTGCCGATAACCGGATTATTCTTATAAAAAATCGTCAGAAGTTGAGAGCCTCAGGGATCACTGGCAATCCCAATCCAACAGTGGATCGACCAGCGTGCTGCCTTCGTTATCCAGCTGGACCACCGCGCGGGTTTCGGTGATCATGCGCAGCGCTCCCCACAACGAATCGCGCCGGAGCCGGCAACCCGCCAGGAGCACCTTGCTGCCGTCGGCAAAGGTTTCCCGCGGGTTGATGCCGGGAGAATACGAAACGTACACATGATCACTGGCGAGAACCATCAGCTCAAAGCTGAGGTTTCCGCGGCGGTAAAAACTGCCGCGGTAGTAGCGCGGGTGCAGTGCCATGCCCTGCACGATGACGTGATTGGCGTCCTGTATGAACGTCTCCCATTGCTGCGGGGTGACCAGTCCGGTGGATACGAGCCTGTCGTAGGCGGCTGTTTCAAGCGCCGGGTCGGTCTCTGATGGCAGCTGGGAAGGCAGCAGGTTCAACGCCGGCAGGATCAGCCCGGCGGCCAGGCAGCCTGCCAGCAACGCCCACACCCCGGCGCGAAGCCTATGCGCGGGCATTTCAATGGCAGGCGCGTCCTCTTTTACCCCGGCGCGTTCGTCTTCAGGTCTGGAGGTAAATCGCCGGTAGAGCAAGCGAGTGAGCGTGTAGATCCCCAGGCAGTAATAGATCACCACCACCCACTGAACCGGTTCGAGGTACCTGCCGCCCGAGGTCTGGGAGACAGCGTTGCCGGCGTAGTACCCCAGCTGGATGACAAGCCCGGTCAACCCGGCAGCCCCGAAGCGCTTCCAGGCTGTTAGAATACCGGTGAGCACCAACGCCAGGTTGAAGAGCAACGCAATGGCGTTCTCAGTTGTGAGCCCCAGCCGCCAGAGCGGTTGATTGGTGGTGAAGGTCCAGATGCTGCTCTTTACTTGGTCGCGGATCGGATGGAGCGTGAACGTGGTCGGCAGTTTTGCCAGGCTTGAGTACCCGTTATTGACGAAGTGATAGAAAATACCGGAGAGTCCCGCTTTATCCACCTCGCCGAGATCGTAGGTTAACAACGGAGAAGGCGCGGTCGGTGCGGTCGGTTGGGGCTGCGCTGTCCCAGATTGCCCGCCGGATGGTGTTTCTACCTGCGGCTGCGGCGTGCTGCGTGAAAACCGGCTTGCGATGACATCCTCGATCTTGGTGATGTAGTAATTGCGCCCCTGCGCGTCGCGCGCGGCGAGCAGCCACGGACCAAACACCAGCCCGAACGCCAGGATGAACAACAGCACTGGCACGAGCACCCGGTGCAAGTTTCTGCGCTTGAGCCATAGGATCACCGCGACCAGGATCGGTGCGATGAAAATGGGATTAAAGCGCAGCAGCACCGAGAGACTGAGCACACCTCCGCTGAGAACCGCCCATCTCGTTGCTGTCGGATCTTTGATCCAATGGTAGACCGGGAACGCCAGAACAAGCAGGAACAGGGCGGTCAGGACCTCGGGGTTTTCCAGCTTGACGTTCACGCTGCCCGCTTCGCGATAGAGCAAGATCCCGTACGCGCCCTGCATGGTCAACAAACTGGCGACAAATAACGCAAAAGCGTTCCCGAATTTCCGGCGCAATGCCAGGAAAGCGAGCGCGGGTAGCAGCGCCACCACGGCCACCTGCACCACCAGATAATCATCGATCGCCTGGCCTGCCAGCCCCTGGCTGAGCGCCAGGAATGCCATGTACAGGGGCTTATCGGTCATCCAGTGGTTGTAGATGCCCTCGCCAAGCGTGATGTAATGCGAACCGATGCTATACACCGCGTCGTTGATGGCCGGGTAGCACACCTGGTTGGGTGGGAATGGACCCGGGCGGTCATCTGTGCAGGGGATGGGCGTGCTGTTCCAGGTGACGAAGGCGGTGACCCAAATGACCCCGAACGCGAGAATGACCAGAACTTTGCCCCCCGACCGGCGTGGTTTGAGCCGCCGTTCCAGCAGGAATAACAGGAACGTCGCGACCCAGGCTGCCAGAACCTGTAAGCCGGTGATGGGAGCGCCCGGCGGGAAGTACAGCTGGTTGCCGGAAAACTGCGGGCTGAAGCGTGCGAGCAGGATGTAGAGCAGGAGTGTGAGGGCGAATAAACCCGCTCCCAGGAACAACAATTTCCTGTCAGTTGGGGTAATCCCTTTTTGGTCAGGCTGCGCCGCGTCCCGGTGCAACAGCCAAACGGTCAGCGCGAGCTGCAGGAGGATCAATTCGAACCAGATCAACACCGGCTGGATGCGGGTGAACCCGGCGGCGAGAGTCGTCAGGCGGTAGGGCGGCATCCAGATGGTGAGCCAGAGCAGCAAAGCAGCCGCTCCGCCGAGCCAGGGCGCGACCTTCTGTAAAACACTTGACCTGGTCACGAACCGGTGTAATGATGCCCGGGTCTTTTTGTGAAAACGGGTAAAACAAAATCCGCCGGTTAACAGCAGCGTGAACGCCAGCAGAACCAGCCGGCTCCTGGAATACCCGAACAGGAAAGCATTCTTTGGATCCGAAGGGATGAGCAGAAGGACAGCCGCTACGATCAGACCCTCGATGATCGAGAGGGTAAGAAACTGGTCAACGGGCTGAGGGGGTTTACTCTTCATGCATCTGGTCCACTGGTCGACGGATTGTCAGGCGGGAGAAGGCCATGGCAGCGCGCGAGGCTCAACAGCAATCGCGCAAGGGTGAGCACTTAAACCCCATGCCCGCTGAGGATAATGAAGATCGTCTTAAAAAGAATATAAACGTCCATCAATAGGGAGAAATTGCTGATGTAGTACTCGTCCAGCTGCAGGCGCTCTTTGAAGCTCAGGCTATGCCGGCCCATCACCTGCCACCAGCCGGTGAGGCCGGGGGATACCCGGTGAATGATCTCAGCGGAATCTCCCATCTGCTCCAGCTCAGACGGCAGGTAGGCACGCGGTCCAACCCAGCTCATATCCCCCTTGATCACGTTCCAAATCTGAGGAAACTCGTCGAAACTGGTTTTGCGCAGGAATCTGCCCACGCGAGTAACGCGCGGGTCATTCTGAAGTTTATGGAAAGTGTCAAATTCCGACCGCAGGCTTTCATTGGTTTCCAGCAGGGTCTTCAGCTTTTCATCGGCTCCCACAACCATCGTCCGGAATTTGTAAAAGCTAAACAGCTTGCCGCCCTTGCCCATGCGCTGCTGCGAATAGATTATGGGACCCGGCGAATCGATCCAGATGAGCAGGCTGAAAATGAGAAAGAGCGGGAATGTGATCACCAACCCCACCATGCACAGCAATAGGTCTGTCACCCGTTTGATCACCAGGGATAACGGGTTGAGCAGGTTGTACTGTATATGAAGAGCTGGATGCCCGTCGAGGTCCATGGTGCTCATCGCCAGGGTGTTGATCGGCGAGTCACCCAACACATAGATCAACTTCGGAAAGACCAGGCTGAGAGTTTGTATATAACTGCGGAAGATGGGTTTTGAGTACACCGGGCTCTGGGTAAAAATCGCAAGTTTAATATTTTTCCGGCTTAATTCGGTTAATAGATCTTCTGAATAGGCAAAGGCTGGCACCCCGCAAATTCCTTTGTCGGGGATCGATTTTTCAAGAATGATGGCTGCCACCGGCCTATAAGCAATTCGCCTGGCGGACTGCAGATGGCGGATGACCATCGTGACATCCGTTAACTCGCCAATGACCAGCGCCGGCTGCCCCCACCACAAGGCGAGCGAGCCGCGGTTGTGCAGCATCAACCGAAAACTGGTGATGAGGATCAGCGAGAAGACCCAGTTGAACAGGAAGACCATTCTTGAGAGACGCGGACCGTAACCGAGGATAAAAATGATCAACGCCACGATGATATGAGCGAAAGAAACGATGTACACGATCTGCCGGAATTCGACCACCCCGGTGCGTCCATGCCCGGGGTAAAACCCCGCGAAGACGAAGATCACCAGGATGAAAATGACGATCAACAGGAAGAGCGGCGCGATGGTTTCAAAATTGAGCACGCCGCCGATGGACGGGATGAGAATGAGCAGCTTTCTAAGGAAGTAGGAAAGGAAGAACGATAGAACGATGGCCAAAAGGTCGGATGCAAGCAACAGCCCTGAGACCAGCCAGGGTTTGTATTCGTTCATGACGCCCGTGGGATTGCCCGTGTTCTTTTTATCCTGAGTCAAATTGAGTGCCTCATCGTGATGCTGATGGTATTTTACTCCAAACTACCGTCCTCACCGGGTAGGACAAACTGGCGGATGCCGGTGATGAAACTGGCAGGGTCAAATCTTCGCACCCACTTGCGAATCTCATCCTCATTAAATTTCATGGTTTCAAACTTCAGGATGGCATCAACGACAGATTCTGTCGTCTGCTCATCAAAGAAGATGCCGGTACTGCCCGCCTGGATGGTTTCGAGCGAGCCGCCGCGGCCATAAGCAACGACCGGCACCCCCCAGGCCTGGGCTTCCAGCGGGACGATGCCGTAATCCTCGTAGCTCGGGAAGACCAGCGCCCTGGCGCAGCGGTAAAGATCGGCCAGCTGCTCATCGCTCACCCGCCCGGCGAAGCGCACCGTCTCCCCAGCCATCGCCTCCAGCCGCTGCCTTTCGGGGCCGTCTCCGACCACGACCAGCTGCTTTTTCAGCCTGGTGCACGCCTCGACCACCAGGTCAACCCGCTTATGGGAAATGAGGCGCGACACCGACAGGTAATACGCGTCACGCTTTAAAGTAGCGGGTTGCGGCGGAACCTCCACCGGAGGATAAAGAACCTCAGCGTCGCGGTCATAAACTTTTTTAATCTCGTTAGCCATGTTCAAGCAGGAGGTGGCCAGGCGGGGAATCGCGCGCGTCCGGCGGCGGTCCCAATCCTGCAGCCGCGGGGTGAACTGTTTTACCAGCCCTTCAGCAACGCCGGGGGTAGGCAGGCTGCCGGCAGTGTAGGAATCAGGTTTCCACAGCAGGCGAAATGGAGCATACAGGTAGCACACATGCCGCACACCCTCGGCCGGCCGGATGAACTTGGCAAGATAGGTCGAAGAGGAAAGGACGACATCATATTCTTCAAACCGCACGCGCTGGATCAGGGACAGCCACAGGGGATAGGTCAGCTTGAACTGGCGTTCGCTGCGAATGAAACGCGATAATGGCAGGGTGCGCACGTCCAGTTCCCGATAATCCTTGAATGTCCGGTTGGGGAGGTAAACCGAAGTGAAAATCGGCGCATGCGGAAAGGCTTTCGCCATCCACAGCACCAGGCGTTCAGCCCCGCCGGATACACACAGGGCATCATGAACGATCGCGATGCGCATAAATCTCTCCAAATTACCCCGCGAAAGGGGTTTGAGTGCAGACAATGTTAGTATAACGTAAACTCGAACGAATCAAACAAAAACCTGGCATGGCAGCCACCCGATTCCATCACCTTTTATTGATGACCTTCCTGAATATCCAAGACCATGTTTTTTGATTTTTCCAGTGAGGTGTAGTATTCTTGTACCTATCCAAGGAAGAAATATTTTGCTGGAACGCCAATCGTCCAAAAATCCAGTTCCACTGCCCATGCCCTCAGCACCGCTTTTCCAGGTGCTGAAGCGAACATATCTATATCTCAAGCCTTACTGGAAACACACCGCCGGCGCGTACATCGCGCTGCTGGCAGTTCTCGCCATTAACACCTTCATCCCGCAGATCATCCGTTGGATCATCGACACCGGCATCCAGGGCAACCAACCCAGGGTGTTGCCCCTGGCGGTGCTACTTCTGCTTGGGCTCACCCTGGTCAAGGGCGTGCTGACGTATTTCCAGGGGCTGTTCACCGAAACCGCGTCTCAAAACGTGGCCTTTGACCTGCGCAACGAGATCCAGAAGAAACTGACGCAGCTGTCGTTCTCCTTTCACGACCAGGCCGAGACCGGCGAGCTGCTGTCGCGCGCTGTGCAGGACGTTGAACGGGTGCGCTTCCTCACCGGCCGGGCTACACTACGTATTCTGGAAGGCGGCTTGATGCTCGTCATCACGGCTGTCATCCTGCTGACGATGGATTTCAAACTGGCGCTCATGATCCTGGTCACGATGCCCCTGCTGGTATTCCAGGCTGTCAGGTTCGGGACACGCTTCCGGCCGCTCTCGCTACAGGTGCAAAAACAACTGGCCTTGCTCACGACCGGCGTGGAGCAGAACCTGCGAGGCAGCCGCGTGGTAAAAGCATACGCCCAGGAAGAAGCCGAAATTGAACGCTTCTCTGTAACCAATGATGAATGGTTCCGTTTATCCAACCGGTCGGCAAAAATGCAGGCGGTCAACGCGCCGCTGCTTTTCCTGATCGCCAACCTGGGTATGGTGGCGATCATCGTTTACGGCGGTCACCAGGTCATCCAGGGCAGCCTCTCGATAGGCGTGGTGGTCGCTTTCATCAGCTACGTCGGTCAGCTGGTTGACCCGGTCAGACGGCTGGGGATGATCATCCCGGCGGTCGCCATCGCGGGTTCAGCTTCTGAACGCATCTACGATATTTTAGATGTTACTTCTGAAGTGACCGATTCCCCGGGCGCGCTCCGGCTAAAGAAGATCGAAGGCCGGGTGCGATTTGAGGATGTATCCTTTGACTTCGGAAAGAACAAGATCCTCAGAAATGTCTCGTTTGACGCGCTTCCCGGTCAAAAAATCGCCCTCCTCGGTCTCACCGGCTCAGGTAAATCATCGATCATCAACCTGATCCCGCGTTTTTACGACCCCACCGGCGGCAGGATCCTGGTAGATGAAACGGATATCCGCGACGTCACGCTCAAATCTCTACGCAGCCAAATCGGCATCGTTCTGCAGGAGACGACCCTGTTCGCCGCGACAATGAAGGAAAATATCGCGTTCGGCAAGGAACAAGCCACCGATGAAGAGGTGCAGCAGGCTGCCATGGCTGCGCAGGCGCATGACTTTATCATGGAAATGCCGGACGGGTACAACACGCGTGTTGGGGAGCGCGGACAGACGCTCTCGGGCGGGCAGAAGCAGCGCCTTGCCATCGCCCGGGCGATCGTGTTGAACCCGCGCATCCTCATCCTGGATGATGCCACTTCCTCGGTGGACACCGAAACCGAACAACACATCCAGCTCGCGCTCGATAAGCTCGCCAAGGGACGCACCACCTTTGTGATCGCCCACCGCCTCAGCACCGTGCGCGACGCGGACCTGATCCTGGTGCTTGACAAGGGCATCATCGCCGCCCGCGGAACGCATACTGAGCTGCTGCAAAATTCCTCCATATACCAGTCCATCTACTCGCAGCAATTGAAAAAACAGGAGGAGGAACGATGAGCTTTTCGATCGGACCTTCCTCATCCGGGCTAGGTCCGCGCTCTCTCTTGGAGGATTTCGGCAGCGGCGGCGACCGGAGCGGCGAGGTCTATAACCCGCGCGTCATCCGGCGCATGCTGGAGTATCTCAGCCCGCACAAATGGCGCATGGCTGGCGCTTTCGCCCTGACACTTGCGCAATCGGGGCTCACCCTGCTTTCTCCATACCTGATCAAAGTGGCGATCGACCAGCACATTACCCCGGGCAACTGGGAAGGATTGCTGCGCATCGGTGTGCTGCTGGCGCTATCGTTCATCGCGCTCTTTGTTGTCAGTTCGATCCAAAGTTACACGCTCTCGTGGGTAGGGCAGAAAGTGCTGGCTACCCTGCGCGAGGACCTTTTCAGGCATTTGCAGCAGCTGCCGCTGGGTTTCCACGACAAACGCATCGTGGGGGTCACCGTCTCGCGCGTGATCAACGACGTAGCAGAAATTAACGAGCTGCTCTCACAGGGGGTGATCACCTTGCTGGGTGACGCTGTTGTGCTGGTGGGGATCATTTTCATCATGCTCAGCATGAGCCCCAAATTAGCGCTGCTCACGTTCACCATCCTGCCGCTGATGGTCATCGCCACCTGGATCTTTTCGCGCCAGGCGCGCACGGCTTTCCGCGCTACGCGCTCGAAGGTGGCGGCAGTGGTCGGCGACCTGGCAGAGGATATCAACGGGATGCGCGCCATCCAGGCGTTCACCCGCGAGAAAGCCACCCAGGACAGGTTCGAGCAGGTGAACCGCGAAAACCGCAACGCCTATATCAACGCCATGAACCTGTCATTCGTTTTCCTGCCCACCATCGAGTTTTTGGGGATGCTGGCGACGGTGATCGTGCTGTGGTTCGGCGGCCACCTCGTATTGAACGAGACCGTCACCCTGGGCGTGATGGTCGCCTTCCTTACCTACGTTTCACGCTTCTTCCAACCCATCCAGGAACTGAGCCGCATATACACCACGTTCCAATCCGCCATGGCTGGCGGCGAACAGGTGGTCAAACTGCTGGATACCCCGGTCGAAATTGAGGATAAACCGGGAGCGGCGGCCCTCGCAGACATCAAAGGTCTGATCGAATTTCGAAATGTCTCGTTCAAATACAGGGAAGAGTTGCCGGAAGTGCTGCACGGCATCGATCTCACCATCCCGCCGGGTAAAACCGCCGCCCTCGTGGGTCCGACCGGCGCCGGCAAGACCACCATCGCCAGCTTGATCGCCCGCTTCTACGATGTAAGCGGCGGGGCAATCACCATTGACGGCCAAGACATCCGGGATGTCACGCTGCTGTCGCTGCGCCAGCAGGTGCGGGTGATCTCGCAGGACCCGTTCCTCTTCTCACGCTCGATCGCCGAAAACATCAAGTATGGCAAACCGGACGCCAGCGACAAGGAGATGTTCGAGGCCGCCCGGCTGGCGAACGCCCACGAGTTCATCTCGAAGCTGCCGGAAGGGTACCAGACCAAGGTGCTGGAAGGCGGGGTGAACCTGTCGCAGGGTCAGCGCCAGTTGATCAGCATCGCACGCGCGCTGCTCACCGACCCGCGCATCCTGATCCTGGATGAATCCACCGCCAGCATCGACTCGGTTACCGAAGGGATGCTGCAGCAGGCGATCGGGCGGCTGCTGGCCGGGCGTACCGCGATCGTGATTGCCCACCGGCTCAGCACCGTGCGCATGGCCGACAGGATATTTGTCATCGACGGGGGCAGAATCGTGGAACAGGGAAGCCACACCGATTTGCTGCAGAACAAGGGTCTTTACGCCCAGTTATACGAACGCCAGTTCATCGACAAAAAATAATAGCATGCGGGCTGCCTGATCCAACCAGCGGTTTACTGCCAGCTATCGATCAAAGCCCGCACCTGGTCGATCTCCAGCAGGGCGGATTTCAGTTCCTGCTGCACCTTTTCAGTATGCTCAGTCTCCGACCGGATGAAACGGGTGTACGGCGCGATGGCTTCTTCGATGCGCTTCTGGCTGTGGCCGATCTCTTTTTCAAATTCCTCGTGTAATGAAGTCACCAAATTCTTTCGCAGCGAAGCGAGTTTCTCGTGCAGCTCGGTTTTGGCGCTGCGGCGTTTGGCGGGGATGATGAAGAAGCCCAGGGCAGCGATGGCGCTGGCAGCCACAATCCCGGTCACGTCTGCCGCCATGGTGGTGGCGAGGATGGTCACGATGGTGCCCAGGCCGATGGCGCCCACCTCCACGGCCGCGGATGCTGCCACAGCGTTGCGGGCGTTCTCCGCGATCGAGGCCGCTTCGGCGCGCTTGTTGTAACTGCCCACCACGTGCTCCGCTTCGCCGCCGATGGCATCCAGCAGGCGGGCGCGGTCGAAGGTGAAATTGCTGGTGATCCCCTCGCCGATCAGGTTCTCCTTGTGTTCGCGCTGGCGGTCCGCCAGGTAGCCGGTGACCGCTTTCCACTGCTGAAAATCGGCTTCCACCATCCAATCGATGAGGGTGTTGACCTTTGCTTCCACCTGCTGCGGCAGGTCCGCCACCACTTCGCGGGTGAAGTCCGTTTGGGTCTTTTCCTTTTTCAACAGGTCGAGCACCTTGACCAGGCGGAAGCGGTCTTCAAAGAAGGCGTCTCCGCGCTGCTCCATCTCGTAAAATACATTCTCCACGTCTGCCATGCGGTACTCGAAATCCTTACCCATGTCGGCACGGTACACCTCCTGCTGCCGCTCCACGTTTTGCAGCATGAGGATATCGGCTTCAAGCACCCTGCGCTGATTTTCAGCTCGCTGGTAATACTTATCGGTCAAATGGGAAGCCACGCCGAGCGGGTTGCGGAATTTTAAGCGGATCTGCTCCGCCTGATCGAGATTGGTATGGATGTAGGACTCCAGGGCATCGAAACCGCTCGCCTGCCATAGCTGAGGCTCTCCTGTCTTGGCTCGTAAGGCCTGCTTTGAACTGACCGGGAAGACCTCAGGCGTGGTGCCCAAAAGGGCGTGCGCGTTTTCCTTCACGAATTCCACCACCTGGGCGAGTTCGGTTTCGCTTTCCAGCAGGTCAGTTTTGTTGAGGATGATCACCACTTTCTTTCCCCAATCGCGGATGCGCTCCATGAAACTGCGTTCACTTTCTGTGAACGGCCGGTCAACCGAAGTGACGAAGAGCACCAGGTCGGCGCGCGGGATGAAGCGGGTGGTCAATTCTTCGTGCTGGCGGATGACCGCGTTGGTTCCCGGGGTATCCACAATGCTCAACTCTGACAACAGGTCCACCGGGTAAAGCAGGAGCGTGTGCCCCTTTTCCACCAGGCTGGTTTCGGTTTTCTCGCCAAACCGCAGGATGGTGACCTGGGAAGTGGTGGGGGTCACGCCTTCTTTCAGCAGCTTTTGCCCGAGAAGAGCGTTAATGAAAGCGCTTTTGCCGGCGTTGAATTCTCCGACGATTACGAGCAAGAAAAGATCATCCAGCTGCAGGATGGATTGACCGAGCGAATCGATATCGTCTTTTAAGGCGTTGTAACCAACCAGCTTAATGCGCAGGTCATTCAACAGACCACGTTCGCGCTGCAGCACATCTTCCTGTTCATTTGTCAGAATTTTCATATTTCCATTCCTTCGGGTGTTTCCCCTCATCACAGGCGGGAGTCCCATAGATAATTTTAATTGGAGGAATATCGCGTTCCTGATAAGTATTATAGCCTTTTTACGCTTGCGATCTTTTTCCTTTGTATATAATTAACCCATCACGCACAATTCCAACAGAAGAGGAGAACAATGGCAACCATCAACCGACAAAAACTTGACCAAGTGCTTGGCGTAGAAATCGATAATTTCGCCAGAGAGCATCCAAAGTGTTTCGCCCTCTACCAGAGAGCTAAGGGCTGCCTGCTGGACGGCGTTCCAATGAACTGGATGGTGCGCTGGGCGGGCGGTTTCCCGTTGTTTGTGAGCCACGCCAAAGGCGCGCATTTCACCTGCGCCGACGGCAAGGAATTCCTCGATTTCTGCCTGGGCGATACCGGCGCGATGGTCGGTCACTCCCCAGATGTCCCGATCCAAAAGATTAAGGAGCAGCTGGACAAGGGCATAACCTTCATGCTGCCGACCGAGGATGCCATCTGGGTCGGCGAAGAGTTGCAGCGGCGCTTCAAGTTGAAATATTGGCAAACGACGCTCACCGCGACTGACGCCAACCGCTTCGTGCTGCGGCTGTGCCGGCACATCACCAAACGCCCCTACGTGCTGGTGTATGACTATTGCTACCATGGCTCGGTGGATGAGACTTTTATTACCATCAATGACGGCATCCCTGGCCCGCGCCCGGGCGCCATCGGACCACAGGTCAACCCGGTTGTCACCACGCGCGTTATCCCGTGGAACAACATCCCCGCGCTCGAGCAGGCGCTGGCGGCAGGCGACATCGCCTGCGTGCTGGCTGAACCGGTGATGACCAACATCGGCATCATCCACCCCGATCCTGGTTATCACCAGGCCCTGCGCGACCTGACGCGCAAGTACAACACCCTGCTGATTATCGACGAGACCCACACCATGTGTTCCGGCCCCGGCGGCTACACCGGTGAAGCCGGCCTGGAACCGGATATCCTGACGGTGGGCAAGACCATCGGCAGCGGCGTACCGGCGGCAGTTTACGGGCTATCAGAAGAGGTGGGGGAAAAGGTATCGAAGAGCATCAAGGTGGATGAATCGGATGTCGGCGGCATCGGCGGCACCCTGGCGGGCAACGCATTGTCGCTGGCTGCCATGCGCTACACACTGGAGAATACCCTGAACAAGGAGACCTTTTCCCACACCATCCCTCTGGCGGTCCGCTTCACGGACGGGGTAAAGGAAGTCATCGACGAACACAAGCTGCCCTGGGTCATCAACCGCCTTGGCTGCCGCGCCGAATACTGGTTCTGCCCGGAGTTGCCACGCAACGGCGGCGAGGCTGAAGCGGCGGTGGACGCGGAACTAGACCGCTACATGCACCTTGCGGCGATGAACCGCGGCATCCTGATGACGCCCTTCCATAACATGGCGTTGATCGCCCCGGACGTGACCGAGGCGGATATCGACTATCACACCCGCGCGTTTGGTGAAGCGGTAGGAAAGATCATCGATTAACCAGGTAGTGGTAAAAAAATCCCCCCGCATCTGAATCTACGGGGGGTTTTGGTTACTGTAATTATTCTGTCTTGAGATAATTCCAGACCGGTTTCAAAACGAAATATAACAACACCAGGGGGAACAAATGGATCAAGGCGCTAATCTTGTAAACCTGTCCCTGGATGGACATGAACAGAAACAGCGGCACCAGCGTCGCGGCAAAATAAACAAAGATCCAGTTCTTGGTCTTCTTTCGCCAGATCATGACTGCCGCACCGGCGGCGATGATGCTGAAGGCGAAATCCACCCACCACACCCACAAGCCGCCAGCCTGGATCGCCTTCGTAACAGCGTTGTACGCCATGTACAGGTTACCCGCCCCAGCCAGCAATAGCAGATAAGAAAGGCTTTTCCAAGAGCGGGTGAACTGCTCCTCGGTCATGGCTGGTTTTTCAGTCGAGACTACAGGTCGGTAAGCAGATTGGGCTTTTGCCTTTTTCTCGCGGTCGCTGATCACCTTTTTTGTCGCTTTGCGGTAGATGAAAACGATCAGTAGGATCACTCCGAAAATGAGCGCGTACCATTTTAATTCTTCTGGGTTGAAATTTGACATGGTTTGAAAATTTTCTTTCTTTATTTGCAGCTTTTTGAAAGACTATGTGGCGTCCAAAGCGCTTGGCCATGGACGCCACTTATTTTAACGCATATCTGTTTTGCTGTGCGGCAACCCAACCAGGCTGCCGCACGTCAGTGCCAGGAAGATCAGGTGATTTCCTTCTCTTCTTTGGTGATCTTGCGGAAAGCATCTCTGATCGGTAGGATACCCAGGTGCAGTTTCGGGTTCATATCAATCGGTTCACCGTAGTAATCCACCAGCTTCTTGGCCGGGTCCTTCTTCTGCGTCGCCAGCGATACCACGATCATCAGGAGGATGGCGGAGAAGAACGCAACAAAGGATGCCACATACACTGCATCCCAGAAAGCACACCACCAGCCATCAGTGAACGCACCTTCACCAGCATACTCGCATACGATTGCGGTCGATTGCCCGCCAAGACCTGTGTTGAAGAAAAAGATCGTCGCAAGGATCCAGACAGTAAAGCCGCCAATGAATGCCGCATTCGCGCCGGATGAATTGGCTTTTTTCCAGTACATGCCAAACGCGAATGGTGTGAAGAGGCCAACCAGAAGAAGCGTCCAAGCGACCACGGATAGCTCGTAGATCGTTTGCGCCCACAAGGCTATCGCCAGACCGATGACTGCGTTTACGAGCACCATGATGCGAGTAGCCCATAACGCTCTCTTGCCCTCCAGTTTCTTACCTGTGATCAATGGAATGAGGTTCTCGGTCACCGCAGAGGCGCCCGCAAGCAGTGAACTGTCTGAGGTGCTCATCAGCGCTGAAACCAGCGCCGCGATGAAAATGGCTGTAAGAATGGCCGGCATATGGGTCATAGCGGCGTGCACCAGCAGGTAGCTGATATCCTCCATCCCCGGGTTCAACTTGTAGGTCATGATACCGATCAACGGGCTCATGATGCCGAAGAAGAGGTAAAGTACGCCAGCGAAGTAGGAGCCGTACACCGAAGTCGCCTGATTACGGGCTGCCATAGAGCGCTGCATCAGGTCCTGGGTGGCCACAGAACCAAGCCCGATCGCCATCCAGGCGGCCAGCCAGTACATCCAGCCAGTCAACCCGGTGTAGCCCAGGTAGCCTTCACCTTTGATCGGTAGCAGGTTGAATGGTTCCGATACATAGGTAGACCCCGCTCCTTCAATCATTCCGGGGAACCCGCCGACCGCTTTAAGCATAAAGATGAACACCAGTGAGATGCCGATGGCTGTCAGGAACATCTGGAAGAAGTCCAGCAGCGTATCGGCCATCATACCTCCCATCATGGTATACCCCGCCACAATGGCGATGACAAGCACCATCCCCCACACCGGATCAAGGCCAAAAATACCCTGCGCGATCGCGCCGCCCGCCACGATCTGCGCCGCTGTCCAGGAGAAGTAGGTCAGCATTTCAGCCACGACCGAAAGGACAACCGTCAACTTGTTGTAGCGACGTTCGAAAAAGTCCACGATGGTGAGGTACTTCGCTCGGCGCATCAAGCGGACAAACAGGAAGCCCGACAGGAAGAGACAGGCTGAAGCGCCGAAGGGGTCAAACACCACTCCCTGGAAGCCGTAGTCGTAAGCCGTCTCTGAAGCGCCCATCAGGGTCTCAGCCGCGAACCATGTCGCCATGATGGAAGCCGCCGCCATATGAATGGGCAGTCTGCGTCCAGCGACAACATAGTCCTCATTATCCTGGACCTTTCTCCCTGCCCATACACCTACTGCGATACGAACAGCAAAGAACAGCGCTATGAACAGAAACACAAGCCAAGCGTATTGATAACCTTCAAGAACCATGAGACCCTTCCTTTCTTATTTCACAGTGGATGATGGATCTTACCAACTAAGCTACTTCCTTGAGTGTATCTTCGAGTCGATTCAATACTTCATCGATCTGCGAATATTCGATAACGATGGGTGGTTCGATACGGATGGTGTGGGCGCTGGTGAGTGTGCCGGCAACCAGGACGCCGCGTTTGAACAGCCCTGCCGCGACCTTGTAGCCGACTTCCGCGTCCTTGAAATGCTGCCCGATGAGCAAGCCTTTGCCGGAGATGTAATCGTAGACGTTGGCGTATTTCTTTTCCAACACCTTCAACGCCTTCATGAAGTAATCGCCCTTTTCCTGCGCCTGCTTGGGGAAGTCATCCCTGATAGCGACGTTGATGGCAGCGATCGCGGCTGAACAGGCCAGCGCACCGCCGCCGGTGGTGGTGGTGTGAATGAACGGGTTGGGATCCATCATCACCTGCCAGATCTCTTCCGTGGAGCAGAAGGCGCTGACCGGCATGACGCCGCCGCCAAGTGACTTGGCGACCGCAATTATATCGGGTTCCACACCCCAGTGCTCCACGCCCCACATCTTGCCGGTGCGCCCGAGCCCGGTCTGAACCTCGTCAGCGATAAGCAGCACACCATGATCTTTGGTCGCCTTGCGGATGCGCGGCCAGAAGTCATCCGGCGGAACGATCGCGCCCGCTTCTCCCTGGATGGGTTCCATCAAGACGGCGGCCACGCCAATTCCCACCTGGTCGCATATTTCAAGCTGGCGTTCGACCGCGGCCGCGTCGCCATAGGGAACATGGTACACCTGCCCGGCGTATAACAAACCGGGCGGCACGCGGTAATCGGCCTTGCCGAGCATGGAGAGCGAGCCCATGGTCTTGCCATGAAACGCCTTGGTGGCGACGATGAAGGCAGATTTCTTCGAATACATCTTCGCCACTTTGATGGCGCCTTCAATTGCCTCCGTACCGCTGGCGCAGAAGAAGGAGTACTTGATATCTCCCGGGGTGATATTCGCCATGAGTTTTGCCAACACACCGCGCAGCGGGTCGATCAATTCCTGGCTGGGCATGGGAGTGCGCCGCAACTGCGCCGCGACCGCCTTGACCACATCCGGGTGGCTCCAGCCATGGTCCATCATGCCATAACCGCCCAGGCAGTCGATATACTCTCGACCTAACACGTCTTTGAAGATCGCTCCACGGCCTGTCCATTCCACGCAGGCCCAATCACCGGCTTCGGTTACCGATTTGCGATATTCCAGCCAGCCCTTATTAAAGTACTCTCCGAAATTTTTCTTGCTTTCTTCGATGATCTGCTTTCCCTCGGCTTCCGTGACCTCGGCTTTTTCGATGATTTCCAACCAACGACCTGAATACGACAGTGCTTCCTTAAAATTCTGTGGCATTTCTCCTCCTGTGATCTGATATGGAATTGGACCTGCAAATCAACGGAATACAGAACCAACAATTGCCGATTTAGCACAATAATGGATAAAAATTTACCGATAAGAAAAGGAAATCACGGGATCGTGTCGCTTATCCCATGCAATTATTATTGCAAAAAAAATCCACATGTCAAGTATTTTTTTGTCACAAATTTTTTGATTTTCCATGTTTGATATGGATTCTCTGCTTCAGAAACCTTAAAATTTCCAAAAATCTCATGAAGACTATTGTAATTTCGGAAAATATTCCTATACTTTATGTATATTTCAGAAATGAAAACTGACAAAATGCCAAGAATCGACGCGACCGATAAAAGAATCTCAGACCTGTTGTTGGAAGACGGCAGGATGAGTTGTTCGCAGATCGCCCGGCGAATCGGCGGGGATCTTTCGGAACGCGCCGTGCGCTACCGCATCAACCGCCTGATCAAGAGCGGCGTGATCTCGGTGCGCGGCAATGTCAATGCCGAAGCGATCGGTTTGCCGGTGTGCGCGGACGTTTTCATCGAGGTTGAACCCTCCCTCATCGACACGATCGCCAAACAGATCGCGGAATACGAATCGGTGAGTTATATCGCTTATTCCACCGGCGACAACGACATCAGCATCCAGTTGTTCACCCGTAATAACAGCGAGATGTTCAGGTTCGTCACAGAAGTGATCGGAAAGATCCCGGGAGTGCGTAAAACGCACATCTCATTTGTACCCATCAAGATCAAAGATGACCATGTCTGGCCGATCCCTTCATCGATCGTGACGAAGGATTAAGCCAGCCGATTAACGGTACGCTTCTCCTGGTAATCCGGATGTGCAACAGCATCCTTGAATCGTTTTTATTGGATTTAAAAAGGAGGAAAAATGGCACCAGAGGTCGAAAAAGCAATCCTGGTAAAAGAAGAAAAGAAGAAACTGAAAAGGGAGTTGACCATTCTTCCGCTCTTCGCGTTGATCTACTTCACCGTTTGCGGTGGAGCCTTTGGCGCGGAACCGATGGTCGGTCTCTCCGGTCCAGGCCTGGCGCTGCTGCTGATGGTCATCACTCCACTCGTGTTCAGCATCCCGAACATGCTGATGGTGCGCGAAATGCAGTCGATGATGCCGGTCGAGGGCGGGTATTACCACTGGGTGAAGCAGGCCTTCGGCCCATTCGCCGGGTTCATGTCTGGCTGGATGAACTGGGTTGTCTCTTGGGTGGATGTATCCATCTACCCGGTGTGGACCGCCTGGTACCTGAGCTATTTCATACCCGCACTGAAGAACGGCGCGACGATCGGCGGGGTGGAATTCTCCTCAGACCTGCTCTCCTGGCTGGTCGCGGCAGTTTTGATCATCACCATTTCATTGCTGAATGTGCGCGGTGCAAAACTCGCCGGGTTGACCGCCAGCTGGCTGGGCGTAGCGATGATCATACCGATCATCATCATGTCCGGCTTTGGTATCTACGCCTGGATCGTCAACGGGACTCCGTCCAACATCCCCTTCCTGCCTGGCGGAGCTGAGATCAACGGTCAGAACCTGCTGGGCGCCTTGAGCGTGGGCATTTACGTGGCGATGTGGAACTTCATGGGCTGGGAGCTGCCCACTGCGGCCGGGGATGAGATCAAGAACCCCAAGAAGACCTACCCGCGCGCGATGGTGCTGGTATTGATCGCCGCCATACTGTCCTACTCCATCCCGACGGTCGCAGGCCTGTACGGCGGTGCGGGGGAAGACGGCCAATACCTGGTGTGGGGGCTCGAGGAAGAGGATACCGGAGCAGGCATCGGGCCCATCCTGAATGAATATGGCATCCAGGACGAAAAGATGCTCACCTGGGGTGTGGATCCGACTACGGATTATGGCTGGGAGTTCCCGACAATTGCACACCGCATCGGCGACAAGGTAGCCGGCAAAGACAGCCCGCTCTCCTTTTTCCTGGGGGCGATCGTCGGCATCTCGGCGATCTTCTCGATGATCGGTCTGTTTATCGGCAACGGGTTGGGAGGCACGCGCGTACCCTACGCCATGGCCGAAGACGGCATGATGCCGACCTGGTTGAATAAAGTTCATCCGAAATACGGCACGCCATGGGTTTCGATTCTCATATGCGCCGCTTTCTACCTGCTATTCTCCACGTCTGCATTCCAAAACCTGGTGGTGATCGACGTGTTCCTCAATATGCTCGTGCTGATGGCCGAGATCTTCGCGTTGGTCATGCTGCGCAAGAAAAAACCCGACATTCCGCGCAACCGTGTGCCAGGCGGAGCGCTGGGTCTGGTGTATATCGTCGTTGCTCCTCTCACAATCATCGTGATCGCCATCGTCAGCCAGATCATCGATTACGGCTGGCAGGGTGCGGTGGGGCTGGCCCTCGTCGCCATGGCGATCGGCGCGGTGTTGTACTTCCCCATCCGCAAATGGGTGAAGAAAGATATCCCGGATGTTGACCCGTACGTGTTGGATAGCGCTGAAGAAGCATAATCATCTTAAAATTCGGAGGAAATAATGAAAATATTGCTGGTTGGTGTTGGCGGCGTAGGCGAATCCATTGCAATAATGGCGGCCAGGCGCCCGTGGCTGGAAAAAATGGTATTGGCCGATTACAACAAGGAACGCGCTCTGGAAGTGCAGGCCAAGATCAAGGATAATGCCAGGTTCCCGGTCGAGTTTGTGGATGCGCGCAATCGCGACATGATCGAAAAATTGGCAAAAGATTACCAGGTTGATCTGATCATGAACGCCTGCGATCCAAGTTTCAACGAAGCCATTTTTGATGCCGCGTATAACGTGGGCGTCAATTACATGGACATGGCGATGACACTTTCCCACCCGCACCCCGAAACGCCATACGAGACGCCAGGCATCAAATTGGGCGATTACCAGTTTGCGCGTGCGGATAAATGGAAAGAAAAGGGCATCCTGGCGCTGCTTGGATTGGGTGTGGAACCGGGTATGGCGGATGTGTTCGCCAAGTATGCCGCGACCCACCTGTTCGACGAAGTCGATGAAGTGAACGTCAGGGATGGCGCGAACCTGATCGTGAAGGGTTACGACTTTGCCCCCAATTTTTCCATCTGGACCACGATCGAGGAATGCCTCAATCCACCGGTCATCTGGGAAAAGGGCAAGGGCTGGTTCACCACCCCGCCCTTCTCGGAAAAAGAGGTCTTCGATTTCCCCGAGGGCATTGGCCCCAACGAATGTGTCAACGTGGAACACGAAGAAGTACTGCTCGTGCCGCGTTACATTGACTGCAAGCGGGTGACATTCAAGTACGGGTTGGGCGATGAGTTCATCGGTATTCTACAGACCCTGCACCTTCTCGGCCTGGACAACAAGGATCCGATCAAGGTTGGCAAGGTTGAAGTCGCGCCGCGCGACGTGGTGGCGGCCTGCCTGCCAGACCCGGCTCACCTTGGACCCCTGATGGAAGGACAGACCTGCGCCGGAACCTGGATCAAAGGCAAAAAGGACGGCAAGGAGAAGAACGTCTATCTCTACCAGGTGGCAGACAACAAGGAAAGCATGGACAAGTTCGACTGCCAGGTGGTCGTCACCCAGACCGCTTTCAACGCCGTCATCGGCATGGAATTACTGGCGGAAGGCATCTGGAAAGCCACCGGCGTGGAAGGTCCGGAATTCTTCGACCCGGTACCCTTCATGGACCGCATGGCGGGTATGGGCTTCCCATGGGGTATAAAGGAGTGGTGAGGAAGTACATAGAATTACCATGATTTATATGAGTTCCCCAACCTTGAGAAACATGCCATAATAAACTGGTGATCAGGTTGGGGAACTGGTTTTTAACCTGTACGAAGGTAAACAGGTTTGATTTTCTAATAGTAATACCAGTTCATCTACACAGCACCAAATATCTTGAATTTTCAACACACAAAAACGGAGGCATGAGGGAAAAATATGATCGATTACGAGGATAATTTAGCTCATCTTTCACCAGTCTGGACGCATTATTCCGATATCATCGTCGACCACGCGGAAGGGGCGTATCTATATGCCACCGACGGGCGCAAGGTGCTGGATTTCACCTGCGGCATCGGCGTGACCAACACCGGCCACTGCCACCCGAAAGTTGTGGAAGCCATCCGCAACCAGGCGGGTCTGCTGCTGCACGGACAGGTGAACCTTGTTGTGCATAAACCGCTGCTGGAGCTGGTCGCCGAGCTGCGCACGATCATCCCGCCATCGCTGGATGGATTCTTCTTCAGCAACTCTGGCGCCGAAGCGGTGGAAGGCGCGCTCAAACTCGCCCGCCACGCCACCGGCCGGCAGAACGTGATCGTCTTCCAGGGGGGGTTTCACGGGCGCACCAACGCCACCATGGCGATGACAACGTCCAAGAACAGCTACAAGGTCGGGTATCAACCTTTGATGTCCGGTGTGTACATCGCCCCCTTCCCCTACGCTTTCCGCTACGGCTGGGATGAAGAGAAGACCAGCCAATGGTGCCTGGACGAACTCGAACTGCTGCTGATGACCCAATCCGCCCCCGCTGAAACCGCTGCGGTCTTTATTGAACCGGTCATTGGAGAAGGCGGTTACGTAGTTCCGCCAAAATCCTTCATGAAAGGTCTGCGCGAACTCACCAAGCAGCACGGCATCCTGCTGGTCACGGATGAGGTTCAATCCGGCTTTGGACGCACCGGCAAATGGTTCGGTCACCAGCACTTCGACATCGTGCCCGATATCATGACCGTGGCAAAGGGTCTCGCCTCCGGTATGCCCATTTCAGGCGTGATCAGCCGGCTGGACCTGATGGCGAAATGGATCCCCGGATCTCACGGCGGCACCTACGGCGGAAACGCGGTTGCGGCGGCTGCGGGGGTAGCCACCATCCAGGCGATGAAGGAAGAAAAAATGCTCGAGAACGCCTGCGCCCGCGGCTTGCAACTGAAAGCCGGACTTGGGCATTTACAGGAGAAATACCCGCAGATGGCCGATGTGCGCGGGCTGGGTTTGATGATCGGCTCTGAGTTCCGCGACGCCCACGGCAAACCAGATAAAAAGTTCACCAAAGCCGTTCAACACGCGTGCGCAGACCGCAACATGATGCTGCTCACCGCCGGCCCCTGGGATAACACCATCCGCTGGATCCCGCCATTGATCGTCACCGAAGCACAGATGAACGAAGCGCTGAACATCTTTGAAAGCGCCCTGGCTGAAGCGGTCAAATAATGGGAACTCGCTAACACTAAT